>DVMH01000002.1 GCA_018715045.1 Candidatus Avidehalobacter gallistercoris
CTGGCCAATGGACATGGTCGCCAAATCCAGCTGGCTGACTTTATCTTCGTCGATCACAATGCCCTTAGCCTCGCCCTGCAGCCCCAGACCGGTGATATTGCCAAAACCAAAAGCGTCGATATACTTATAGAAAGTGCCTTTCTGCATGGCCTCCATCTTCTGCACCAGATTCACGAAGCACGGGTTGCAGGAGTTCTGGATAATTTCGGCAAAACTTTGACTGCCGTGCGGACGGTACGAACGCCAGCACTTGATTTTGTGCGAGGAGACCTGAATGTAACCCGGGTCATAGAAACGGTCGTTCAACGTGGCCGCACCTGAATCCAGCGCCGCCGAAGCCGTCACTATCTTGAACACCGAGCCTGGCTCATAGGTATCCGTAATCAGCATATTGCGCCGGTAGCTCGCGTCATAGTCCTGATAGTGATTCGGATCATAAGTCGGACGGTTTGCCCAGCAAAGAATCTCCCCTGTCTGCGGATCCATCGCCAGAACTGCCGCTGCCTTGGGCGGGTTTTCACTCGTCATCAGCGCATCCAGTTCACGTTCGGCAAAATACTGAATGTTCTCATCAATGGTCAGATAAATATTATAGCCATCCTGTGGCTGGTTATATTCCTGAATGGCCTGCTGCACAATGTTGTTGTTGCTATCATACTCGGTGACGATGCTGCCGTCCACGCCTTTCAGGATTTCATCATAGGAATACTCGACACCCTCCAGACCCTGATTGTCAATCCCGGCAAACCCCAGAAGATTGGCTGCCAGTTCCACCTTGGGATAATAACGCTGCGTTTCCTCCACCAACATAACGCCCGGCAGTTTATCCTCTTCCATCTCCACTGTAAGCTCGGCCACCACGTCAAAATCGGCCTTGCGCTTCACCCACTCAAAATAAGAATTTTTAGTAATGCGCTGGTAAATGGTATCATAATCAATGTCCAGAATAGCCGCCAGCTTTTCGGCCACCTCCGGAACAGAGGCGTCATCGATCTGGCTGGGATTGACGGCCACAGAATCCGTGCTGACACTAACAGCCAACACCGAACCAGTGCGGTCAAAAATCGTGCCGCGGTTGGCCGCCACAGTTACCGAGCGGGTGCGGGAATTTTCCGCCTTGGCCTGAAGCTCCGCCCCCTGCACAAGAGTCCGGTAAGCCAGACCCGCCGCCACCACAAAAAAGCAGACGGCCAGAAAGAAAAATATGTATGTCAGCTTTTTGCCGGCCACATAATTGCTGCGCCGCATGATATTCCGCCTCCTCTCTGCCAAATTCCGCCTGATACGCTTAAGAAATATATATTACCCATTGCCGCAAATATACGCCGCCGGAGGGATTTGCGCTTTTTCGCCCTTATTTTTAACTTGCGCAGAATATAGAAATAAAGCCGGAGCTGCTGGCACTGGCTTTATTTCATCGCTTATTCAACTTAATCACTCATACCGAGCTGCACGCCGCTGCCGGAAGTTAACTGCTGCAAAAACGTGCCGATGCTTTCAATCAGGCTCTCTGAGCCGCCTTCGTCAATGACTTCCAGCGTGCCGAAGCCCAGTGCCGCCTGATCTACCGCCATGCCGGTGCGGATATTGCCCGCCGTGTTCCCGGCGGCAGCCGCGTCATAGTAGATAACTGATTCATCCGTCGCCGTCACCATGTTGAAATGCTCGACGGCAAATCCTGCCACCTTTTCCGGACTGGTAGCCTGCTCGATCTCCAACACCAAGCGGGTGTTATCATTAGCCAATTCGTTGTTGGCCGCCATCTGTTGGTTGATTTCATAGCCGATGACCGTGACCTGCGTGTTCAGCAGCATATAACCCATGCTGAGCAGGAAAACCGCAAACACCCCGACCATCAGGTTCACCTTGGCGCGCCGGTTGGCAGCAGCCTGCTGCTTGGCTTTCGCCCTGGCCTCCGCCATGTCGTCGCCGGCGTGTTCATAGACTCGAAAAGCATAGCGCCTGCGTTCAGCCTCCGTCATGTTACGTTTTGCCGTTGCTGCCTGCAAATCCGGTCACTTCCTTTCCGCCGTTTCAAAATCCCAATTCATTACACGGCACGATTTTTCTTATTACAGTTTCTCAATCACCCGAAGCTTCGCACTGCGGGCACGGGGATTGACGGCAAGTTCTGCCTCGCCCGCCGTTATCGGCTTGCGTTGTAAGAGCTTCCCCTCCGGCTGCCGATTGCATACACAAACGGGAAACTCCGGCGGGCAGATACAGCCTTGGCACCGCTCGGCGAAATACGTTTTAACTATCCTGTCTTCCAGCGAATGAAATGTGATCACCGCCAGCCGTCCGCCCGGTTTCAAGGCGGTAAATGCTGCGGCCAGACCACGCTCCAGCACACCCAGTTCATCGTTTACAGCAATACGCAACGCCTGAAACGTCCTTTTGGCCGGATGCTGCTTTTCGACCCGCCGCGCCTTGGACGGTATCGCCCCAGCCACGATCTCGGCCAATTGCAAAGTGCCAGTTATCGGCTGCTGCTCTCTAGCCGCCACGATTCTTTGGGCAATGCGGTGGGAAAACTTCTCCTCGCCATACTTATATATGATATCCGCCAACTCTTCGGCTGACAATTTCGCCAGCAAGTCCGCCGCCGTCGCCCCGTTGCGTCTGTCCATACGCATATCGAGGGCGCCGTCGCTCATATAGGAAAAACCGCGCTCCGGCGTGTCCAGCTGATAAGAGGAAACGCCGATATCCAACAAAACACCGTCTACCTGCGGGATATTCTGCTCGCACAGCACATCCAAGATCTCGGCAAAATTAGCCCGTACAGGACGAAACCGTCCACCGTATGGAGCCAGCCGGGCACCTGCCGCCGCCAAAGCGTCTGCATCCTGATCAATACCAATGACCACTCCGTCCGGCGCCGTTCGGTGCAGAATACCCTCGGCATGGCCGCCACCGCCCAAAGTACCGTCAACAAAAACCGTACCGGATCTCAGGTTCAGGCTTTGCATGACCTCAGAAAACAAAACCGGCAAATGTTTAAATTCCCGCTCCGCTGCCGTCATGCTCACTCCCTGCCGCCGTTCTGTCAGATTTTTCTACACACCACCATACCTGCCACAATGCGGAACGATTACAAATCAATATCCACGTCAACGTCAAATGCGCCCACATTTTCGGAAATATCGGCAATATGCTGGCTAAGCTCCTGCTGATGCTTCTCCCATGTCGCCTTATCCCAGATCTCGATTTTATCGCCCACGCCCATCACAACAACCTCTTTTTCGATACCCACCGTCTCGCGGAGCAACGACGGCAACAATATCCGCCCCTGCTTGTCCAGTTCAACTTCGGTGGCGTTGCCAAAAATGAAACGCACAAAATCGCGCATATCCCGTTTGGTGACGGAAAGCTTGTGCAATTTGCCCGCCAGCTTTTCCCAGCTGGCCACCGTGTGGATATCAATGCAGCGGTCAAAACCCTTAGTCACATAAAAACGTTCGCCGAGAGCTTCACGATACTTTACGGGAATGCTGACGCGACCCTTAGGGTCCACGTTATTCTGATACGTTCCCATAAAAGACATCTGCTCTCACCTCCCGCATACGGCTCGGTGCTTTGCCGCCAAAACCACAACTATTATACTACCACTTTTTAACACTAAGATGCACTCATTTACCACCTTTTTGCACCTTGGCACCATTTTAACCGAGTTTTTAAAAAAAATCAATAGCCTTTTACAACTTTTTTCAACCGGTCACAAGAACAGTAAAACGCTCTTTTTCGCAACTTACCCTTCTCAAACACAAATTGTGGTGGTAAGACAGCCTGTTTACGTCCAATTGTTGGTGTGGAAAAGTTTTGTATTGGTAAATTTTGTCAAAATAAGGCCAAAAATTTTTTAACCGTCTGAGCTGAACTATTTTGCTGCCGTAACTGCAAAAAAGCGCAAAAAAACCTCTCTCCTAAAGGAGAGAGGTTCTGCAAATATTTTTGACTTATTACGCCTCGTCGTCGGTGGTGCCAAAAGCAAGACGGTTAGATGTCACCGAAAGCTCGCGCACCTTAGCCTCCACCTCGGCAAAAACAGCAGGGTTTTCTTTCAAATATTTCTTGGCGTTCTCACGCCCCTGGCCGATCTTCTCGCCCTTATAAGCAAACCAGGAACCACTCTTGTCGATCACGTCCAGGTTCACACCCAAATCCAGCAACGAACCAACGCGGGAAATGCCCTCGCCAAACACAATATCAAACTCCGCCATTTTGAACGGCGGGGCCACCTTGTTCTTGACAATTTTGGCTTTAGTGCGGTTACCCACGCTATCACCACCCTGCTTCAGCGTCTCCACCCGACGCACGTCGATACGCACGGTTGCATAATACTTCAGCGCGCGGCCGCCGGGAGTGACTTCCGGGTTGCCATACATTACGCCGACCTTTTCCCGCAGCTGATTGATAAACACGATGGCGCAGCGGCTTTTATTCACCGCGCCGGTCAGTTTTCGCAGTGCCTGGCTCATCAAACGCGCCTGCAAGCCCACATGTGCATCGCCCATATCGCCCTCAAGCTCCGCCCGTGGCACCAGCGCCGCCACCGAGTCTACCACCACCAGATCCACCGCGCCGCTTCTAACTAACGCTTCGGCAATCTCCAACGCCTGTTCGCCCGTGTCCGGCTGGGAAACCAGCAGATCATCCAAATTAACGCCCAGATTATGTGCGTAAACCGGATCAAGCGCGTGTTCTGCGTCAATGAATGCTGCCGTACCGCCCATTTTCTGCGCCTCGGCAGCAATATGCAGCGCCACCGTAGTCTTGCCGGAAGATTCCGGCCCGTATATCTCCACAATACGCCCGCGCGGAATGCCGCCCACGCCAAGCGCAATATCCAGCGGCAAACAGCCGGTGGGAATAACCTCAATGCCCTGCGCGGCGGAAGCCCCCATTTTCATGATGGAGCCCTTACCAAAATTCTTTTCAATCTGCGCCAGCGCGGCCTCCAACGCCGCGGCTCTGTCTGTCGCTGCTCTTTCTGCCATTTGTCAACCTCCAACCCCGGCCACCAGACCGAACATTTGTTTGCTTTGATTGTACAACATTTCCTGCTAAAGCGCAAGAGTTTGGAAGAAGTTTTTTTATTTTTTTCCATAAATACAATAACATCCTGCCAATTTATCATAACATGACGTCATTATAATGCGACGATCTTTACCACACCGTATTTTCAATCAACTTTCCATTAGTACTATAAAGTCAAAATAAATCGGCATTTTACTTGCTGGCTGCATTGTGTATAGATCAGGATAGCAACTTGTTAAACTACTAATACGGCGGCAGGAAATAATTTCCCATTTTCCGATTATACAGTTTGTCATAAACCATCTGCCCAGCCGTATCCCCAAGTCGTTCAGTCTATCGTGCAGATATAAGACCGAAAAGGGCTCGCTTATGCCAGCTTTCGCCGTCCAGTGCGGCAAATCACCAAACAGCCACAATCTTTCCGACGGCCAAACAGCAACGCACAGCAATAGCAGCAATGTTATAAATGATCTTAACACTTATATCCAGTGCACGGTTTTGGGAAAATCTTTGCGCTGCTTATATTACAGATACTTTTGGTACAGCTCAGTGGTCAGCAGAGGAATTTCCGGTTCATCCAGCATATACTTCTCGCCGCCTTCGATATAACAGGCCGCCAGGTTCCAATAGCGCCGTGCATGGCGGATACGTTCCTGTTCGTCCTCCTCCGTCATGGCGGCCGCCACTTTGCCAGGAATTCCCATCACCTTTGAATACGGCGGAATAATTTTACCAGGCGGCACCACCGCGCCCGCACCCACGATCGAGCCATGGCCGATGATCGCGCCGTCCAGCACCACAGCGCCCATGCCGATAAGGCAGTTGTCCTCGATAACACAGGCGTGCACCACCGCGCTATGGCCAATAGTGACATGCGAGCCGATAATGGTCGGGCAGGGCTGCGCCGCAACATGCACCATGGCGTTATCCTGCACGTTACTGTATTCACCGATCTTGATATAGTTCACATCACCGCGAATGGTAACGTTCGGCCAGACGCTTACGCCCTTTGCCAACTCCACCATGCCCATAATAACCGCCGAATCATCCACATAGGTCACCGGATCGATTTTCGGCAAATGCTCAAGATACTTTTTAACAGTCATTGTCAAACCTCCTGTTATATGTATTATTTAATCAGCTGTGCCAGCTGCTTATCAAAGCTGTGCAAAGCTCCGGCCAAATGTTCGCGTTCACGGCAGGCCGGCAGCTTGCGGCATTCCTGTCCGGCGCGTTCAAGCAGCCGCCTGGCCACTCCCGCAGCATGCGCCCCGCCGTCAGACTCACGCACCAAACGCAACGCCTCTGCCAACGCCCCCGGCTTGTCCTTCCGGATACCCAGTATCGCAGTGGCCAGATGGTCAGCCCCTGGTTCCCGGAGTGCCAGCAGCACCGGCAGCGTCAGGTTGCCCTGCTTCAAATCGTTACCAGCCGGTTTGCCGGTCATCTGCTCGTCGGCCAGCAGATCAAGCAAATCGTCAATAATCTGAAATGCCAGCCCCAGATTATAGCCCAGCCGCCAGCAACCATCCACTGCAGTTTCCGCCGCGCCGGCAAGCGCCGCGCCGCACTCCAGACTACCGGCAAACAGCAGGGCTGTTTTGCAGCGTATGCGGTAAAAATAGGCCAGCGTTCCCTGCGAGAGACGGAAGAAATCGCGTTCCTGATTAAGCTCGCCGCGGCACATTTGCAACACTGTTCGATTCAGCGCCCGGTCAATACGCGGATTTTGATACACCGCCACCAGCTCCAATGACCGTCCGATCAAAAAATCACCGACATACAACGCTGCCGCGCCGCCATGTACGAAACTCACCGTGGGGCGCCCCCGCCTGAGCGAAGCCTTATCGATAACATCATCATGAACAAGGCTTCCGGTGTGAATAAGCTCCAGCGCGGCTAAGAGAGGCAGCATTTGCTCCCAGTCCGCCCCGTAAATGCGCCCGGCAAGGTATGCCAGCGCCGGGCGCAGACGTTTGCCACCCGCCTCGATCAACGAAAGCGCCGCGCTTTGGATCAGTGTATCATCAGAGTTCACCGCACTGCGCAGATAATCCTCCAGCGGAGCAAGCTCCTGCTTCAGCCATTGCTGCCAATCATCTGCGGCCTTTCGAACCGTTCTCTCTCGCCGCACCACCGACACTCCTCCCGCTCTTCGCTTATAAGCTTAGCCAGCAGCATTTGCTCAGCTGCCTCCAAGAGACACGGGATATGTAACAAAGCGCCCCGCGCCGCATCGACCGCTTCCTCTGCCGCCGCGCTCCACTTGTAACCATATAGGCTTATCCCCTGCAAAATACCAAGGTAAAAACCAAACCCGGCGTAAGCGTCAGCCGCCTTTTGCGTCATGCCCGCCGCCTCTGCCGCCATTGCCGCCGCTAAGGATATGCCCTCCGCGTTTTCTTTCGGTAACAGGGCAAACTTTTCCGCCTCCGGAACAAAGGCGCGCTCCCGCCAGTCCAGGCGCTGGCGCCGCGCCTCGCTGCGACGCGCCAGCACCCGGCCAACTTTGCCCAACCAGCCGTCGAAGCCACAGTCAGTCAAAGTCAAGGCGCTTTTAGTATATAGATAATCGCCAGCCAATATTGCCCGTCCGTTAACAGGTTCGGCCGCCGCCGTCCTGTCATGTACTCTTCCGGCAAGGAAGCTTAACTCCAGCGCCAGCGCCAGCTTTTCCGCCCGCAGTAAAGCATTTGCCTTCCCCACCGCCGGCAGCAGAACCAGCGTAGGCAACATTTCCCGCTCCAGCCAGCCGGTGCCGGGAAGTACAGTATCCGGCAAACTCTCCGATAGAGGAAGAAAATCCCGCGCCACAGCAGAGCGTACTGTCAGCAACCGCGCCGCCAGCTCAGCTTTTTGTGCCAAATCCATAAAAATCACCCAATAATAATCTATCGCTCCAGGCTTCCCCAAATGCCCGTTTTATCCGTTGGCTAAAGACTGTCGCACAAAATCTTTCAGCCAGGCGGTCACGTCACCCACCGGGATTTCCTGCATCTCACCGGTCTTGCGTATCTTCACTTCAACGCAACCCCTGGCCAGAGACTTTGCGCCCACGGTTATCCGCACGGGATAGCCGATCAGATCGGCGTCCTTAAACTTCACTCCAGCGCGCTCGCCACGATCGTCCAACACGGCCTCCAGCCCTGCTGCCGAAATTTCGTCATATAGTTTGTTTGCCGTATCCACCAGTTCCTGCTCGCGGTCATTCACCGGGATAATAACCACATGATAAGGAGCCACCGCCACCGGCCAGATAATGCCGTCGCTGTCGTGGCTCTGTTCGATCACCGCGGCCAGCGTGCGCCCCACGCCAATACCATAACAGCCCATCACCATCGGGTGCTCGGCGCCGTCCTCGGCGGTATAGTTCACATGCAGGCTCTCGCTGTATTTGGTGCGCAGTTTGAATATCTGCCCCACCTCGATACCACGAGCCAGTTTCAGATGACCGCCGCAATGCGGGCACTGCTCGCCCTCCTCCAGATAGCGCAGATCAGCTGTTTGATCAATGCGGAAATCGCCGCGCTGGAAATTGACGTTCAGCAGGTGACGTTCGCCGTCGTTCGCACCCACAATAACGTTAAACATCAGCGGCACCTCTGCGTCCGCCAGTATCTTGATATTCTCTACGCCGACCGGCCCCAGATAGCCTACTTTGCTGCCATTTTGCTCTATTTCAGCGTTATCGGCCAGCGCCAATTCGTTGCAGCCCAAAAGACCCTGCAATTTAATTTCGTTGATACGCCTATCACCGCGAATCAGCACGATGACCAGCTCGCCGTCCGCCTGATAATACATCGTTTTAACAATGCGGCTGGCCGGTACGTTCAGAAATTTCGCCACATCCTCCACCGTGCCGCAGTCGGGCGTATCCACCTTTTCAATGGGCAGCATTTCCTCCAGCGTCACGGGCAGCGGGTCGCGCCCAGCAATCTCGTCGGTTGCCGCATAATCGCATGTATCGCAATACAAAATCGCGCTTTCACCTGCCTCGGCCAGAGCCATAAACTCATGGCTGCCTTTGCCGCCAATCGCTCCGGTATCGGCCTCTACCGGGCGAAAGTTCAGCCCACAGCGGGTAAATACCCTGGAATAGGCGTCATACATTTTATCATAGCTTTCAGAGAGACCTGCCTCGTCAATGTCAAACGAATACAAATCTTTCATAATAAACTCGCGGCTGCGCATGAGGCCAAAACGCGGACGCCGCTCGTCACGGTATTTCGTCTGGATCTGGTAAAGCAGCAGCGGCAGCTGCTTATACGAGCGCACATCGCCCCGCACCGTCACACTGATCAGCTCCTCGTGCGTAGGACCAAGGCAGAAATCACGGCCATTGCGGTCTTTCACCCGCCAAAGCTCCGCGCCGTAAACGCCCCAGCGCCCGCTTTCCTGCCAAATCTCGGCCGGCTGCACTGCCGGCATCAGCAGCTCCTGACCGCCCTTGGCATCCATTTCCTCGCGAATAATCTGCTCGATTTTACGGATAGAACGCCACGCCAGCGGCAGATAAGTATACACCCCAGAAGCCACTTTCCGCATCATGCCCGCCCGCAGCATCAGCTTGTGGCTGATAATCTCGGCCTCCGCCGGAACCTCGCGCAGCGTGGGCGCCAACATTTTGCTTGCTTTCATCAATTAGCCCTCCCAATATATTTGTATATGTAAAAAAATTATATCGCCTGCTGGATCAGCTCTATCAACTTGTCCACCAGTAAGCTTTCCGGATACTTGCCAATAACTTTGCCTTTAGCAAACAGAACTCCTTCGCCGTCACCGCCTGCCAGGCCAAAATCAGCCTCGCGCGCCTCGCCGGGGCCATTCACTACACAGCCCATCACAGCCAGCGTCAGCGGCTTTTCGATGTGCAAATCCTCCACCCGGCGTTCAATCTCTGCCGCAATACGCGGTAAATCTATCTTTGTGCGCCCGCAGGTAGGGCAGACGATATAATTAACGCCCTGCGTGTAAAGGCCAAGGCTGCGTAGAATCTCCCTGGCGACAAAAACCTCCTCCACCGGATCGCCAGCCAAGGAAACACGCAGTGTGTCGCCCAACCCCTCAGCCAACAGCGCGCCGATACCGACGGCGGATTTGATACTGCCGCGGCGGGGCATGCCCGCCTCCGTCACCCCGATATGAAAGGGATAGTCCACCTTTTGGGCCAGCTCGCGGTAAGCCTCCAGCATGAGCGGCACATTGCTGGCTTTCAGTGATATTTTTATGTCATAAAAACCCTCAGCCTCCAGAGCCGCAATTTCCTGCATAGCGCTTTCCACCAGCGCAGCTGCCGTCACACCGCCGTTTTTGGCTAAAATCTCCCTGCTGAGCGAGCCGCTGTTCACACCGATACGAATAGGAACGCCGCGCTCTTTAGCAGCCCTGGCTACCAGGCGCACCTTATCCAGCCCGCCAATGTTTCCGGGGTTAATGCGCAAACCTGCGATACCCTTGTCCAGCGCCGCAAGCGCCAGCTGATAATCAAAATGAATGTCTGCGATCAGCGGCACCGGGCTTCCCGTGATAATATCGCTTAAAGCCGCCGCCGCCTTCTCGTCCGGCACTGTCAGACGCACAATATCACAGCCGGCAGCCGCCAGACGTCTGATTTGCGTCAGAGTGGCCGCCACATCGGCCGTGTCGGTGTTGGTCATTGACTGAATTGCAATCGGCGCGCCGCCGCCGATAAGCACGTCACCCACTGAAATCTGGCGGGTTTTTCTTCTGTTCAACATAAATTCTCCGCTACTATACCAAGCTATTCTATCAATTTGGTTATATCGAAATAAGTCACAAGCAACATCAGCCCCATCAACAGCATAAAGCCGATCATATTGACCATCGCTTCTTTATCGCGGTCAACTGGCTTCCTGCGCACTGCCTCCACCAGCAGGAACAGCAGGCGTGCACCGTCCAGCGCTGGAATGGGCAGCAGGTTCATCACGCCCAGGTTAACCGAAAGCATGCCCGCAAACAGGAACAGATACATCAGCCCCACATTGGCATATTCGCCCACCAGCGTCACCATACCCACGGGTCCGGCCACCTCCACCGGAGCTGCGCCTGTCACCATCTGCCACAGGGATTGCAGCACCAGCACCGTGAAATTAACCGTGGTGGCAAATCCCAGCGACAGCGAACCCCATATATCTGCCCTCTGGATCCCCTGAGTTATGCCGAGCATAGCGCCGCCATTCTCATTGGCAGCGGTGATAAGTGAGGCCGTATACGCAGCGCCGTCACGCTGATATCCTACTGTTACGCTATCGCCCGGCTTGACCTCCGCCATAAAAGCGGAGATATCATCCCAGCCGGTAATGGTGACAGCGGCATCTTCATCCGTCTGCAAAGAAACTATTACGTCGCCGGCAACAAGCCCCGCCATCTCTGCCGGGGAATTTTCCGCCACTGTGCCGACAAGACCGTTCGCGGCAGGCGTACCGAAATACATAAACGCAACAAGGAAAAACACTACGGCAATCAGCATATTCATCAGCGGCCCAGCAAACGTGATAGCCATACGCTGCCAAACGCTTTTATTGCAGAACGCGCGGGGGTTATCGCTGCCCTCCGCTTCACCCAGCATATTGACAAAGCCGCCAATGGGAAAGGCGCGAATGGAATACGTCGTCTCGCCTTTCTGCCAACCAACAAGTCGCGGCCCCATACCGATGGAAAATTCCTCCACCAGCACACCGCACTTCTTCGCCACAATGAAATGCCCGAACTCATGCACCAGCACCAGCACGCACAGGATGAGCAACGTGTAAACTATACTCAAAATAACGCCTCCATATCACAATTGTTCCGCCGTTTACAATACACTATCTTATTATTATACAAGAAATCGCTGCGTTTGCAAACACCTTTTTAACGTTAATTTTTACCCGCGTGCTTTTGCAGCCACAGCGCCGCCTCTCGCCGCGCCAAGCTGTCCGCCGCAGCAATATTATCAAGGCTTGCCGCCGGCGTGTTTTCATATCTTTCCAACACTGCCGCCACGCCGTCATAAATCTGCCCCAGTGATATCTGGCCGGACAGAAAAGCGGCGTTTAGCACCTCGTTGGCGCCGGAAAGCACCGCTGGCATGGTGCCTCCAGCCTCACCTGCCTCGCGCGCCAGCTTCAGACAAGGAAAGCGCACATCGTCCGGCTGACAGAAAGTCAGCTGGCCAAGCGTCGAAAAATCCAGCGGTTTTAACGGATTAACCCGGCGCTCCGGGTAGAACAGCGCAAACTGAATGGGCAGACGCATATCAGGATAGCTCATCTGCGCCAACAGCGAGCCGTCGGCATACTGCACCATCGAATGAATAATACTCTCTGGATGGATAACGACGCTAATTTTAGCATACGGCATATCAAACAGCCAATGCGCCTCAATAATTTCCAGCCCCTTGTTCATCAGTGTGGCGGAATCTACCGTTATCTTCGCCCCCATCTGCCAGGTTGGGTGATGAAGCGTTTCCGCCGGGGTGGCGTTGTATATCTCCGCCGCCGTTTTATTTTTCAGCGCCCCGCCAGAGCAGGTCAACACCAGCGCCTCCGGCTTACCGCGACCGTCCAGACACTGCCAGATGGCGGAATGTTCACTGTCCACGGGAAAGAAGCCCACATTGCGCTCCCGCACCCGCCGCATAACCAGCTCGCCGCCCGCAACCAAAACCTCTTTATTAGCGAAAGCAATGTCCAACCCTGCCTCAATGCCGCAAAGCGTCGGTTTCAAACCTGCCAGTCCGGAGATAGCCGCCACCTGCAAATCCGCCCCCGGCCAGGCTGCGGCCTGGCAGACGCCCGCCTCGCCAACGAGGATCTCCACTTTTTCTCCGGCAAGTAATTCTTTTATTTCGGCATATTTGCTTTCATCGGCCAGCGCCACCGCCTGCGGATGGAATTTTTTCACCTGATCAGCCAGCAGCTGCACATTGCCGCCGCCGGTGAGCGCCGCCACCTGCAGCTCCGACGGGAACCATTGGCACACCTCCAGAGTCTGCCGTCCAATCGAACCGGTGGAACCGCAAACCACAATTTTCTTCATATAAGTACTTCTCCCCAATTTAAACCGCCGCCTTTTCCCGGCGGCTTTCACAAAATACAAAATAGCTAAGGCTGGCTAAAAGAGGGCCCAGCAGCAAACCAAACGCCCCAAACAACGACAACCCAAAAAAACCGGCGGCCAGAGCCGCCAAAGGGTGAAGCCCCAGTCCCGCCCCCATAATACGCGGCTCCACCAGCTGACGCGCCAGAATAATAACACCATACAGCGCCAGCAGACCGAGCGCCAGTTCTCCCTCGCCCCGCCAATAGGAAAGCGCCGCCCAAGGGATCAACAACGTACCCGGCCCTAGCATCGGCAGCAAGTCTAAAAAACCCAGCAGCAGAGCCAGCAGCAGCACATAATCAACGCCCAGCAGCCGAAGCCCCAGCAACGAAAGCAGCGTGGTGCATAACACCACCGCCGCCTGCGCCCGCAGATAGGCCGCAAAAGCAGACAGCGCTTTGGCATACACCACCGAAAGGCGGGTATAAAAACGAGAAGGCAGCACCAGCCGCAGCGCCCGAACCGGCAAATCAGGCTCCAACGCCAGATAATATGTCGCAAACAGGGTGACAAAGAAACCCAGCAGCACTTCCGGCGTAGCGCGCAGAAACCGCGTTCCCGCAGTCAAAAGCTCCAAACCGTAATTTTCCAGGCCCAGCGGCAACAATTCCTCCGGCCAGTCAAACGAAGCCAGATAAAACAGCAAATGCTCCGCTTCGGTCAGCAGGCGCGAAAATCCCAGTCCAAAAGCAAGGAGCGATAGCGATAAAAACAACCCAAACACACACCGGGCAGCTGGGCGACGCCCGCCGAAAACACCCTCCAGGCATTTTATCGGCGCTTCCAGAAGCAGCGAAAACAGCAGCGCCAGCAAAAACGGCATCAAATACGCTGCCAGCATCAGACCACCTCGAACGCTCTAAAAATAGATACTAATACTATGATACAGCACCAGCAAATAATACAAAGTCGGAGCCACCATTACCATACTGTCGAAACGATCCATCAGGCCGCCGTGACCCGGGATCAGATTGCCGGAATCCTTGACGCCTACCCAGCGTTTCAGCCACGATTCCAGCAAATCACCAACCTGCCCCGCCACCGAGCAGAACAGCGCCACCAGAGCCACAAACCACCACGGATACGACAGCAGAAAATGGTTATAGAAGCTCACCACGACCAGGCAGCAAAGCGTACCGCCGATCGCACCCTCCCACGATTTTTTCGGACTGATGACAGGCGCCATTTTGTGCTTGCCGATCAACATGCCGATACAATACGCCCCAGCGTCCGTTGTCCATACGATCAGAAACGCCAGCAGCGTTATCAGCCAGCCCTCGTAGATATTTTCCAGACAAACCAAAAAGGAAAGCGCCCACGCCAGCATCATATAGCCCACCAGCCCATAGGCATAGTTGGCAAAATCGTCCTGCGTACTGATTAGCCAGACAATCAGCGCCACAAACGAAATGACCAGCGCCAGTTCGCTGATAATGCCGATGTTGTAATTCTGCATACCGACCATCACCACAGCTAATATGGAAAGCAGCGGCAGCGGCACCACATACCCCTTCAGCAGCAACATATCGGCATATTCCTTCTGCGCGCCAAGGATAAGCAGCATGACAAGACCAACCCATAACCAGCCGCCGACAAACATACCGGCGAAGATAAGCGCCACAATGACCACACTGCTTAAAACTCTTTCCTGAAACACCAGGCAACAGCCCCTTTCGCACCCTATTTCAACCCTATTGATCTATTCGCTCAGCAACGCACCAAAGCGGCGGTTGCGTTGCTGATAAGCACAGATAGCACGGAACAGCTCCACCGCGTCAAAATCCGGCCAGAGTATTTCGGTAAAGTAAAATTCAGCATATGCCAGCTGCCACAACAGAAAATTACTGAGACGAAGCTCACCGGAGGTGCGTATCAGCAGATCCGGGTCAGGCTGTCCGGCCGTGGCGAGAAAGCCGCCGAAGCGCTCCTCCGTCATCTCCTGCAATTCTCTGGGCGACAACTCCGCCGCCGCCCGTTTCAGCCCAGCCAAAATTTCCGACCGGCCGCCATAATTCAGCGCCAGATTCAGCACCAGCCCCTCGTCCGGCGTCCGCACATTTGCGGTAGCGGACATCAGGCGGTTCAGCGCCGCCCGCTGCAAAACCGGCAGCCCCGCAAAATCTCCGAGCACACGCACCTCCACCTGATTATCGCGCAAACGTTTCAGCTTGCTGGCCGCAAACTCGCTCAGGAGACTCATCAGCGTACTCACTTCGGCGGCAGGGCGGCTCCAGTTCTCGGTGGAGAAAGCGTAAACCGTCAGATACCCCACCCCAAGATTGCGGCAGGCGATGACCACATCTTCCAGCGCCTCAACACCGGCACGATGGCCAGAGCTTCTCTTCTGCCCACGCTGCTTCGCCCAGCGTCCGTTACCGTCCATCACGATAGCGATATGCCGGGGTAGCTTCGCCGGGTCAAATTTCAGCCCGGTAGCCGCCTCCAGTTTCGCTACATAATCCATATTCATCAAACGTCACCTTATATACCTAAGCCCCCGCCGGGCAAACCGACGAGGGCTTTGATGCAATTTTCCGCCGGAACTATTCCTGCTTGATCGCGCCAACCGGACAGTTAGCCACGCAGGCGCCGCATTCCACGCAGACGTTAGTGTCGATCTCGTACTTGCCGTCGCCCTCATGGATTGCGCCCAACGGGCATACGGAAGCGCAAGTTCCGCACATGATACATTCATCACAAATCTTCATCATAGCAGATACCCCCTAAGTAAATAATCTTGCTTATGCAAGCCTACTATTATAAAGATAACAATATCCGGCCAAAAAATCAAGAGAATATCGTCAATTTCCAGAAATTTTTGCACTTTTTCGCGAAAGTGTTTATTCCGCCGAAGCTTTCTCTGCTGTAGTATCATCCGCTGCCGGGGGTTCTGCCGTGGTTTCAGCCGGCTCCGGCTGAATATCCACTGCCTGCTCACGATCTATTGCAGCAATGGCCTTGGAAAGCTCTTGCTCCATTTCAGGGTTTTTGGCGGCAGCAGCGGCTTTCAATTCCTCGATCTGTTCCTCAAGAGCAGTGATCTGCGCCAGCGCATCTTTTGCCTTAGCCCCCAGCTCCCTGATATCGTCCGGAATATTAGCCTCGCCCGCGTCTAAGAGTTCCAGCATACGTTCAGCAATCGCCATTTTGCTGGCAGCAACAACGCCCTTTTGATCACGGATAGCGTTTTTCAGCGCCGAAACCTCTTTCAAATAAGCCGTTTTCTCCTTAGCAACCTGCGCCAGATCCTGCGCCTTATCCCCGGCAGTCTTGGCGAAATCGCCAGCAACCTGACCAATGCTCCTGGCCGCGCCTTTCGCTTTGTCTATAAAACTCATAGCATTTCCCTCCGTTTCAGCTTCAATTATGTTCCTGTTAAAAACCAGAACAGCTTCTTTCATATATACTACCACATCGCACGATAAAATACAATCCGGCCGCTAATTATTAAAAATACAAAGTTCTTTTACCTTTTGTCGGGTTTTGGACAGTTTTGCCAGTCTTCCCCCTTGACAGCGGCAAAATATCAAGTTAAAATCAAATCGTATGGATTTTTGCACAAAAGTTTTGTTTTGACGACGGCTTTTCGGTGCAAAATCAATTAAAACAAAAAAGAAAGAAAGGGTTGGGAACAACGATGAAGAAACTAATCAATTTGCTTTTGACGGCCGCATTGCTTTGCGGTATGCTGGCGGGTCTTGCTGCCTGCGGCGGCGATGACCAGCAGCCGAATAACGGCGACGCCAACACGGACAAGCCTGTGTTGCGTGTCGGCATGGAATGTGGCTATGCCCCCTACAACTGGGCGCAGAACGACGACAGCAACGGGGCAGTGCCGATTGTGGACTCGCCGCAGTATGCCAACGGCTATGATGTGATGATGGCAAAATATTTGGCTGACAAGATTGGCTACGATTTGGAAATCTACAAAATCGACTGGGACAGCCTGCCGATTGCTGTACAGTCCGGGGCGATCGATTGCGCGATTGCCGGCCAGTCCATCACCGCCGAACGCTTAGAAACGGTTGATTTCACTGCTCCATATTACTATGCCTCGATCGTGGCAGTTACCCGCGACGATACCGACTATGCCGCAGCCACCAAAGTAAGTGATTTGACTGGCGCCATCTGCACCAGCCAGATTAACACCGTATGGTATGACACCATGCTGCCGCAGATCCCCGACGCCAAAATTCAGCCGGCTACAGAGTCTGCGCCGCAGATGTTGGTAGCGCTGAACTCCGGCGCGGTTGATTTGGTAGTCACAGATATGCCCACCGCTAAGGCAGCCCAACTGGTATACCCCAACTTTGTACTGCTGGAGATGGAACAGGGCGCTGACTTCGAAGCCTCTGATGAAGATATCAACATTGGCATCTCGCTGGCCAAAGGCAATACCGAGCTGCTGGACAAGCTGAACGCAGAGCTGGAACAGCTGACCGCCGACGACTTCGCCGAGATGATGGACGAAGCTATCAAAGTGCAGCCGCTGACCAACGAATAATCGGAAATAAACTTTCGGCTGTATTCCACCGGCCGGAGAGGGGCTGAAAAGCCCCTCTTTTTGGCGGTACGGCAGTTTTTTTCCCTTGAAAGGATTTACTGTTATGACCTCAGTTTTACCGGAGAGTTTTATAGGCAAGATTATCTATCTGGCCGAACATTACGGCTCGGCTTACTTATCCGGCGCTAAGCTGACGCTGCTTATCGCGCTGGTCGGTACGGCGTTTGGCTGCCTGATCGGCTTTGTCTGCGGCATTGTGCAGACGATTCCCATATCGAAAAATGACAGCGCGCCCAAACGGTTTGTCGTCAAACTGGCCAAGCTGATATTGAACGTATACGTGGAATTCTTCCGCGGCACCCCGATGATGGTGCAGGCCATGCTTTTTTATTACGGCTTCATTCAATACACCGCATACCGCCCCACCACAACGCTTGCAGGCATTGTGGTCGTATCCATCAATACCGGCGCGTACATGGCCGAAACCATGCGCGGCGGCATCTTCTCGGTGGATAAAGGCCAGACCGAAGGTGCGAAAGCAATCGGCATGACTCATTTCCAGACCATGCTTTACATTATTCTGCCGCAGGCTATCCGCAATATCATGCCGCAGATCGGCAACAATCTGATCATCAACATCAAGGATACCTCGGTGCTGTCAGTTATCTCCGTCTGCGAGTTGATGTATCACGGCAAGGCGGTGGCGGGAACCTATTACACCACGTTTGAGTCTTTCACTATCGTCAGCCTGATTTATCTGACTCTGACGTTTACCTGCTCGCGTCTGCTGCGGCTGATGGAGAAGCATATTGACGGCGCGGACAGCTATGATTTGGCGACCACCGACACGCTGGCGCACACCAGCGGTATGGTGAAATACCCCAACGAACCAAAGGACGGTGATCTGGCATGAGCGAGGCGATTTTGGAAATACGTCACCTGCAAAAGTCCTTTGGCAAGAACAACGTGCTAAAGGACATCGACTTCACCATTTACCCTGGTGATATTACCAGCATTATCGGCGCTTCTGGCAGCGGCAAAAGCACTCTGCTTCGCTGCATTAACGTCTTGGAGCACCCCAGCGGCGGTGAAATTCTGCATAACGGTCTGAATGTTCTGGATAAGGCGAACAATGTCACTGCCTACCGCGCCAAAGTAGGCATGGTGTTCCAAAGCTTCAACCTGTTCGATAATATGTCAGTGCTGGATAATTGTACCATCGGCGTAACCAAGGTACTAAAAAAAGACAGAACCTATGCCCACGAGCTGGCACTTCGCTATCTGACGCAGGTAGGCATGGATCCTTACATCAACGCGCGGCCAAAGCAGCTTTCCGGCGGCCAGAAGCAACGCGTGGCTATCGCCCGAGCCTTGTGTATGCAGCCGGAGGTACTGCTGTTCGACGAGCCGACATCTGCACTTGACCCGGAAATGGTCGGCGAGGTGCTGGACGTTATCCGCACACTGGCCCAGGAAGGCATGACGATGATCATTGTAACGCACGAGATGGCATTTGCCCGCGATGTCAGCACCCGCACTATATTCATGGATAAAGGCGTAATTGCCGAAGAAGGCACGCCGCAGCAGATATTCACGGCCCCAAAGAATCCGCGCACAAAGGAATTCCTTTCGCGATTCATGAACAACTGAATTTAATGTAAATTAAAAGATACTGTCCGCTTGGAGTATATTCCCAAAGGAAAACAACACAAACCTATTTCAGAGCATGAAAACCGTCACAGAGCTGTTGCCCCGTGACGGTTTTTTCAATATTACAATTCGATAAATAAAAACAACAGGCCCAGTACATGATCTAATATGCCAAAAATACTCAGGCACGCGCTCAGAACACATCAGAACACACCGGAAAACACATGTAATATATATTGAAGAAGCTGAAACAGAACTTTGATATGGCAACCGGCATTTTCGGCAAAACTATGCTGAACCTGAGAGGCGGCGTTCCGCCGTATTAAGCCGCAAACTGACAGAGCTTTCGCGCCCTGGCGGCCTGTTCTTAACCTACAGTAGCACTATCTTTAAAACTTGAAGATAGCACTGTAAAGTCATACCCTGGATATTGCCTTTTTACAGTTCCGCCATAATACGCTTACGTTCCTGCTCCACTTCATAAACAATTTGTTCTATATCCAGCGTCGAATACTCGCCGTCGCGGTATAAAATCTCCCCATCCACCATAGTCAGCACCACGTCCGCACCCTGCGCGGCAAACACCAGATTGTTCAGCCAGTCATAACAAGGTGCATAATGCGGCTGATCTATGTTCAGCAACTGCAAATCAGCACGCTTACCCACAGCGATAACGCCGGTGTTGCTTCGCCCCTGCGATACTGCACCGCTAAGCGTGGCCGCCTGAATAACCTCACGCGGCATGATGACCGTCGGATCGCCGGTGTTCGCTTTGTGCAACAGTCCCATCAGCTTTATTTCCTCCCAGAGGTTCTGATTGTTATTGCTAGCCGAGCTATCAGTACCCAGACCGACATTCACACCCGCCGCCAGCAGCCGCGGCACCGGGGCAATGCCGCTGGCCAGTTTCAAATTGCTGACAGGGTTATGCGCCACAGTCACGCCATACTCCGCCATAATTTGAATATCCGCGTCATCCACCCAAACGGCATGGGCAACAGTAGTGGGAACATCAAACACACCCAGCTGGGCAAACCATCCCGCGGGAGTAAGCCCACCGTGCCGTTCCTTGCACTCTTCTTGCTCCAGCCTGGTCTCGGAAAGATGCAGATGCATATTCAGTCCATATTCCTTAGCGATATCCCGCATAAGCCGACAAGTCGCTTCGTCAGTGGTGTATTCCGCGTGAATATAGCTATCGATTTTAATACGTCCGCCGTCGTAATTATGCCACTTTGCCAGCGCCTCCGCAGCGCCGGAGAAAGGCTGCTCGCCAGTCTTGTCCGCGCCTACAGGCGACATCAGAGCAGCGTTCAGCTTAAAGCCGCTTTCTGCCGCCGCCCGGCAGACCGCATCTACGTCCATATACATATCTGTGGCAGCAACAGCGCCGAAACGCAGGTTTTCGGCAATCGCCAGCTTAGCGCCCCAGTAAATCGCTTTAGTTGAAAGCTTAGCCTCAAACGGGAAAATGCGGGTAAACAGCCAATCCTGCAAACTCAGGTTCTCACCATAGCCGCGCATCAGATCCATTGCCAGATGAGTATGGATATTGAAAAGCCCCGGCAGCAGCAACCTGCCCCTTCCGTCGATGACGGTAGCGGCAGGGTCGGTGTTTTCCGGTGGTTCCGCACCGATATAAACGATATTCTTGCCATGCACCCCCACCGTGCCCTCGGCCACAGTGAACTCTGGCGTCAAGTATCGCACGTTTCGAAAAATGATAGACATATTACGCCTCCTTTTTAGGCCATACGAAACGCGAAAGCACACCAGCCGTTCTCCTGCCGCTCCGCCAGCAGCTCAAACCTTTGCTCGCGTATGGTTTGCAACACTTCTTCCCGTCTGCTGTCAATCACGCCGGAGGCTATGACCAGCCCTGCGCCTGCCAGCAACCTGGCAAAAAGTCCGCTCATCGCCATGATAACGTCGGCCACAATGTTCACCGTAATTATATCATATCCGCCGTTCCCTGCATAGCCTAAAAGTTTTTCTGGAAGTTCAGCATCCGAAAGAATATCGCCCCAAAGCGCCCGATAGCGTGGTTCGGCATAGCCGTTCATCGTTGCGTTTTTCGCCGCAGCCATAGCCGCGTGCTCCTCAATATCCACGCCCACGGCCATGGCTGCGCCCAAATGCAGCGCGCCGATGGATAAAATACCGGTGCCGCATCCCAAATCCAACAGTTTGGCATCGGAAGGCAAAAACTGCTCCAGCAGCTCCAGACAAAGCCTGGTGGTATAATGCTGGCCGGTGCCGAAGCTGCCGCCCGGCTCAATCCGCAGCAGCTTTTCGCCCGGTGCAGTGGTATATTCCTCCCACGAGGGGCAAACCACCAGGTTTTGACCGATTTTGAACGGTTTGTAATACTGTTTCCACTTGTCCTCCCAATCCTCGGAATTGCGCCGCCGCACGCTTAACAAAAGCTCGCCCCACTTGCCCGACACGTCTTCCTGCTTAAGCCGAGGCAGCAATTCGCGAAGCGCGGCAATAATATCCGCACCCTGCGTACTGTCCGCAAGATAGAGAGTGAGTGTCACGCCCTCGCCCGCCGCCTGCGCTTTAAGCGCGCTGTCAGCATAATCAAACGGCGACTCCGGGTTGTTCAGATACGCCCGCAAATCCTGAGCACACTCCTGCTGCCAGCCCGTCACGCCGAGACGCAACAGCTCGCCCGCCAAACGTTCCGCACCCGCCGGTGTTGTCGTAATTTTCGTTTCTAACCAAATCATCAAATTTATCTCCTCTTAAACATACAAAAGCGCCAGAGCATAACGCGGAGAGGTTAAACACCGCATAGCTCTGGTCGTTTTGTTTTAGCTTATACTGTCTTTAAGTTTATTGAAGAAGCCTTTCGGTTTATCCTTTTCCTTGGGCTTGGCGCTACCGCCGCTGGGTTTGACGCCCTGGCTGGCTGCAAACTTACGCAGCAGCTCTTTTTGCTCCGGAGTAAGATTTTTCGGCGTTATAACGTTCACTCGCACGTTCTGATCACCCTTGCCATAGCCGCGGAGCTTCGGGAACCCCCGTCCACGTAGGCGGAAAGACGTACCGCTTTGAGTGCCCTCTGGTATTGTCAGCTTCACCTTGCCGTCCAGCGTTTCCACTTCCACCTCGTCGCCCAGCGCTGCCTGTACCATATCGATTGGCAGATCGCAGAGAATATCGTCGCCGTTCCGGCGGAAGTATTTGTGCGGCTCCACCGTCACGAAGATGTAAAGATCACCTGCGGGGCCGCCGTTATAGCCACCCTCGCCCTCACCGGACATTCTGAGGCGCGAATCGTTATCCACGCCCGCTGGAATATTGATTTTTATTTTGCGCTGCTTACGTACCCGCCCGCTGCCGTTGCAGTTAGGGCATGGCGTTTCCACCACGCTGCCTTTGCCGCCGCAGCGCGGGCAGGTTTTAACCGTCTGGAACTGGCCAAGCGGCGTGCTTTGCACCGTGCTGACCTGTCCGCTGCCGCCGCATTGCGGGCAAGTTACGCGACCGGTTCCGGCTTTTGCGCCGCTGCCCTTACAATCAGGGCAAGCCTCGCTTCTGGTCAGCGGCACTTCGCGGGTGGTGCCTTTGGCGGCCTCCTCGAAGCTCACCTGCACATCCAGCCGCAAATCATCGCCCTGACGCGCCATGTTCTGGCGTCTGGCGCCGCCGCGACCGCCGGCGCCGCCAAAGAACATATCAAAAATATCGCCGAAATCAGCCCCACCAAAGCCGGCGCCGCCATAACCCGCGCCCCCGGCATAGTTGCCGTTCACGCCGTCCGCGCCGAACTGGTCATAGCGAGCGCGCTTATCCTTGTTGGAAAGCACCTCGTACGCTTCGTTGACCTCTTTCATCTTTTCCTCGGCAGTCTTGCTGTCAGGGTTCAAATCAGGATGATATTTCTTCACCTGCTGTTTATATGCTTTTTTTATCTCCTCGTCCGTCGCGCCCCGGGAAACGCCCAGGACGGCATAATAATCTTTATTGCTCATTGATCAATCCACCCGGATTCCTTAATTTTTCCGGCTTTAATTCTTTTTCTCATCGTCATCCACAACTTTATAATCAGCGTCCACTACGTTGTCGTCACCGTCTGCGGCTTGTGACGAACCGGTTTCAGCGCCCGCCGCGCCCTGGCTGGCCTGCTGCTCCGCTGCCGCCTGCTGATACAGCTTCTCGCTGATCTTATAAAATGCCTGCGAGAGCGCCTCGCTCTTGGCCTTGATATCGTCGGTGTCGTCGCCTTTCAACGCCTCGGTCAAATCGGCCTTGGCCTTTTCGATATTCTCCTTTTCCTCAGCGCTAACCTTATCGCCCAAATCTTTCAGTGCCTTATCCGTCTGGTAGATCATCGCGTCGGCCTGATTGCGGGTCTCCACCGCCTGCTTACGTTTCTCATCCTCCGCCTTATACTGTTCGGCGTCTTTCACCATGCGGTCAATCTCGTCGTCACTGAAACCGTTATTGCCGGAAATAGTGATCTCCTGCTGCTTGCCGGTGCCAAGATCCTTGGCGCTGACATGTACGATACCGTTGGCGTCGATATCAAAGCGCACCTCAATCTGCGGGATGCCACGCGGCGCGGGCGCAATACCGGAAAGAGTGAAGCGCCCCAGCGATTTATTATCGGCCGCCATCTGGCGCTCGCCCTGCAAAACGTGCACTTCAACCGAGGGCTGGTTATCCGCCGCGGTAGAGAATACCTGCGCCTTACCGGTGGGAATGGTGGTGTTGCGGTCAATGATCTTGGTGAAAACGCCGCCCAGCGTTTCGATACCCAGCGAAAGCGGAGTAACATCGGCCAGCACCACATCTTTCACTTCCTTATTCAAAATACCGCCCTGAATAGCCGCGCCCAGCGCCACGCACTCATCGGGATTGATGCCTTTGTGCGGCTCTTTGCCGATCAGCTTCTTGATCTCTTCCTGCACTGCAGGTATACGGGTGGAGCCACCCACCAGCAGCACGCGGTCAATATCGGAAGCAGCCAGCCCCGCGTCGGAAAGCGCCTGCCGCGTCGGCCCCATCGTCTTTTCCACCAGATCGGCGGTCAGCTCATCGAACTTGGCGCGGGTCAGGTTAATATCCATGTGTTTCGGACCGTTCTGATCAGCAGTGATGAACGGCAGATTGATATTGGTGGTCAGCACACCGGAAAGCTCAATTTTCGCTTTTTCCGCCGCCTCACGCAACCGCTGCATAGCCATTTTGTCGGTGGAAAGGTCAATACCCTCGGCCTTTTTGAACTCGGCCAACAGATAATCCATGATTTTTTTGTCGAAATCGTCGCCGCCCAAAAAGTTATTGCCGGAAGTGGCCAACACCTGGAAAATACCGTCGCCGATCTCCAACAGAGATACGTCAAACGTACCGCCGCCCAAGTCGAACACCAGCACTTTCTGTTCGTCCTCTTTATCCAGACCATAAGCCAGAGCCGCCGCCGTCGGCTCGTTGATGATACGCATTACCTCAAGACCGGCAATCTTACCCGCGTCCTTGGTGGCCTGACGCTGTGCGTCGGAGAAATACGCCGGAACGGTGATGACCGCCTGCGAAACACTCTCGCCTAAATATGCCTCCGCGTCCTCTTTCAATTTACGCAGAATGAAAGCGGATATCTCCTGCGGCGTATAGGTTTTATCGTCGATTTTCACGTCATATTTCTTGCCCATCTGGCGCTTAATCGATATTACGGTGTGGTCAGGGTTGGTGATAGCCTGACGTTTCGCCACCTGCCCCACCAAACGCTCGCCGTTGTTGGAAAAACCTACCACTGAAGGCGTTGTGCGCGCCCCTTCGGGGTTCGGGATAACAACGGCCTCGCCGCCTTCCATAACCGCCACACAGCTGTTTGTCGTACCCAAGTCAATACCAATAATTTTACCCATAACAATTTCCTCCTTAAAAAGTTACGCTTTTTATATGCTTAAAATATTTTTGCCGAAATTATTATTGTTTGGCTCCAACATGAACCATAGCAACGCGCAGCAGCTTGCCGCCCAGTTTGTAGCCAGTCTGAATTTCCTCTGTCACTATGCCGACCTGGGCGTCGTCTTCCACCGGGGTCTGGCCGATAGCTTCGTGCCACTGCGGGTCAAAAGGCTCGCCCACCGTAGCAATACGCTCCACACCTTTGGCAATCAGCAATTCGCCCAGCTGCCGGGCTATCATCTCCACTCCCTGCAAATGACTTTCGTCCGCACCGCTTGCCTTAAGCGCCAGCAGCGCCCGGCCAAAGTTATCGATAACCGGTAAAAGCTCACCGCAAAAATTGGCGGTAATGTTTTGGTTCCATTCCTCTTTTTCCGCGCGTGTGCGACGGCGAAAGTTGTCAAAATCAGCCTGAAGCCGCAGCAGCTGATTATCCAGCGCCTGCTTTTCGGCCTCCAGCTTTGCGTAGGCGGCAGAAAGCGTCGCCAGAGCTTCTTCCGTTGGCATCTCCTGCTCGTCCGGCTCTGCCGCTGTCTCCATAGTTTCTGCCGTCTCGGCTGCCTCCAAAGTCTCGTTCATTTCCTCTTCTATTTGTTCTTCCAAAGGTTGCTTTTTATGCTCCAAAATATTCACCTCAATTCTCATTTGCCTGGCGGCTACTTACCGCCCTCCGCCTTACCACCCATCTTACGGCTGACTTCCGCACCAATTTGCTCCACCAGCGCAATGACTTTGGGATAAGGCATACGTGTCGGGCCAAGAACCCCAATGCTGCCCATTTTCTCACCGTTCACATAATATGGCGTGGTCACCATACTGCAAGCCGACATACCCTGCGGGCTCAGCTCGTCGCCAATATACACAACAGTGCCGCGCCGCTTTTCCGAGGCCATCAGCAGCAGTTCTTTCACCACGTCATCGGTTTCCAGCGCCGAAAACAATTCCCGCGCGGTGTCAATGTCATGAAACTCCGGCTGCTTCAACAGGTTCAGCGTACCCTGGATCAAC
>DVMH01000016.1 GCA_018715045.1 Candidatus Avidehalobacter gallistercoris
GAGGAGCGATATGGCATCTGGCAGGCGGCTTTGCCTTAAGAAATAGCAATTCAATGGAGCGCTGCAGGAACTTTGATTTCTGGGAGGGGATATTGGAGGATATTGGAGAATATTGCTTTGGAGGAATTGACAAATAATGGGGTAAAGGGGATGAGCTTATTAACTGAAAAAGGGAAATTATCTGCATGTATAAATCAAATCAGTTATGCCGTTATATGTCGCTGTTTTGAGTAGTTTCAGTTTTATTTCTTTTGCACTATTATTAAAAAGCTGTACCCCTGATCCTAAAATAGTTGGAATAACAGAAATATGATATTGGTCGATTAAATCATCACACATTAGCTGCTGCACCAGATTTGCTCCACTACAAATCCATATATTTTTCCCGTCCGTTGATTTTAGTCTATCCAACAAAGCGGCCGGAGCTTCATCTGTAAAATAAATATGTTCTGAGTTGTTCATTTTGTGGTGTGTAATTACATAAGTTGTCAAATCAGCGTAGATCCATTCTGTTGGCGAAAGATCGGTAGTGATTTGATGATATGTGTTCCACCCCATCAGAATTGTATCAACTCCTTGGATGAATTCTGAATATATATCAATATTTTCGCTATCATTACCGTGCCCCAGTAACCAGTCAACATTGCCGTTGTTGTCTGCAATGTAACCGTCAAGGCTCATTGCAATAAACAAAATAACTTTTCTCATGCTGGAACCTCGTCAAACTTTCGCTTTATTCTCTGCTTTCATAATAAAGGCTAGATCTAACGGCATAGCCTTTATTGGCACTTCGGAAACTTAAAGCACCAGCTGTAGGGTAATACTGGTGACCTGACCGTCCTTGACATCCAGCCAGAAAGGTTCATACGGCGCCCAATGATAAGGGTCGAAAGGTTCCTCGTACCAGTCGGTTTGATAGGCGCGATCGGCATAAAAAGCCATAAATTCATCGGCGCTCTTGGTGGTATATTTCCCGTCGGCATCGTTATCGACGAACTGGTGATCATAATCGTAAAAAGTATAGGTGACGTTCGGGCTTAATGTTAGCGGATACAGGTTTGGTTCCTCATCATAGATGAAATAGCCATCTGGCATCTTATCTTGCAGCTGCAATTCTTCAATGCGTTCAACTTGTTCAAAGGTTATCCATTCCGCTTCGTTCAGCAGTAAAGTGCCATCTTCGGCAATGGCTATATAGCCAAAATGCGTGCCGTCAGCCAAGACGGAGTTATCATACTCGTCATCTGGTGCAGCTTGATTGCAGCTTGCTGTGAGTATTAGCAGCACAAGACCGCTTAAAAATAACCAAAGTTTTTTTATTATGTATCATCTCCTTTTAGAGTTTGAGCCGAACCAGCAAATTCTGATAATATAATACCATTTTGAGACGGATTTGTCATCTATCTGGGCAACTGCAACGGTTTCTTTTTTTACCGAAAAAAATAAGGCTATGCCGTTTAGGCATAGCCTCTGATTTTGCTGATTTTAAATCTACTGAATGTATGGAAGAGGGTTGACCTGCGAACCATCGATCAGCACCTCGAAATGCAGGTGACTGCCGGTGCTGTTGCCAGTGGAGCCTTCCTTGCCAATCTCCTGGCCAATTTCGACTTCGTCGCCGGCAGAAACGCTGATGCTTTGTAAGTGAGCGTAGCGTGTCTGCAAGCTGCCGCCATGGCTGATAATCACTTCGTTGCCGTAGGAGCCGTTATAGCCGGCGGAAACAACGGTGCCTGCCTTGGCTGCCCAAACGGAATCGCCGTATTCGCCGTCGATATCCAAGCCTGTGTGGCCGCCGCCGCGAGTGCCATAATATGAGCTGATGCGGGTGGCCGTAGTGGGCCAAATCATGCCTGCGTCAGTAACATAAGTGGAGGAACGTGCCGCTGTTTGCACCACGCCGCCCTGCAAAACAATTTCGTTAACTGCTTCCACCAGTGTGTTAGAACTGATTTCCTGGCGGGCGCTTTCCTCACCATTGATCTGCACCATTTGAATGGTTACCTCGCGCGAACCATTGCTGCCAGCCTGTTTGGTCTCTGTCTGTCCGTAGCGTAAATTGGCGTCTGTTTCATAAACAGTCTCGAAAGGAATTTCCTCAGTTTTGGTTTTTTCCAACACTACTACTACATTAACAGGGGCGGCCGTTTGACCTTCGCCTTTCAAAAATAGCTTTGCCTCGTTCAGATCCTTGATATCTGCAACCTGTACTTCGGTGGGCTCAACAATAACTTCTTCGGCAAATTTTGCGTCCAAGACAGTCATTGTTGAATCGTCCGGCAGATAAGATTTTTTCAGATATTCCAGCGCATTGGCGGCTTCCTCTGCTGTGGCCATATAAACGACCGGCTGGCCGTCAACGTTGATTGCCGCACCATAGGTCATTAAATGTGTTGCGTCAGCCAGCAGATTCGCAGCTTCCTCACGCGATACGGTTTTGATATCGGAGGCGACCTCGGTGGAAACCGTTACGTCTTCTTGAAAGAAAACCTCGTTGCCGATGGCCTTGGACTGTTCCTGCAAATATTTCTCCAACACTGCCTCGGCTTGAGTTTCGCCCTGCACGGCGGCTACCTGCTGGCCATTTACCAATATCGCCGCCGGATTGCCGTTCAGCCCACAGCAGAGCGCCATAACCAGCGCAACTAGCAGCAGACCGCCGCAAACCAGTAGCATAAGCTGCTTCGGTGATTTAGTTATACTCATAAAGTAATAGACTCCTTTATAGTGGTCGGTTTCAGCTGGATTCTTCAGCTCCACCGCCGTTAACAAATTTGGCAAATAATCGACAGTTTATCCACAATTCGTTCACTTGAAACGCCGAAATCATGCTTGCACAAAAGCTATTATACCATAAAAGTGTGGAAAAATCAAGGCCCGCCTGGCGTCCGCCTAAATACGGCTAAAGCGCAGTTAAAGGAGGTAATTTTTGCCTGTTGCTGCGCTTAGCCTAAAAAATTTTATCGGAGCCGTCTGTATATACGGCCTATCGCAATGACGGACATGAGAGGCTCGGCTCTGAAAAGGAAGTTTTTTGTTTGCTTGACGGCAGGGCGCCGGGATACTATAATAGTATAGTACAATACGGCGGCACAAACGCCAGGCGAATTCTGGGGCGAAGGGGCGGTTCGATGCAGGTGACGGGTGAAAAGAAGCGCGGTGTTTGGGCGAGGCTGCTGTTTTGGTATAAAAATGCCCGACCGGTATCGTTGCCGCAAAGTCTGCTGCCAGCACTGGCGGCTTATGTGTTGGCTGCGGGGGAGGATGGATTTGCCCCGTGGACTGGTCTGTTGGCTGTGCTTGGGGCTGAACTGGCGCATTTAAGCCTGAATTTGTTCGACGACTACTTTGATTATAAGAAGCAGGCCAGCGGTTTCCGCGTCGATTTGGTTAAGAAAGGAGAGCGTGCCCGTACTGCCAAGTGCGCTTATATTACATCAGGCGAGGCGACGCTCTCCGAGTTGTTGGCGGTCTGTCTTGGTTTCGGCGGGGCGGCGGCATTATGCGGCTTTTTGGTATTTCTGACAGCGGGTTGGCCGATTATCTGGCCAGCGGCGCTGGGGTTGTTGCTGGGGATTGAATATTCCGGTGAACCGCTGCGCCTCAGCTATCGCGGTTTTGGTGAACTGACGATCGGCGTTATCTTTGGCCCCCTGCTGGTATGCGGCGTGTATCTGGCGGCCGGCGGCGCATATTTCTGGCGGGCGTTGGCGCTGGGGCTGGCGCTGGGGTTGCTGGTGACCAATATCGTTTATACGCACTCGGTGTTGGATATTAAGGCGGATACGTTTACGGGGAAACGCACGCTGGCGGCGCTGCTGCAAACTCCGAAATATCAGCTGGCGGGAACGGCGGCGTTCAGCTTTTTACCATATCTGCTGGTGGGGCTGGCGGTGCTGGCGTGGGAGTTATCGCCCTGCTGGCTGCTTACGTGGCTGACGCTGCCCTGGGCGGTGGCGCTTTATGGCTCGGTACGTCAGTTTCTACATCAGCCTGGGGTGCGGCCGCAGCGTTTGTTCTGGTATGGCCCGATGGGCGACTGGCCGGCATATTGCGCGGCGGGGCTGGATTGGTTTCTGTTGCGTTGGTTCCTTGCGCGAAATCTGCTTTCGGCGTTTGCCGTGCTGTGCCTGCTGGCGGGGCTGTTGTCGTGATGATATATATAATAAGGTAAGGAGACATTATGCTGAAACAGTTATTTTACCTGCCGTGGTGGTTTTTCCTGGCGCGGGTGCTGGGTCAGAAGCGGCCGTTGCAAACGGTGCTTTTTGTATCGAATATATGCAACCTGCGCTGTAAGCATTGTGCGGAAAGCGGCCACGCCGGCGGTATCAGCCGCACCTATGAGGAGCTCTCTGCCGAAATGGAGTATGCCTACGGCTTAGGCTCACGCTTTATTGATTTTGAGGGCGGCGAGCCGACTATCTGGCGCGACGGCGCCTATGATTTGAATGATTTGCTGGCGCTGGCTAAAAAAATCGGCTTCTACTCCTGCACGGTGACGACCAACGCGCAGTTGCCCATCGACTGGCTGAAAGCGGACAGCATTTGGGTCAGCCTGGACGGCGTCGGCAAGTATCACGATTTGATACGCGGCAAGGGCGCTTTTGCCCGGCTGGAGAAGAATATTGCCCAATCGCATCATCCGCGTTTGAGTGTGAACATGGCTATCAATCGTCTCAACGCGCCATCGGTGCTAGAAACCATTGAATATGCCAAGACTAACCCGGCCATTAAGCAGATTTCTTTGAATTTCCACACGCCCTATGCGGGCACAGAGCATATGGCGCTTTCGTGGAACGAGCGAGTGCGGCTGCTGGATACGATCATTGATTATAAACGGCGGGGCTATCCGATCATGAACAGCGTTTCCGGTCTCAAACTTATGAAAACCAATGATTTTCCCAAGGATTGCTGGGTGTCGAACTTCATTCTGGCGGATGGTACGCGCTTGGCGGAATGCGCAGGAAAAACGGCGGGCGTGTGCGATGAGTGCGGCTTCTGTATGGCGGGGGAAATGCGCAGTGTTCTTACATTGAAACCGGATACTATTTTGGCTGGGCTTAAATTGCGGCTTTCCGGCAAATAAGCTATATAAAGTATAGAAGAAAACTGTCATAAGGAGGATATTATGACAAAATATTGTACACAAATGGCGGCAGCGCGCGCTGGCGTTATCACACCGGAGCTGGAGAGATGTGCCGAATATGAGGGTATAACGGCGGAGGAACTGCGGCGGCAGGTGGCTGAGGGTCAGGCGGTGATACCGGCCAATAAAAACCATAAATGCCTGCGCCCCTATGCTATCGGGCGGACGCTTAAGACGAAGATAAACGTTAACCTTGGCACGTCGCGCGACTGTCTGGATATGGAGCAGGAGCTGGCCAAGGTGCAGAGCGCGGTAGACATGGGCGCCGAGGCTATCATGGATTTGAGCAGCTTTGGCGATACCAGAGTTTTCCGGCGGCGGCTGGTGGCGGAGTGTTCCGCTGTGTTGGGCACTGTGCCGATTTATGACGCGCTGGTTTATTATAATAAGCCGCTGGCGGAAATCACCGCGCAGGAGTGGCTGGACGTTTTCAGTATGCATGCGCAAGACGGCGTTGATTTTATGACGATACACTGTGGCATGAACCGTGAAACAGCGGAGCGTTTCCGTGCTAACCCGCGGTTGATGAATATTGTTTCGCGCGGGGGCAGTCTGATGTTCGCGTGGATGACGGCTACCGGTAAGGAAAATCCGTTTTTTGAGTATTTTGACGAGGTTTTGCAGATTTGCCGCAAATATGACGTGACGCTGAGTCTGGGCGACGCCTGCCGTCCTGGGTGTGTAGCCGATGCTGGAGATGCTGCCCAGATTGAGGAGCTGGTGGTGCTGGGCGAGTTGACCCGCCGCGCCTGGGCTCAGGACGTGCAGGTGATGATCGAAGGACCGGGCCATATGCAGCTTGACCAGATCGCTGCTAATATGCAAATTCAGCAGACGATTTGCCACGGTGCGCCTTTTTATGTGCTTGGGCCGTTGGTGACCGATGTTGCCCCCGGCTATGACCACATCACGGCGGCTATCGGCGGGGCGTTGGCGGCGGCAAACGGCGCGGCCTTTTTGTGCTATGTTACTCCGGCGGAGCATTTGCGGCTGCCTGATTTGGCTGATGTGAAGGAGGGCATTATTGCCTCGCGTATCGCGGCGCATGCGGCTGATTTGGCGAAAGGGATCCCTGGTGCGCGTGACTGGGACGATGCTATGTCCCGTGCCCGGCAAAAGCTGGACTGGGAGAAGCAGTTTAGCCTCGCTATCGACCCGGAAAAGGCGCGGCGCTATCGAGCGGAGTCTACCCCTGCCTGTGAGGATACCTGCACCATGTGCGGCAAAATGTGCGCCGTGCGCAACATGAATAAGGCGCTGGCGGGCGAAACGGTCGACGTGATGGAGAAAGACTAAATGCCTTATGTAAAATAGTATATTTTTCTCCGTTTGGGGCAAACTGCAAAATGTGCAAATCCAAGGCGGGGGAGGGCGTTTCATGCGAGTGCCAGAGCATTTGGCGGTGATACCGGATGGCAACCGGCGCTGGGCGGAGCGGCATGGCTTAAAGCGGGAGCAGGGCTATCAGTTTGGTCTGGCGCCCGGTGTACAGTTACTGCGTCAGGCCAAGGCGGCGGGGGTCAAAGAGCTGACCTTTTACGGCTTTACCACTGATAACTGCAAGCGGCCGCGCGCCCAGCGGGAGAGTTTTTCCGCCGCGTGTGTGGAGGCTGTGCGGCTGCTTTCAGGCGAGGGAGCTGATCTGCTGGTGGTGGGAAATTACGCCTCTCCTCATTTTCCGCCGGAGCTTCTTCCCTATCAGACGCGGCGCCAGGTGGCTGGCGGCGGTATTCGGCTGAATTTTCTGGTCAATTACGGCTGGGAGTGGGATCTGGCGGGAATTTGCGATGTGGCGAATCCCACGCGCCCGGGGTTATGTGCTGGCCTGCGCTCGCATGATGTGTCACGCATTGATTTGGTGGTGCGCTGGGGCGGTATGCGGAGGCTGTCGGGGCTTCTGCCGGTGCAAGCGGTATACGCGGATTTTTTCGTGGTGGAGGCGCTTTGGCCGGACTGCCAGCCAGAGCATTTGCAGGCCGCCTTACAGTGGTATGACCAACAGGACGTAACGCTGGGCGGCTGATTGGGAATTTTTTGCAAAAAAATCTCCGTGGGGTCTTGACCTTTCACGCGGAATAATATATAATATACAAGCGTTAAACCACGGGTGTTTGTAGCTCAGTTGGATAGAGCGGCCGCCTCCTAAGCGGCAGGTCGCAGGTTCGATTCCTGTCAAGCACACCAGCCGGCCGCATCCGTGAATTTAGCCGATATATTCACGGAATGCGGTCTTCGCGTTCGTAATATGATGGGGTATGGCCAAGCGGTAAGGCACTGGTTTCTGGCACCAGCATTCCTAGGTTCGAATCCTAGTACCCCAGCCAAAGAGCCTTTCTTAGGAAAGGCTCTTATTTTTGTAATAAAGGAGCTTTGTTCCATGCAGCTGACCGGTTATATGAACAAGGCGTTGCAGCTTGCCAGACAGGCTGCCGCGGCGGGGGAAGTTCCCGTTGGCGCTCTTATCGTTAAAGATGGCGAGATCATTGTTTGCGCCTATAATCTGACGGAGGCACGGCAGAGTTCGCTGGCTCACGCAGAAATGCTGGTTATCGAAAGCGCTCAAAGCATACTGCAAAGCCGTTTTTTGACGGATTGCACGCTGTTTGTTACCATGGAACCCTGCCCGATGTGCGCCGGGGCTATCGTGTTGGCGCGTGTGGGGAGGGTGGTATATGGCTGTCCGGATAGCCGCTTCGGCGCCTGCGGTTCCGCCTTTAACGTACCGGCGTATCAGAACGCCCTTTTTAAGCCGGAAGTGATCGGCGGTATCTGCGAGGCGGAATGTGCGGCGCTGCTGCAAGAGTTTTTCCGTATGCGCCGTGCCGAAACGCTGTAAATGCGGCGGCATGGCAATATCCGCAAAATTTCGCGGCGAAAATGTCTGCTAAGGCTTGCTATTTATGCAAAAACAAGCTAAAATTATATTTAGATAGTTTGTATGGTCATGGTTTATAATCACAACGGTTTTTTCGCATTTGTCGGGAAACCGCTTTTAATATGGCAATTTTTCGGCGAAATATGACGAAAAGGATAGGAGACGAAATTATGTCAAGCAAAACACCGACCAAGTATGTTTTCGTGACCGGCGGCGTGGTTTCCGGTCTGGGCAAGGGCATTACGGCGGCCTCGATTGGCCGGCTGCTTAAGGCGCGGGGCGTGCGCGTGACCATGCAGAAGCTCGATCCCTATCTGAACATTGATCCTGGCACCATGAGTCCCTATCAGCACGGCGAGGTTTTTGTTACCGACGACGGCGCGGAAACCGACCTGGATTTGGGGCATTATGAGCGCTTTATCGACGAAAGCCTGAATCAATACTCCAACGTCACCTCCGGGCGAGTGTTTGACAGCGTGCTGAAAGAGGAGCGCAGCGGCAGCTATGAAGGCGGCACGGTGCAGATGATCCCGCACATTACCAACAAAATCAAGGAGAATATTCGCCTGAACGTGGAGACGGCCAACGCCGATGTGGCAATCATCGAGGTGGGCGGTACCGTGGGCGATATCGAATCCCTGCCGTTTATCGAGGCCATTCGTCAGTTCGGCAGCGACGTGGGGCGCGAAAACTGTGTTTACGTGCACGTGACGCTGGTGCCGTATCTGGCCAAATCCTGCGAGATCAAAACCAAGCCCACCCAGCATAGTATCAGAGAGCTGTTGAGCCAGGGTATTCAGGCCGACGTTATCGTTTGCCGGACGGAGGTGCCGCTGCCATACAGCGCACGGCGGAAAATTTCGCAGCTGTGCAACGTGCCGGTGGAGATGGTGATCGAAAATCTTGACCTGGACAGCCTTTACGCTATTCCGCTGGCGCTGGAGCAGGAAAACCTCTGCCAGATTATTGTGGACAAGCTGAAACTGGTCTGCGCCGTCCAGCCTGATCTGACGGACTGGCAGCGCATGGTGGATACCAGCCGCAATCTGAAACATTCGGTGCGGATTGCCCTGGTTGGCAAATATGTGGCGCTGCATGACGCCTATTTGAGTGTGGTAGAGGCGCTGAAGCACGGCGGATTTGCTAATAATGCGGCGGTAGACATTAAATGGGTGGATTCCGAGGACATCACGCCGCAGTCGGTGGGTCAGATTCTCGGTGATGTGGACGGCGTGCTGGTGCCGGGAGGTTTTGGCAACCGCGGTATTGAGGGCAAAATTCTTGCTGCTCGTTACGTGCGGGAAAACGGCAAGCCGTATTTCGGTATTTGTCTCGGTATGCAGATTGCTCTGATCGAGTTTGCCCGCGATGTGCTGGGCTGGGAGGGCGCCAACTCTACTGAATTTGACGATACAACGCCTTATCCGGTTATTGATTTTCTGCCGGGGCAGCGCGAGGAGCGCAACTTGGGCGGTACGCTTCGGTTGGGGCTTTATCCCTGCGCTTTGGCGGCAGGCAGCCACGCCCATGATATATATGGGCAGGATCTGATTCATGAGCGTCACCGTCACCGCTATGAGGTGAACAACGATTATCTGGCCGCTTATGAGAGCGCCGGTCTGGTTCTTTGCGGCGCTGCTCCGGATAAAAGCGTGATCGAAATGCTGGAGCTGCCCGAACACCCGTGGTTTGTGGCCTGCCAGTTCCACCCGGAATTTCGCAGCCGTCCTAATAAGCCGCATCCGCTGTTTGCTTCATTTATCGGCGCTAGTTTGGCAGGTCATAAGAAATAAGCAGTTGAAAAAGGGGGCTTGTACATATGCAGGAGCATCAGTTAGTGCTGATTTTGGATTTCGGCGGTCAGTATAACCAGCTTATTGCCCGTCGTGTCCGTGAACATAACGTATATTGCGAAGTCAAATCGTATAAAACGCCGCTGGCGGAGATCAAGGCGATGAATCCCATCGGCATTATCTTTACCGGCGGGCCGGGCAGCGTCTATGAGGCTGATTCGCCTAAATGCGATTCTGGTGTTTTCGAGCTGGGCGTACCGGTGCTTGGTATATGCTATGGCTGTCAGCTGATGGCGGCAGTTTTGGGCGGGGAGGTGACTCCGGCTGTGAATGACTCTGCCCGCGAATATGGCAAAACGGCCACTGTCTACGACACTGGCTGCCTGCTGTTTAAAGGGCTGCCCACAGAGGGTGTTTCCTGGATGAGTCACGGCGATTACATGGCGAAGCTCCCGGATGGTTTTAAGCTTGCGGCTCATTCCGCCGCCTGCCCCAACGTGGCGATTGCCGATGCGTCACGCGGTTTTTACGGCGTACAGTTTCACCCGGAGGTGAACCATACTGAAAACGGTTCGGCCATGCTGCGGAACTTCCTGTATGAGATATGCCACGCAGAGGGCGATTGGACGATGGAAGACTTCAAAAAGCGCTCCATTGCTGCTATTCGTGAGAAAGTGGGCGATGGTCAGGTGCTGCTGGCGCTCTCGGGCGGCGTGGATTCGTCGGTGGCGGCGGCTCTCTTGGCCGAGGCCGTAGGGCAGCAGCTTACCTGTGTTTTTGTTGATCATGGTTTGCTGCGCAAGAATGAGGGCGACGAGGTAGAAGCAGCGTTTGCCCGCTGGGATATCAATTTTGTGCGGGTGGACGCTGGGGCGCGTTTTCTTGGCAAGTTATCTGGCGTATCCGATCCGGAAACCAAGCGTAAGATCATCGGTGAAGAATTTATCCGAGTGTTTGAGGAGGAAAGCCATAAGATAGGGCGGGTGGATTATCTGGTGCAGGGCACCATTTATCCTGATGTGATTGAATCCGGTCTGGGTGACGCAGCGGTTATTAAGAGCCATCACAACGTTGGCGGTCTGCCTGAATACGTGGATTTTAAGGAGATCATCGAGCCATTGCGCCAGCTTTTCAAGGATGAAGTGCGCCAGCTCGGTCGTGAGCTGGAACTGCCGGAATATATCGTTATGCGCCAGCCGTTTCCTGGGCCCGGCTTGGCTATTCGCATTATCGGTGACATTACCGAGCCCAAGCTGGCTATTCTGCGTGAGGCGGATTTTATTTTCCGTGACGAGATCGCCAATGCCGGACTGGATAGCGCGATGAACCAGTATTTTGCCGTGCTGACCAATATGCGTTCCGTTGGCGTGATGGGTGATGGCCGTACCTATGACTACACGCTGGCGTTGCGCTCCGTCACCACTACTGATTTTATGACAGCCGATTGGGCGCGTATTCCTTATGATGTGCTTGATCGCGTTTCTGTGCGTATCGTCAATGAGGTGCCGCACATCAATCGCGTGGTGTATGACATTACTTCTAAGCCACCAGCGACGATTGAGTGGGAATGACGCTCGAAACGGCGAAAACCCGCATGAATACAGGCTTTTTTGCCCGTCCATACTGCTCTTGATACTGGATTGATACTATTTGTGTCCGCCCGGTATTCTCAAGAGAAAAATCCCAAAAG
>DVMH01000017.1 GCA_018715045.1 Candidatus Avidehalobacter gallistercoris
CCGCTATCAACGAGTAATATTTGAATTGTTAACTAAAGTTAGGCTTATAAAGGTCTGCCGTGAGGGTTTTGCTCATGCCGAGGGGAAAGCTCTATTGGACAGCCGACAGTAACCTTTAAGTAATTTAAGAGCTTTATAAAAAATCGTCGTCTGAATTTCCGAGGGTTTGGGCGGCGATTTTTTATGCCGAAAAATTTAGTAGAATTTTCAGCAAAAGCCCTTGTCAAGAGGAAACTTTTGTGTTATGATATGTAAGTATCACATTGTATACTTGGCTAAAAGTGTGCAGGTTTAGGAGGTGGCACGGATGCGGGTAGCAATCACGCTGGCGTGCAGCGAGTGCAAAAATCGTAACTATATTACGACTAAGAACAAAAAAACCACGCCCGACCGGCTGGAAATCAAAAAGTATTGCCCTCATTGCAAAACTCATACCAGTCATAAGGAAACGAAGTAAGCAAGCGAGGCTTTGATATTAAATAAGGAAGTGAGCAAATGGCTGACGTTGACGCCAAGGTGACGAAAACTAAAGACGAAAAAAAGGCCGAGGCCAAAAAAACGGCGGAAAAGGCGGCTGCCAAAAAAGCTGCTGCCAAGTCTCCCGGCTTCTTTAAGAGCGTTATGGTGGAGCTGAAAAAGGTGCACTGGCCGGATAAGGAAAAGGTCGTGAAATACACCGGCGTTGTATTCGGCGTGGTCATCGTGCTGGGCGCGGTAATCTGGCTGCTGGATACCGGATTTTCCGCTGCCGTTAGCCTTATTGTGGGCTGAAGGTGTTGGATATGGCTGAAAATCAAAAACAATGGTTTGTTGTCCACACTTATTCTGGCTATGAGAATAAGGTGAAAATGAATCTGGAACGCCGCACCGAAACGATGCACATGGAGGATTATATCTTCCGCGTTATCGTGCCGATGGAAGATGAGGTGCAGGTGAAAGACGGTGTGCGTAAGGTCGTTAAACGCAAGGTCTATCCCGGTTATGTGATGGTCGAGATGGTGATGACCGACGATTCCTGGTATGTTGTTCGCAATACGTCTGGCGTGACTGGTTTTGTCGGCACGGGCGCGAAGCCGGTGCCACTGGCCGATAGTGAGGTGCAGAAAATTCTGCGCCATATGGGTTATGCCGACGCAGTGGTCAATCTTGATTACAGCGTTGGCGAGCAGGTGCGCGTGATCGACGGCTCCTTTGCGGGAGTCATTGGCACAGTGCAGGAGATCAATCAGGAAAAGAACCGCGTAAAGGTGCAGGTAGATATGCTGGGCAGTGTGGCCAGCGTCGATTTGGACTATCTGCAGCTTGAAAAGGTGAAGTTATAATTTAGGGGTTTTCTCGGGCGGGCTGTTCTTTTGGCTTGTCTGAGTTAGTGGGAGAATCCTGCCAATCGGGGCGGGGTTCGCCATACCACATTTTTATCGAGGAGGTGTCCAAATTGGCTAAGAATGTTGTGGCAGTTATTAAATTGCAGATTCCGGCCGGTAAAGCAAACCCGGCGCCGCCCGTAGGCCCTGCTTTGGGTCAGCACGGCGTCAACATCATGGGCTTTTGTAAGGAGTTCAATGAACGCACCAAGAACGATGCAGGTATGATCATTCCTGCGGAGATTTCGGTCTATGAAGACCGCTCTTTCTCGTTCATTCTGAAAACTCCGCCCGCCGCTGTTCTGCTGAAGAAAGCCGCCGGTATCGAAACCGCTTCGGGCGAGCCGAACAAGAAAAAGGTCGGCACGGTCACCAAAGCGCAGATACGGGAAATTGCCGAGCATAAAATGCCCGACTTAAACGCTGCTTCAGTGGAAGCCGCCATGAAAATGGTGGAAGGCACGGCCCGCAGCATGGGTATCGTGGTGGCTGAATAAGCTGTGTTTGAAATCGTATTATTGGGCGGCTTAAAAAGCCGCATGACAAGTGGGAGGAGGCTTCGGTCGCCGTTATACCACAAAGGAGGTTTGTATAATGCCTAAGCATGGCAAAAAGTATACCGACGTGGCCAAAAGCTATGATCTGGCTAAGGTTTACGAGGTTGACGAAGCGCTTGGTCTGGTGAAGAAAAACGCCAAAGCCAAGTTTGATGAAACTGTGGAAATTGCTATCAAGCTGAACCTTGATCCCAGGCAGTCCGACCAACAGATTCGCGGCGCAGTAGTGCTGCCCAACGGCACCGGCGTGGAGCGTAAAGTGCTGGTTTTCGCCAAGGGTGATAAACTGAAAGAGGCCGAGGCTGCCGGAGCTGATTATGTGGGCTCTGAAGAGCTGGTGACCAAAATTCAGGGCGGTTGGTTTGATTTTGACGTGGCCATCGCTACCCCGGATATGATGGGTGTGGTTGGTAAGATCGGCCGTCTGCTTGGCCCCAAGGGTCTGATGCCTAACCCCAAGACCGGCACTGTGACGATGGATGTGGCTAAGGCCATTTCCGAGGTTAAGGCAGGCAAAATTGAGTATCGTTTGGATAAGGCGGCCAATGTGCATGCGCGTATCGGCAAGGCCTCGTTCAGCGTAGAACAGCTGGTGGGCAATTATACCACCCTGATGGAAACTATTATCAAGGCTAAGCCGGCTGCGGCAAAAGGTCAGTATATCAAGAATATTTCGGTATCCTCGACCATGAGCCCGGGCGTTAAAATCAATGTTTTGAAGCCGCTTGGCAAGTAAAAAACGCTTAAAACTCAGTAAACTCTTTGCCCAAGACAGTCGGTGCGAATGCATAAGCGCCCGTGGCGAAAGCCGCCGGGTCGCCAACCGAGGCGGAGACTTGCAGCATTTATGTGCATTTTACAAGGCTCTCCGTTTTGGCGGGGAGCCTTATTGATTTTTGAGATACAATCAGACGCGAGAAATTCGCGTATCTCAAGGAGGTGTGAGATTTGAACAAAAAACCGCAGATGCTGGAAAAGGAAGCGCAAGTGGCGCAGCTTCAGACTTGGATGAAAGAAAGCGCGGCTATCGTGCTGGCAGATTACCGTGGCCTTACGGTGGCCGAGGATACTGAACTGCGTTCTGAATTGCGCAAGAACGAGATTGGTTATAAGGTGGCTAAGAACACTTTAATTAAGCGTGCCGCCAACAACCTGGAAATTACTGATTTGGACAGCTATCTGGAAGGCCCCACCGTGTTGGCTTATGCCGCTGACCCGATTGCTATCAGTAAGATCCTTTCTAAGTTTGCTGAGGAGCATCAGGCGTTGGAGATCAAGGCCGGTTTGGTGGACGGCAAGATGGTGACGCTGGACGAGATCAAGGAGCTGGCCAAGATGCCCAGCCGCGAGGTTTTGCTGGGTCGTTTCCTCGGCTCTGTGCAGTCTTCGCTGTATGGTTTGGCTCGCGTTTTGGACGCTTTGCGCGAAAAGGCGGAAAAGGGCGAACCGCTGGTAGCTGAAGCCGCTCCTGTTGAAGCTCCGGCGGAAGCTGCTGAAGAAGCTGCTCCCGCTGAGTAAGCCCGATACGGCTTGCTGAAAAATTTTATCAAAACTTAAAAATTATAGAAAGATGAGAGGTGCAAACCCATGACTAAGATTGAAGAAATCATTGAAGCCATTGAAGGCATGTCTATTTTGGAGCTGAACGATTTGGTTAAGGCTGTTGAGGAGAAGTTTGGCGTTAGCGCAGCTCCTGTGGCTGTGGCTGGCATGGTTGCCCCCGCTGAGGGCGGCGCGGCTGCCGGCGGCGCTGAGCAGACCGAATTTGACGTTATTCTGGCTTCTGCCGGCGACAAGAAAGTTAACGTTATTAAAGTTGTGCGCGAGCTGACTGGTCTGGGCCTGAAAGAGTCCAAAGAGCTGGTTGACAACGCTCCGAAGCCGATTAAGGAGAAAGTGTCCAAGGAGGACGCTGAGGCTGCTAAGGCTAAGTTGGAAGAGGCCGGCGCTACTGTGGAACTGAAATAGTTTCGGCTAAACAGACGGAAGCAGTATGAGGATATCGCTTCTGTGAATATGATGTAAGACACCCCACTGCAATCGTTAAGACTGCGGTGGGGTTTTGTTTATTTCAGCATTATGACGGCGGCCTGACCGCCGCGCTTGCCGCCGGTTTTGCGGTGTGACCAATATTTATCCGGCAGACAGCAGGTGCATTCCGGCGAGAGGGCGATGTTATCAGCCGGAACGCCGGCGGCTTGCAGGCGGAGGGAGTTGGCCAGCTTTAAATCGACGAGAAATTTTCCGCTTTCCATTGGGTCGTGCTTAATGCAGGGGGCGGCGCTTTGGCCGAAAGCAGCGAAAAGCGCGTCCGGCACGTCGCTGTGGGTGGAGAAACAGCAAGCGCCGATACCAGGTCCGATGGCGGCTTTTATGTTTTGGGGGGCGGCATGGTAGACCGCGGTCAGCTTTTGCACGCATTTGGCGGCGATATCAGCGGCGGTGCCGCGCCAACCAGCGTGTATGGCGGCGACGGCCGACACGTCTTCTGCCCAGAGGAGGATCGGTATGCAGTCGGCGGAATAGCAGATGAGGGGGCGGCCGGGTATATTGGTGATCAATGCGTCGCATTCATACGGTGTGGGGCCGTCCAGCACCAGGCCTTCGTCTTCGGGCTGGGCGACGCGTATCTCGTCCTTATGTACCTGATGGGTAGAAACTAGGCGTCGTGCGTCGTAACCGATGGCAGCGGCGAAACGCAGGTGATTCTGCCGCACATTCTCGTTGGAGTCCTGTTTATGGTCAAGGTTCAGACTGGCCTGCGCTCCACGGCTGACGCCTCCCAAACGGGTGGAAAAGCCGTGCAGCAGCCGGTTATCCTCAAGCAGACGAGAGATTTCCCAGACGACACCGTCTTTGGTTTTGGTTTGAAAGGCGGTGGACGATTGTTTTGGCATGGTGATTCTCCTTTTTTGGCATAATGTATTTATTATATATTCTTGCACATTCTGTGATATCCTCCACGGGCTGAGGCAGGAGTTCGCCGCGAAATACCGAATAATATTAAGATTAAGCAATAATTTCAGCCTGCTCGCGGCTGCTGAACGGGGAATTGGCAATGGGTTTTTTTAAGAAACTGTTTTTTGATTTTGGCACCAACATCGGCGTTGATCTGGGCACTGCCAATATTTTGATTTACGTTAAGAATAAAGGCATTGTGCTGAACGAGCCCTCGGTGGTGGCGTTATCCGAACAGACGAATGAGGTGATTGCCATCGGATCGGCGGCCAAGCGTATGCTGGGGCGGACGCCTGAGGGCATCGTGGCAGTGCGTCCCCTGCGTGAGGGCGTGATCGCTGATTATGATGTGACCGAGCAGATGCTGAAATTCTTTATTGAGCAGGCCTGCGGCAAAAACTGGATATTGAAGCCGCGCATTATGGTCTGTATACCCTCTGGCGTGACAGCGGTGGAGGAACGTGCTGTGAAGCAGGCAGCGCAGCATGCTGGTGCGCGTGAAGCGTTTTTGATCGAGGAGCCGATGGCGGCGGCGATTGGCGCAGGCATGGACGTTTATTCGGCGAGCGGCAATCTCGTCTGCGACATCGGGGGAGGCACTACTGATGTTGCAGTTATCTCGCTGGGCGGCATTGTGACTAAAAACTCTCTCCGTGTGGGCGGGGATAAGCTTGACGAGTCCATCGTGCGCTATATCCGGCGGGAGCGCAGTCTGCTGATTGGTGAGCCGTGCGCTGAGGAGATCAAGATCAAGATCGGTACGGCTTATCTGAACGAGCACAATCGTGATAATTATGTTACCGTGCGCGGGCGCGATTTGGTGACCGGGCTGCCAAAAAGTATCAAGTTTTCTGCTGTGGAGTGCCACGAGGCCATTCAAGAGGTGTTGGATATGATCGTGGCCGCTATCCGCAAGGTTTTGGAGGAGACGCCGCCGGAGCTGGCAGGCGATATTGTAGACCGTGGCATGGTGCTGACCGGCGGCGGCTCGATGCTGGACGGTCTGCCCCGGCTGGTGGCTGAAAGTACCGGCTTGCATGTGTATCTGGCGGAAGACCCGGTGGCCTGTGTGGCAATCGGCACGGGCAAGTCGCTTTCTGTTATCGATCATTATGTTGAAGGGGCAAGCCTGCCTGCTAGACGGGCATTATAGGGCAAGAAAGGGGTGCGGTTATGCGTTGCTTGAAACGAAAAATGCTGCTTTGGCTGCTGCCGCTTTTCTTGCTGCTGCTGGCTGCCGCGCCCGGCTCTCAGGATGACCCGTTGGTGACAGCGGGCTGGGTGGAGCAATATGTGAATCAGCAGGCAGACAAATTGGAATCCCGGCTGGATGTAGTGGCGGATACGCTGGACGGGCTGCTTGTGGTACGCCTGTGGATTGGCAAAAGCTATATGGAGCAGAATAGTGAACAGAAGCCGCTGGACGCTGCACCTTATGTGACGGCATCGGGGAGGAGTTATTTGCCGCTTCGGGCGCTTGGCGAGGCGGTGGGCGCGGAGTTTAAGTGGAACAGTGAACAGAAGCGTGTCACCTGCCTGAAAGACGGCACAGAGCTGGCCTTGCGAGTGGGCGGCAGTACTATAATGTTGAACGGCAAAGCGCAGACGATCGACGCGCCGCCGGAGATTGTGAACGGGCGGGTTTTTGTGCCTGTACGGGTTGTCGGCGAAAATCTGGGTTTTGCTGTGAACTGGCTCTCCGCCGAGAAGATGGTGGTGCTTACCTATTAATTTTAACCGATTGTATTTATGGTAAAAATATGGTAAAATGTACGCAAGGCACAGTGTATAGCGGGATACGTGCGATGTATCAGCAGGTTAAAAAAATATGAGGGTGCGGTATGAACGATAACGTAAACGAGAATATCAACTCTGATGCGGACAATAATCTGGAAAACAATTTGAATGAAAATCTGGCAAAACAGCCGGCTGTAGAGCTGCATGAGGCGACGCTGACCTCGTCTGCCCCCAGCGTTTTTGGGCAACATGACACATGGTGGGGGCGGCATTTTGGCTTTATGAACGGCGCGGCGCGGTTTTGGTTTTTGACGGTGCTGGCGTTGATGATTTGCGGCGGGTTTTATCTGGGTTTTTGGGGTTCCTGCCAGCAAACTCAGCCGATTGACGTGCCGTATGTGACCTCGGCCAATTATTTTGCCGATAAGGCGGCGGCAGAGGAGGCAATGAAAGGATATCTGGGTGAGGACGGCGTGCTGACGGTGCTGCTTTTGGGCTGCGATATGCGCGAGGGCGAAAGCGTTGGGCGTTCTGATACTATTATGATCGCGTTTGTTAACCTGGATGAGGGCGCGGTCAATCTGCTTTCTATTCCGCGTGACACACGGGTGGCTCTGGCCGAGGGCAAGGGAACAACAAAAGTTAACCATGCCTTTGCCTATGGTGGTGAACCTTTGACCAGAAAAACGATTGAAAGCTTCCTTGATGTGGAGATTGACCGCTATGTGCAGGTGGATTTCGAGGGGTTTGCCGGTATTATCGACGCGCTGGGCGGCGTAGATTATGATGTGGAACAGCGTATGTATAAGCCAGAGGAAAATATCGACTTGCAGCCCGGTCCGCAGAAGCTGAACGGTAAGCAGGCGCTGGCATATGTGCGCTGGCGCGGCACGGCCACGGCTGATATTGGTCGTATTGAACGGCAGCAGAAATTTCTGAATGCGGTGCTGGATCAGATTATGAGCAGCGGCACTATTTTTAAGCTGCCGCAGTTGCTGAATGAGATAAACCAGTCGGTAGAGACTGATTTTACTCTGCGCGAGCTAAAAGCACTGATCGATATATACAAGGATTATCCCTCTATAAGTTTCGCTTCGGATAAGCTGCCGGGGCAGGATGCGCGTATTAACGGTATCAGCTATTGGGAGTATTATCCCAACCAGACGGCTGCGCTGGTGGCGAAAATGAAGGGGTTTGATCTCCCGGACAATGACACGCCGGAGGAAAATACCGGGGAGGTGCAGTAATGGCCGACTTGGATATTCTTGGCGCAAAAATCAGCAGCCTGGATATGGTGGAGACGGTATGCGCGCTGGCGGCCTATATTGACGTGGGGCGGCAACAGAATAAAACACTGCCGCTGCTGCATCATATAGTGACGCTGAATGCTGAGATACTTTATAAAGCTCAGGACGATTCCCGTCTGATGGATATTATCAATCGGGCGGCGTTAGTGACGCCTGACGGTTCCGGTATTGTGTTGGCGGCGCGTGAGCTTTGCGGGCGGGAAATTGAACGGGTGACTGGCATTGACCTGATGCAGGAGCTTTGCCGCCGCGCCCCCTCCTGCGGGTGGAGCGTGTATCTGCTGGGTGCGGCGCCCGGTGTGGCTGAGGCTGCGGCACATAATCTTATCGAGCAGTACGGCGTGAACGTTTGCGGCTGGCATGACGGCTATTTTAAGCCGGATGAGCTTGCGTGGGTACTGGGCGAGATCAACGCAAAGAAGCCGGACATATTGTTCGTGGGGATGGGCGCGCCGAAGCAGGAATTTTGGATCGACGAAAACCGGGATAGGCTGCGCGTGCCGCTGGTGATCGGCGTGGGCGGCTGTTTTGACGTTTTGTCCGGCAATTTGAAGCGGGCGCCGCTGGCGTTTCAGCGGCTGGGCATCGAATGGCTTTGGCGCCTCTTAAAAGAGCCTTGGCGTTTCAAACGTATGATGGCGCTGCCGAAATTCGTGCTGCTGGTTAAGCGTGAAGCGCGCAAAAAGCGGCGACTGGCGGCGGAAAGCGTGCGCCAGAACGTAGCGCGTAAAAACGCTGACGAGAGCAAAAAGGATGTAAAAAAGGACAAAAAGCTGCCGCAATAATTGTGATATCTGGCAAGTTTTGCGAGGAGAATCCTGTAATTATAATGGAATAAATATTGTGAGGGGGAGTGGAGAATTTATGAAAAAAACTTTGACGTTGCTGTTATCCCTGCTGCTGGCGCTGGGTATGGCGGGGCAGACGCTGGCCTTTTCCGACGTGATGATAGCATCTGATAATGTTGATCGCGTGGTGGCAGCCGGCATTATGCAGGGTTATCCCGACGGCACGTTCCAGCCGGAGGGGCAAATCACCCGAGCCGAGTTCGCTAAGGTGGCGGTGCTGACCTGGCAGGAGAAAACCGGCCAGGAGCTGCCTGAGGTTGCTGTTGAAAATAAATTCAGCGACGTGAAAGCGGACGGCTGGTATGTGGAGAATATCCAAAACGCAGTGACCCTGGAATTGATGAAAGGCGACGCCGAGGGCACTTTCCGTCCTAATGACACTATCAGCGAGGCCGAAGTAATAACGGTGCTGGTGCGCATTTTGGGCTATACGGACGAAGACCTGACTGGCGCCTGGCCGGAAAATTACCTTATTCAGGCTAAGAATCTTGGCATGGATTTCACCGAGGCCGACAATAACCAGACCCCCGCTATGCGTTTGTTTGCGGCTGCACTGGTCTGTGATACGCTGGATATTCCGCTGAAGGACGCGGCTGTGGATAAAGAGGTTGCTCTGCGTGATTACGGAGTGGTGACGGGCGTTGCCGGTAACCGCGTGACGATTTACGGATGTGAGAACGTCCAGAAGACGTATTCTATGGCCGGGGCGGAAATTGATGTAAAAGAGTTGGCTGCCGGCCAGGTCGTTAACTTTACGGCTAACAAGTCGGGTCAGCTGCTGACGCTGAATCAGAAAGATGTTTTGACCAATGACAAACATGACGCGGCCATCAGCCGTGAGAAGATCGAACTGAACGGCAAGGATTACAGCCTGGCTAAGGATGCTGTGGTGCTGTTGATCAACAGCTCCGGCGGCGTTAATGTCGTAGAAAATGAGGATCTGCTGGCCGGAACTTTCGTGGCGGATCTGCGCACTTCTAAGGTTACTGCTCCTATCCAATACGTTTTGGAGGGCAACCAAGTTGGCCTGTTGCTGATCGGTGATTATACGGGCTCGCATGACCTGCACTTTGGCTTTATTGAAAGCGCGGGCGAGGGTGTGGACGGTACGGTGGTCACTTTCTGGGGCGACGGGCGTGATTATATCTGGCAAGGCGATGAAGAGCCTGAGGAGGATGCGCTTTATTCCTACACTTTCTCGTCTGACGGTGTGGAAGCCTATAAGGTTGGCGTTGATGACGAGCAGATCAAAAACGGCGTGGTAGACAAGGTTGCGGATATCTGTCTGACTACAGATGGCAAGCAGTTTATTGTTACCAAGGATACCGTGATCATGGAAGTGGAATATAACGCTGATAAAAGCATCAAGAGCCTGGAATATGTGGATGCCGTGGCGGCGGACGATATTATCCGGGTGCGTTATGTGGTGGAAAATTCGAATAAAACTGGTCTGGAAGCGGCTTACATCATCATTGATGCGACAGATAGATAGTGATTGGACATGGCATATAAACGGCAAGGGAGGGGGAAACCCCTCTTTTGCTTTTGTATTAAAATTTCCGCGCCTCAGACAGATTTTGTTCATATTCTGTTAACAATGATTTTTTATAATCTGCGTGCTTAAAAAATTAATAATCCCGGTAAATAGGTAAGTAAGGAAGGAAAAGAAAAATGGAAAAAGTGCGGAAATCTCACGGAAAAGGTTTGAGCATTGGATTGTTGCTGGCGTTAGCCTGCTGTTGTCTGATGGGACTGGCCGGCTGCGGCGACGAACCGGCTGAGCAGGTGGAAAACAGCACGGCGGTGGAAACCGCTGTGGCTGAAAGCGGTACTATCGTTGATGCAACAGTGGTGCGCGGCAATATTCAGGCCAGCGAGGATGTTTATGTGGTGCCGAAAGCGCAGGGCGTGGTGCGGAGCGTGGCCGTGTCGGTGGGCGACAGCATTGCGAACGGCCAGACAATTTGCCAGATAGATACCGTTGATCTGCAGACCAGCCTGGCGTTGGCGCAGACGCAGTATAACACGCTGAAATCGGCCTATGACGACGCGGTGCGCAACCTGGAGCGCTATACGGCGCTGTATAAAGAAGGCGCGGTTTCGCAGGCGCAGTTTGAACAGGCGCAGAGCGCCGTCAACAACATTGGCCTGGACGCGGCGCGTTTGCAGGTGCAGAGTGTGCAGGATCAAATCAATAACTGCAATGTGAAATCAACTGCCAGCGGTATTGTGGCCGAGGTCAAGGTAAACCCCGGCGACATGGCGGGTACTTCCTATGTGGCACGGGTGGTAGATATCGACAAAGTAAAGCTGACCGCCAATGTGACCGAAAACCTTGTCTCCTGCATTAAACAGGGCATGGAGCTGCCGGTACATATTGAATCGGCTTCGTCCGAGCCGTTCACCGGCGTGGTTACCAGCCTTCCGGTGGCGGCGAACCAGACGATGACCTATCCTGTGGAAATTACCATCGATAACCCCGACCATGTGATCATGGCGGGTATGTTTGCTGAGGTGGACGTGGTGCGTGATGAAGTGCAGGATTCTCTGCTCGTGCCGAAGCGCGCCGTGGACAGCAACAACATCGTTTATGTGGTGGAGGGCGATCATGTCCGCGCAGTTACGGTGGAAACAGGTATGTCCGACGACGAGAATATTGAGATCACTTCCGGCCTGAACGCCGGAGATACCGTGGTGACGGCAGGTGCATATCTGCTCTCGGATGGGGCGAAAGTGCATGTGGTGAACAGCGGCGCGGCTGAATAAACTTTGCGGGGGAACGGTTAAATGAGTGTAATCAGAACAGCCGTGAAACGCAGAGTCACGGTGATGATGTTGTTTTTATGCATTGTGGTGCTGGGTTTGGTGTCTTTTGCCGGGCTGGGTGTGGATCTGATGCCGGATATGGAATTGCCGGTGGCCATGGTGATGACGACATACAGCGGCGCAGGCAGCGAAGAAGTGGAGAACATGGTCACCAAGACTATCGAATCAGCCGTGGCCTCGGTGGAGGGGCTGGATACGATGATATCAATGTCATCAACCGGCAGTTCGATTGTGATGGTGCAATACGGCTGGGACGTTGATTTGGACGTGGCCAGCCAGGATCTGCGCGAGCAAATTGACCTGGTGGAGGCATATCTGCCGGACGGTGTGGATACTCCCCTTGTCATGAAAATGAACATGAACCAGATGCCGATCATGGTTATGGCCGTTTCCGGCGGCAACGGCCTGGCCGACCTGAAAGAAACGGTGGATAACGATATCGTGCCGGTGCTGGAACGTCAGCCGGGTGTGGCCTCCGTCAACGTAGGCGGCGGCTATACCGAGACCATCGACGTTGTGGTATCGCCGCAGACACTGGAGAATTATAATCTGTCGCTGAACGGTATTGTGCAGGCGATCGCGTCCAACAATATGAACATGGCGGCCGGCCAGGTTGTGGACGGCGGCAAGAATATGACTATCCGCTTGATCGGTAAATATGAGAAGCTCTCCGACGTGGAGAACGTAGACGTGACTCTGCCGACCGGTGGCATAGCCAAACTCAAAGATATAGCCAGCGTTAACCTTGTGCAGAGCAAAGATGACGCTAATGTTTATCTGAATGGCCAGGACGCGGTTTATGTGGCCATTACCAAGCAGAGCGACGCCAACACAGTGGAAACAGCGGCGGCGGTGCAGAAAGCTGTGGCCGGTTTGGAAACCACATATGACACTGTGCATTTTGAAGAAGCGATGAACCAGGCCGACATGATCAACCAGACCATTGACAATCTGGTGAGCAGCCTGCTACAGGGCGTGGTTCTGGCAGTCGTTGTGCTGTTCCTGTTCCTGCGGAGTGTTCGCAGCACATTGGTTATCGCTATTTCGATCCCGGTGTCGCTGATTGCAACGTTCATGCTGATGGGTTTTGCCGACATGACGTTTAATATGCTGACGCTGGGCGGCATGGCGCTGGGCGCCGGTATGATGGTGGATAGCTCCATCGTTATTCTGGAGAATATCCAGCGGCTTAGGACAGACGGTATGTCTGGCTTCGATGCGGCGGTGAAAGGTGCGCAGCAGATGGTGCTGGCCGTGGTGTCTTCAACGCTGACCACTGTGGCTATCTTCCTGCCTATCGCGTATACCGAGGGTCTGACTTCGGTTTTATTCAAGGATATGGCGCTGGTTATCAGTTTTGCTCTTCTGGCCAGCCTGGTTACGGCAATTATTCTGGTGCCGATGTTATGCTCTACTATGCTGCGGCCGGAGGTTAGCTACAGTACTGAAGGCGGCGGCATTACCGCCCAAATCGGTAAAATGCAGAATGCGTTTGCTGCTGGCTTCGATAATATGCGCGAGCGTTACCGCAAGATGCTTTCCTGGTGTATGCGTCACCAGAAAACGACGGTGCTGACGGTGCTGGTGATGTTTATTATTTCGATTGGTTTGGTTGGCATTGTAGGCATGGAGTTTATGCCTGATGCGGACAGCGGCCAGCTTACCATCAGCCTGACGCTGGAGGATGGCACGGCCAAAGCAGAAACTGCGGTGGTGGCAACGCGGGCTGAGCAAATTATCACCGAAACTTGCGGCGACGACCTTGATACCATGCTTTCGGTTGTGGGCGGTAGCCCGATGAGCAGCACTGGCAGCTCGTCGGAAAATACTGCTATGATGCTGGTGCAGCTGGTAGACGAAAAGCACCGCAGCTGGAACGTTGACGAGTTGGCGGATAATCTGCGCAGCCAGCTTACGGATATTGCGGGCGTGCAGGCCAGCGTCAGCGCGGGCAATATGATGAGCATGAGCAGCAGTAGCACTGGCGGCGCCAGCGTTTATATATATGGCGACGATTTGGATACATTGAAAGAGCTTTCCGACAAGGTGGTTGCCGTTATGGAGAGCATGCCCGCTGCGCGTGAGGTGGAAAGCAGTATGGACGACGCGTTGCCGGTACTTGAGCTGACGATTAACGCCAACAAGGCGTCTTCGCTTGGGATGACGGTGCCGCAGGTGGCCAGCAGCATCAGCGCTTATGTAAACGGAGTGACGGCTTCGCGCTTCTCTCAGGAGGAAGGCGATGAAATTGATATTGATGTGCTGGTGCCGGAGGAATATCAAAATAATCTTGATTTAATACTGAATCAGAAGATGACCGCGCCTACTGGGGCCATATATCGTCTTTCCGATGTGGTGACGGTGCAGCAGGGTCTGGGGCCGCTTTCCATTAACCGCGAAAATCAGGAGCGTTACGTCAGCGTCAGCTGTTCGCTGGTGGGGGAAGATCTGAACTCGTTTACGGCCGAGCTTGAGCAGCGCCTGGACAATGAGATTGTGGTGCCGGAGGGCTACCGCATCAGCAACGAGGGCAGCTATCAGGACATGATGGAGGCGTTTACGTCGCTGATACTGGCTATGCTGCTGGGCGTGGCGCTGATCTATATGATCATGGCTTCGCTTTATGAATCGTTCAGCCAGCCGTTCATCATCTTTTTCACGCTGCCCACGGCGTTTATCGGCGCATTTTTCGGTCTGTTCGTCACTGGGAAAGCGCTGGATGTGACTGGCATGATCGGTCTTTTGATGTTAATTGGTATTGTGGTCAATAACGGTATCGTTCTGGTGGATTCCATTAACGATTTCCGTCGCAGCGAAGGTATGAGCCTGAACAAAGCTATTATGCGTGCGGCGCCGCTGCGTCTGCGCCCTGTGCTTATGACGGCGCTGACTACGATCCTTTCCATGCTGCCTATGGCGTTTTTCGGCAGCGACGGCGGACAAATGATGTCCGGTCTGGCGGTGGTGGTGATGTTTGGTCTGCTGTTCTCCACGTTCATAACACTGCTGTTTGTGCCGGTGGTATATAGTCTGTTTGACCAGCTGGCGGCCAAACTGGGGCGGCGCAAGGAAAACTCCAGAAACGGCCTGCATGAGGTTGCTGACGAAAGCATTTAACGGCTCGGTGTAAATAGATAGAGGTATTATCTTGGAGGGATAACAATGAAAAGAATTAAATTGAAAACCGCCTGTCTGAGCATGGCGCTTATCGTGGGGATGACGGCTATGCCTGCGCCCGCTTATGCTAAGATCGTTTCTGAGCTGCCGGAGGAAACTACGCAGCAGACGGCAAGTGGCGAGCCTGCCAAGCCCACCGGCAGTGCGGAGGTGCCAGCGGAGCTTGCTGGCGAGGCGGCTAAAATATCGCTGGACGACGCGATGAACCAGGCGATGGAAAACAGCAGCGATGTGCTGAAAGCCCGGAACGATTTAAAGTCTGCTGAGGTTGCCTATGAGCAGGCTAAACATTCGAGCAAAAAGATGCAGGATGCTGTGGAGATAAACTTAATCAGTAAAGACCAGAATTATTATTCCGCCACGGTTTATGGCCCGGAGGCGCGCCAAAAGGCAGTGCAGCTTTATCAAAACGCGTTGGCGGCGCAGGAGGCTGGCTGCAAGTTGAAAGTTATTCAGCAGTATTACACCGTGTTATGCGACGGCCAGGCTGAGGTGGCGGCGCTTTATGCCTATAACAAAGCGCAGAACCAGCTGAAGACGGTGCAGAGCCGTTATGATCAGGGTATGGCCACCAAGCTGGAGCTTTTGCAGGCGCAGGCTCAGGTGAACGCGCAGAAAGCGGCATTGGACGCGGCGCGCGCCACTACTGTGCAGGATAAGCGCAGCATGAACGTGCTGGTGGGCAACGAACCCAATGCCAACTGGTCGCCCAGCACAAAGCTATCCTATGATCCCTTGCTGATCGACGACGTGGAGGCCAAGGCCAGGGAGCTGATGGAAATTGCGCCGATGGTGAATGTTGCGCGTATCACGTTTGAGATGGCTCAGCTGAATTTTGATAATACTGTTTACGTTTCTCCGGTGTTCACTTATGCGGGACAGACGGCGGAGCTGACCTATCAAACGGCGAAAATTGACTATGATAACGCGCAGGATACGTATTATATCAGTGCGAAGGGTATGCTGGAGAATCTCTCGCTGGCGCGTTCGCAGTATGAAGTGTACGAGGAGAGCCAAAAACTGCTGGAGGAAGTTTACCGTCTTTCTCAGCTACAATATGCTAACGGTCTGAACACGCAGGCTGACGTGCAGGCTGCCGCGGCAGACATCGTGGCCAATGACGCCAAGCGCCTTTCAGCCCTGCTGCAGTACAACGTGCTGAAAACAGCGGTGGAGCAGGGTCTTATTCAGTAAAAGCGCGAAAAAACGCAAGTGGGGGCTGGCCGCCCCCACTTTTTTTGTCTAAATGGTTGAGAAATAGGCGCAAGTTTATTATAATATAAGCTAGATAGTTGTGTGTTGCCGTGATGGTATCAAGAAGACGGCAAAACTGTCTGCAACATGAAACCGCAGGAGTAAACGGTAATTTTTAAGGAGGAATTGACAATGACTATGCACAAAAACGGCAAGCGTCTGCTTGCTATTCTGTTGACGGCGCTGCTTATGCTGGCTATGCCGCTTTCGGCCTGGGCGGCGGTTAACCAAGTGTCGTCTACCAGCAGCAATGCAAAAGATGAGAGCATTTCCGTTAACAAGACTCAGCTGCAAAGCGGTAAGATCAATCTGAGCAATATCCAGATGACAGGCGAGAAAAGTGATAAGTTTATCATGATCGAAAAATCGGCGATGGAATATGCCGCCCAGCAGGGCTTAAACGTTGGCGTCAGCACCAACTATATGTCGGTGAGCTTCCCGGCGTCGGCAGTGGTGAATTCGGCGGAATGGAAACAAGCGGCCACCCGCAGTACCACATTCAGCTTTATTATGGAGATTGACGATGATTATGGCGTGAGCCTTGCTCAGGCGCTTTCTGCCACCGCGCAGGGGCAGCTGGGATGCACCAGCGTTTCGTCCGACGGCTTGGGCTTTGAGTTTTACTTCCGTGGCGCCAACCAGAGTTATACTTATATTTACAAGTTGGCCGAGGATATGACGCTGAGCTATAATTACACGGTGAATTACCGTGGCGCCACCCGCCGTCCGGCGGAAAAATCGCTGGCGTTGGTGTGGGCTGATATTGACAAGAAGCTTGCGTCCACCAAGGTGACCAATGTGCTGCTGGAAAGCAGGGTGGATCTGACCAACCAGACGGTTACGGTGAAGACGCCCTATACCTGCGGCGCTTATGTGCTGGTGGGGCAGACCAATGCTGACAATACCCAAACGACGCTTGCCGGCAGCACCAATAATCCAGCGCTTACCGGCGAAGTGAATACCAACGGCGTGCCGGGATGGGCTGCTGCCAATGTGGCGCAGATGCAGGCGGCCAAAGTTGTCTCCAGTGATTTGAATGGCAAAAATTTCAGCGCTCCCATCAGTCGGGCGGAATTTGCAGCGTATATCGTGCGGCTGCTCGGCGTGACAAGCGAGACGGCCACCAATCCTTTTAAGGATCTGAACACCGGCAATCCGTATTACAACGAAATTCTGGCGGCCAGCAAGGCTGGTTTGGTGGCAGGGCGTACGGCTACTGCATTTGAGCCGGACGCCAATATTACGCGGCAGGAAATAGCGGTTTTGTTCAGCCGGGCGATGGCTTATGCCCATGCTGACATTTCTACCGATTTAACGAAACTGAATCAGTTTGCCGACGCGAAAACCATCGGCGATTGGGCGAAAAACAGTGCGGCCATCTGCGTGAATGCAGGCCTGGTCGCTGGGCGGGAAAATGGTTTTGCACCTCTTGAGAATACCAGCTGGACGGAAGCTGTAGTGATGCTTTCCCGCCTGAGCGGGCTGCTGTAAACGGCGGAAGGAGAACAGTGCGTTCTGCAAACTGTTGATGATAAGCTTGTTACAAGCTGACTGTGGTAAGAAAAATTGTGTTAACAGAAATGGGAGGTTGGCGTGACCCGGACTTTACAGAATAAAATGCGCCCTCTGCTCTATCTGGCGGTGGCGCTGGGCGTTATTGCCTCGCTTATCGTGGGGGTTGAGCGTTGGCAGCTGGAGCAGGCGAACCGCGCGACGTTGCTTTCGCTGGAATGGGGGCAGTTTAAGGATGTGGCGGCCAGAAATGGTTATACCGCCGAGGAGGCGCTGCAATATTTCTGGCAAGCAGACGAGGAAAACCCGCTGTTTTCCGGCGTGGTATATAAGGAGCCGACGCTTTACGACTGGCAGAATGGCGGTTATCTGCAAATTGTCACTGGCGCTCAGCTGCTGAACGATATGCGGGCGGGTGACTGGCAGACAGCGGCGGACTTTGCGCTGGACAATAATCATAACTACATTCTGCTTTACGACGAGGAAATGCAGCAGCGGGTATATCAGCATTTGCAGTACAAAACCTCGGCGCAGAACAGTCTGCATGAGTTCCGCGCAGGTGATACGCAGCTTTTTGCGGTTGAGACGACTTATCCCTACACTGATCTGATCGCTTTTGGTATTGGCTTTGGCGAGGATGATTTGGAGCTGATTAAGCAATATGGGCTTGATCTGGTGGTGCAGGTGAGAAGCTGGCCTAAGGTAGACGAGGAATCACTGGAGTTCGTGTTCGGAGGTTTGAAAGATCTGGATATTCAGGCGGCCGGCTTTAACGATCCCGAGCTTCCCGGCGTGACCCAGAACGATTGGGCAGATGTGGCGAAGCAGATGGCGGAGGTGTTTAAGCAGCACGATCTGCCAACTGCATATATTGAGTTTTATCAGCAGTCTGGGCTGGAGACGTTTGCCCGGATGATGGATTATGATATGGTACGCGTACATCCGGTGTCGGAATCAGAGCTGTTGAAGCTTTCTGATACCCGTGTGCAGGAACGATTTGCTCTGGCAGCCAGTGAGCGGAGCATGGGCGTTTTAATGTTGCGTCTGCGCCCCAGCCAGAGTCTGGATGAGGCGGCGGCCTATGTGAGTGCGGTGCGTGACGCGGTGCAACTTAAGGGCGTGGCGACCGACCGCATGACTGTGGTGCCGGATATGCAGGTGCCTGAGTGGTCGCTCTCGCTGGTTCTGCTGTCTGTGTGGGCGGGCGGCGTGTTGCTGCTGCTGCGCTTTGATATGAAAAAGGCGGCGTGGCTGCTGCCAGCGATTGCACTGGTTGCGGCCGCTGGGCTGCTGGCATTGGGCAAGGCGTATATTGTGCAGAAATTGATAGCGCTGGCGGCGGTGATCATATTCCCATTCCTCGGAGTGGCCAGCGTGGCCCGCGAGGAGGGGCGGACGTTGCCGGCGGCAGTTCTGGCGCTGTGCCGTATGACGCTGATCTCGTTGATCGGCGCAGTGTTGGTGATTGGCTCTCTGTCAGAAAAATCCTATATGTCGGCTATAAATACGTTCAGCGGCGTGAAAATCGGACAGCTTGCGGTGTTGTTGCTGCTGATGATTTATCTGCTGTATAGGTTGGCAAGCGACCATGGCGGTGTGAAATATCTTTTGGTGGGTTTTTGGCGGTTGATGCAGAAAAAGGTGACGATCGGCCTGGTGCTGCTGGGCGTTCTGGCGGCTGGTCTATTGCTGTTCTATATGATTAGGACTGGCAACACTACGGTGGGCATTTCCGATATGGAGCGCGCTTTCCGTGCCTTTTTGGACAAAGTGCTTGTGGTGCGTCCACGCACTAAGGAATTTATGTTTGCGCACCCCATTATGCTGGCCATACTATACTTTGGCTATCGGCGGCAGCTATGGCCTTGTGTGCTGTTGGGGGCGATCGGGCAGGTGAGCTTGGTGAACACGTTTGAACACTTGCACACGCCCATCATGATATCGCTGTTGCGTACAGCCAACGGTCTGGCGCTGGGTCTGCTTATCGGCGTGGCGCTGGTGCTGGTTCTGAAGTATTTGGGCGGATGGCTGCTGGACAAAACGCGGGCGATTGCCGAGTTGGCTGAGGCGGAACAATATGACTAGAAAAATTCTGCTTTCCGGCTATTACGGCTTCAACAATGCTGGCGATGAGGCGGTACTGGCGGCGCTGGTGCAGCTTTTGCGCCGGAATTTATCGGATATTGAAATTGTAGCGTTGTCCGCTGCACCGAATGAGACAGCGGAACGGCTTAACATCAGGGGGATCGATCGCTGGAACGGTGCAGTTTTAAAAAAGGAGTTGGACAGGGCGGCGTTGTTTTGCAGCGGCGGCGGCAGCCTTCTGCAAGATGTGACCAGCGTCCGCTCAGTATACTTTTATACTTCGCAGATCATGCAGGCGCGGCGGCACAATGTGCCGGCTATTGTGCTGGCGCAGGGGCTGGGGCCGCTGAAAACTGCCCCGGGGCGCTGGCTGGTTAAAAAGGCTCTGAAGCAGTGCCGTTTTCTTTCCTGGCGGGATGCTGATTCCTGTGCTCTGGCTGGAAAGCTGGGCTTGGGCAGTGTGCCGAATTATCAGGTGTGTGATCCAGTGCTGCTTTGGGAGCAGTCAGATGTTGCCGATGGCCCCAGAGCAGAGATTTATTCGAATCGTGTGGTGATGGCGCTGCGGCCTTGGCCGGGGCTGGCTTGTGACGAGATCGTCCGGCTTGTCCGCCATCTTTCTGCGGCGGGGCGGGAGGTTATCTTTCTGCCGTTTTACTGCAAGGCCGACGGCAGCGGTGAGGACGAGAAGCTGGCGGCGGAACTGAACGAACGACTTGGTTCGGACGCGGTTGAGGTGCGGCACCCGCATACGCCGGAGGAAGCGATGCAGGAGATTGCCTGTGCGGGTTTTCTTTTGGGTATGCGGCTGCATTCACTGATCATGGCGGCGGCGCGGGGCGTTCCTTCGGCTGCTATCAGCTATGACCCAAAGGTAACTGCTTTTGCGCAGGCGGAGGGAATACCTTTGCTTGACGGCGGTGTGAAATTTCAGGCGGAAGCGGCGGCAGAAGCTGTGGCTGCGAATATCGGCAAGCGTTCGTCTGGCCGCAAAGAAGCATGGCAAACGGCTTGGCAGCCAGTGCTGGCGGAAATCGAGAAGATTTTGCGATAAAGACATTGATAAAACTTTCTGCTTCATGGAGCATTATTATTGATGTCTGCGTATGAAAATTATTATTGAGAGTATTTTATGGCAAAAAATATTTTGAAAGCGACCGGCGTGGTGCTAGTGATGAATTTGGTGGTGAAGCTGCTGGGTTTCCTGCGGGAGACCAGTTTGGCCAACGCCTTTGGCGCCTCCGATCTTTCTGATGCGTACCTTTCGGCTTATACCATACCGTACTTTTTGCAGGCGATATTGGGCTATGCGCTGGTGACGGCGGTGGTGCCGACACTGACCAAATATCTGGTGGAGGGCGACCGTGAGCAGGCCGACCACGTGGCGAGCGCGCTAATCAATCTGACGGCGCTGCTGCTGACCGTAATTACGGTGTTGGGCATTTTGGTCTGTGACTGGCTGGTAAAGCTGCTGGCGCCCGGATATGAGGTGGAGCAGGCGGCGCTGACGGCAACTCTGGCGCGTATCATGTTCCCATCAGTGGTGTTCATGGGCGTGGGCATGGTGATAACCGGCATTTGCAACGCGCACTACCGTTTTGCTGTGTCGGCCTTTGCGCCCGGGATGTCAAACATTATTATTATCATTGCTCTGCTGTTTTTCAGCTCGGCCTATGGTATTTGGGGCGCTGCGTGGGGCACATTGCTTTCCTTTGTAGGCTTTATGCTGATCCAGCTGCCGGTGTTGTGGCAAATCAAATTCAAGTACAGACTGGTGTTCGATTATAAGCACCCGGCGGTGCATCAGGTGCTGGCGCAAATTGGCCCGATTATTCTCGGCGTGGCGGTGAACCAGATTTATTTTGCGATCAACCGTATTTTTGCCAGCTGGTTGGCTGAGGGCACCATTTCCAGCATTAATTACGCCAATAAGCTGATGATGCTGCCGATGGGTATATTTGTGGCAGCGGTGGCCAATGCGATCTATCCGGCGCTTTCTGAGTTCTCGTTGAAAAAAGACCGCAAAAGCCTGGCGTCCACGATGAAAGGTGGGCTGGTATCCGTAATGCTGGTGGCGACGCCAGCGGCTGTGGGGTTGGCAATACTGGCTGAGCCGATCATTGAGTTGCTGTTTGAGCACGGCGAGTTTACACATGAATCGACTCTTGCAACGGCGTTTGCGCTGGTATGCTTTACCGTTGGCTTAATGCCGATGGCGGCGAACATGATCATCACCCGTGTTTTTTACGCGCTGGAAGATGTGAAGACGCCCGTTAGGATTGGCGGGCTTTCGATCTTGATGGATATTGTTCTCTCGCTTTTGCTGTTCAGACTGCTGGCTTACGGCGGGGGCGGTTTAGCGCTGGCCAATTCGCTGGCGGCTCTTCTTGGCTGCCTGCTGATGTATTATTATCTGAAATTTAAAGCTCTGCCGGAGCTCTCCGGGGAGACCATGTTGCCGTCTCTTTTGAAAATTGCGGCGGCGTCAGCCGGCATGGGGTTGGCTGTTTGGCTGATTGTCGGGCTGATACCCGGAGGCGCGCTTACGAAAGTGGGCGCGGGGGTGCTTGCCGGCGCTGTTGTATACGCTGTGCTGGTGCTGCTGTTGCGCGTACCGGAGACGGAGCTTTTTCTTAACAAATTCAAGCATAAAATTCTGCGGCGGAGGTAGGCTGTGGTTAGATTGTTTTGCGCCTGTTTGTTGGCGCTGGCGGTGGGGCTTATTATGACCCGCGCGGCCAAAATAATCGCGCTGAAATTGGGCGTGGTGGATAAGCCGGACGCACGCAAAGTGCATCAAGGGTTGATTCCCCGCATGGGGGGGCTGGGCATATATTCCGGCTTTATGGCGGGCGCGGTGTTTTATGTGTGCTCGCACCCTAATTTAGCGTTTAGCGGGGATATTTTGGGACTGCTGCTGGCGGCCAGTATCGTGTTTGCCACCGGACTGTTGGATGACGTGAGAAGTATCCGCCCAACGACCAAGCTCTTAGGGCAACTGGTGGCGGCGCTGGTATTTGTGGGCTTTGGCGGTTATGTAAAATTTTTCAGTAACCCGTTCGGTGGTGACATCATCTTTCTCGATTATCTGGGCATACCGGTGACGATACTCTGGCTGGTGGGCATCAGCAACGCGGTGAACCTGATCGACGGGCTGGACGGCCTGGCAGGCGGTGTGAGCATTATTTCCGCCTGTACGATGGCGGTGGTATCGCTTTCGCACGGGTATTATATGCCAGCGGCGCTGCTGTTTATTCTGGCGGCGTCAACGCTTGGTTTTCTGCGCTATAATTTCAGCCCGGCCAGCATTTTTATGGGTGATTCCGGCTCGCTGACATTGGGCTTTATTTTAGGCGCTATCGCCATCATGGGATTTTCCAAGGGCGCTACCATTGTGACGCTGGTGATTCCGGTTTTGATTTTAGCGATACCGATTTTTGACACGTTTTTTGCCATTGTGCGGCGGCTGATCGAGCATAAACCTGTTATGCAGCCGGATAAGGGGCATCTTCACCACCGCTTGCTCGCGATGGGTCTTTCGCACAAACAAACTGTGCTGATAATCTATGCTATCACCATGTTCATGGGCTGCATTGCAATACTGACGGCATTGCTGCCAGCGTGGGTGACAACGCTGCTTCTCGCGGCGGCGCTTATCGTGCTGTTTTTCGGTGCGCACCATTTGGGCATATTGCGTATAGGTGGCGACAAGCCAAAAAATTAGGCGAAAATTGCGGAAAACCGCCAAAAGAATATTGAAAAAAACCGGGCATTACTATATAATAAAAAGATAGAGAAAAGACGCAGCGCGTCCGCTTTGGCGCCTGCTTTGTAAGGAGGATTTATTGTGCCAAGACCCAACGCGAAAGGTAAAGCCGCCATTCTCATTATCGCGGCGTTGATATTTGTTGTTATAGGCTTCGTTTGCGGGCAGATGGCAAAAGCCCTGAACACGCTGCCCGGTAATGCCGACGACCCGGTAGCGACGCAAAGCTATGTGGAGACTACGGTGGGTGAAAGGCTGGCCGATTTGGCGACGCGCATTGAGGAGCTGGAGGCTGAGGTAGCGACGCTTAAGGGCGGCAGCGCTGCGGCTAATCCGGGAACAACAACCGACCCGGGTACAACAACCAGCCCTAACACGTCAACCACGAACACAACGCTGACTATTACCGGCAGCACAGTTAATGTGCGCAGCGGCCCGGGTACTGACTATGCCAAGGTAGCCTCTGTCAGCAAGGGCGATAAGGTAACCAATCTGGGCGCTGAGGGCGATTGGTACAAGGTGCAGGTGGGCAACGTCACCGGGTATATTTCGTCCGCTTACGCGCAGTAAGCCATGGCAGGGAATGGAAAGTCCTGCTGTCCGGTGGAGAAAGTTCGGGCAGCGCAGGTGCCGGACGCGGATATTCAGGAAATGTCTTTGATGTTTAAGATGATGGCAGATCCCACGCGCCTGCGGATAATTAACGCGCTGATGACGTCGGAGATGTGCGTCTGCGATTTGGCCGACGCGCTTGCTATGTCGCAGTCTGCAGTGTCGCACCAGTTGGCGGCGTTGCGCAGCAACCGTCTGATCAAATTCCGTCGTGACGGCAAGCAGATTTATTATTCGCTGGCTGACGCGCATATCCGTCTGCTGTTCGACCAATGTCTGACCCACGCGCGGGAAGATGAATAGGCAAAAGTTGACCCCGCTGATCAGCACGATCGGCGGGGTTTCTGTATGCTTGCCTTAACGGCACATTCTGTGTGTCATGGTATAAAATGACAGTGATAGGGAGGGGATGGGGTATGCAGCTCGGCTTTTGGCATATTGTGAGTATCGTGGCGACATTGGCTGCGATTATGGTTTTGGGGGTGCTTTCTGGACGTCGGGTCAAAAATGCGGCTGACTTCAATACCGGTGGCAAGAGCGCTGGCGCTCTGCTGGTGGCGGGCACTATTACCGGCACAATGATTGGCGGCAGCTCCACTATTGGCACGGCGGAGGGGGCTTTCACGCACGGTTTTTCCGCCTGGTGGTTTACGCTTGGCTCGGCTATCGGCTGCCTGCTGCTGGCGTATATTTACGCTAAACCCATCCGGCAAAGCGACTGCATGACGATTCAGGAGATCATAAGCATGGAATACGGCCAAAAAGCACGGCTGGTGACCTCTGTTTTGACCGGTATTGGCATTGTGCTGAACATTGTGGCGCAGATTTTGGCGGCTAACGCTCTTTTGGGGTCAATGTTTGGTTTTTCGCCGTTGGTCTGCTCTGTGTTAAGCGTGGTAATCATGGCCTGCTATGGAATGTTTGGCGGCATTAAAGGCTCGGGGCTTTTGGGGCTGGTTAAACTGTCGTTGCTTTATTTGGCCACGGTTATCTGTGGCGTGCTTGCCTATGTGATGCAGGGGGGATTCGATGCTTTTGCGGCGGTGCTTCCCAGTGAGGAATATTTCAATATCTTCTCACGCGGGGTGGGTACTGATCTGGGGCTGGGGCTGAATGTGGCGCTGGGTATCGTCTCCACCCAGACATATATTCAGGCCGTGATGATCGGCAAAAGCAACCAGGCGGCCAAACGCGGCTGTCTGCTGGCCGCGGCGCTGGCGCCGCCTGTGGGATTTTTCAGTCTGCTGGTGGGTATGTATATGCGGGCGAATTTCCCGGATATGGCGGCGGCGGAGGCTTTCCCCGGCTTTATTCTGCAATTCCTGCCCGCACCCCTGGCGGGAGTGTCGCTGGCGACATTGCTGATTGCTGTGGTTGGTACTGGAAGCGGCATGGCGCTTGGCTTCGGCACCATTATCAGCAGCGATATTTACCAACAGTTTATTAATACCGAAGCGGATGGCAAAAAATTGCTGACCGTTTCACGTGTGATTATTCTGGTATCGCTGGCGGCTTCGGCGGCGTTCACACTGGGCAATGCCGGCTCGGCTATTTTGGGTTGGGGATCAATGTCGATGGGGCTGCGTGCGGCGGTGCTGTTGGCTCCCATGACTACGGCGTTGTTTTGGCCGGGCAGGATACGAGCGGGTGCAGCAATACTTTCCAGCGCTTTGGGCGTGACGGCCATGCTGTTGGCTAATTTGCTGCCGCTGCCGTTTGATACGCTGTTTGTCGGTATGCTGGCAGGTATTTTGGTGCTGGTGATTGACTTTTGCAGAAGATAGCTGGCGGCGGCGTCGCCCAGCGCGGCGCCGAATTCCTGCTGATAGCTGCTTTGCAGCATTTTTTCATAATCTGCCGGGTTGGACATGAAGGCGTTTTCGACCAGAATGGCAGGGCAGTTTTCAATTCGTGTTAGCGCCAGATTGGAACGGATGGGGCTGGAACTGTTGTTTTCGTCCAGCCGGGCGAGACGAGAGGCTATGTAATTTGCCGCCTCTGCCGCCGTATCGTATGTGTAATAGACACGGCAGCCGCGGCTGTCGGCATAATTGGCGGCGGCGTCCAGCGAATTGCTGTGAATGGAGATGCTTAAATCGGGCTTGACCTCGGTAATTTTCGCCACACGGTCGGCCAGGGGCAGGGTGTTGTTGTTGCTGCGGGTCATGATGACGGTGGCGCCAAGTTGTTCCAGCCGCTCTTTGGTGTAGAACGCGATAACGAGATTAATGCTTTTCTCCATTGGGCCGGCGGCGCCGGGAGGGCCGGGCGCACCGGTTTCTTCACCGCCGTGGCCGGCGTCCAGCATTATCACTGCGCCGCTTAAATCGGGTGCTTTCAGCTCGCCGCCGTTGATGGCGGGGCGCAGCTTGCATCCGATAACCAGATAATTACCGCGAACCTCTGCATAATAGCCGCAGATGAGCGCGGTGCTTTTTTTATGCAGTTGAATGACGAGGGAATTATCCTCTTCGCCAGGGGTAATGTCGATAGCGTCAAATAGCGGGTTGACTGGTATCTGCGGTGTAATATCGCTGGTGCAGTCGTACAGGGTGACGGTGAAATACTGTTCGCCGTCGTTTATGGCGTACAGCGTATGCTGCGATAGCAGCAGGTTTATTTCGGTGCAGCGGCTGGCAGTCTGAGGCGCCAATGTTACCTCTTGCAGAGTACTGGTGGCATCCAGCGGCGCGTCGTATATTTTCAAACTGCTTTGATGAACGAAAGTGTGGTCGGTCAGACAGTAATAATCGCCGTATTCGCCGATGATACGGCATAGCGTGCCCTGGGCGAGGGCGTTCAGCAACTCCGGCGAGCTGTTGGGCAGCGCCCGGTGGGTGATGTTGTTGCCGCGGACGGCGCCCCAGATAGGAGTATCAAAATATGCCAGATTATCCCAACTGAATGGAGTGCGGGGGCTGGTGGTCAGCGCTTTCTGGCGGTTGATGTGCAGGGTTTTTGTCTGGCCGTCCTGCGTTAGGGTGAACGTATTTTGGCCATAATTTAGGCTTGCGCGGGCGGTAAAAAAGCCGTGGCTGGTGGTTTCAATTAGCTGGCCGTCCAGATAAAGCGGCTTGCCCCACGCTGCCGCGCCGAGAATACTGATTTCGGCTGCTGTCGTTGTCGTGCTCTCCGCCGGGGTGGTGACGATAATTTGCTCGGGATTTTGGTATAGCATGAATGCTGTGGCCGGAGCGGGCAGCGTGAAAAGTATCGCCAGTGTCAGCGACAATAAGAATTTTTTCATAATTAGCACTTGCTTGATTTGCGGTTGTTGGTAAATCTTCTGCTGAGTGACCTGCGCTAATTACGCGAAAAGAATTGTCAATATCTCCCTGTCTTAATTTGTTGGTATGCTTCAATCAGTTCCGTGTCGGTTATGCGGCGATTGGCCGGGCTGGTGGATGGCAGCCGTATCGCGTCGATACCGGTGGCGGGTGCGCAAAGCTTTTGATATAGCTGCCACGCCTTAAGTCCAGTGCAAAAAACGTGCTGGATCCTTGTTTTTGCGATCAGACCGGCGATATCGTTGGGCTGTGGATTGCTGATCGAGCCGTCTGCCGCGCCGTCAATATCGCAGGCGGCTAAAACGTCCCAAAGAGCGAGCTGGTTATCCAGTATCAGGCGGCGCTTGGCGGCAATATCATCCACTGCCGGAACTGGTACGGCGAAAACCTGCGCCAGCGTCGGCCAGAAGCGGTTTTGCGGGTGTCCATAATAGAAGCCCTGGCGGCGGCTTTGCGGCGACGGCATTGTGCCCAGCAGCAAAACACATGAATTTTTCGCATAAACCGGTGGAATTGGGTGAATAACGCAAGACTTGGGCATATTGAACAACCTCCCGGGGCTTAATTGTCAATTATATGAAGAAATTGGCGCAAAAAAGCGTAAAACCTGCCGCAAAATCAAAAAAAAATCCCCGGAAGATATTGACTATCTACTAAATAAATGGTATGATATATTTCTGATAAAATTGCTATAAGTATCTCCTCTTATATCATTTTCTTATGACAAAATGCTGCTTCAGGGCGGCGGAATCGAGGAAAACCGCGGGTAAGCGACTTGTTTCAGCTTTGGGTGCGGTGGGCTTTGAGTGGCGGGAAAGAGTTTTGCTGCCTCCGCGTGGCCTTATTATGAGAAAAAATTTTTTGATGGGGTACCGGCAATGCAGCACGCACATTACGGACGCATGAGGTATTCTTTTTTAGTATGCTTTGGCAAGACTCTCTGGCCGAAAACTGAACAATTGGTGGTGGGCGAAATTAGCTGCACCAATTTTGGTTTGCCTGGACGCTGGAGATGCTTGGGCGATGGGCGTGGAACAACGCAGGGATTTTTTTGTGAGGGGTGACGATTTTGAAAAAAGCCGCAACCAGTACGATCATTGAAAGGCGCAGCTATGCACGCAACAATCCAATTATGGAAATGCCTAATCTGATTGATGTGCAGCGCAACTCCTATCAGTGGTTTTTGGAAACCGGCCTGCATGAAATCTTTGAGGACGTGTTCCCCATTCAGGATTTCACCGGCAGTCTGGTGTTGGAATACGTGGGCTATTCTTTGGGGAAGCCGAAGTATGAACTGGACGAGTGTGAAGAGAGAGACGTCAGCTATGCCGCGCCGCTTAAGGTGGGCGTACGTCTGATCAACAAAGAGACCGGCGAGCTTAAGGAACAGGAAGTGTTTATGGGCGACTTCCCGTTGATGACTTCCAACGGCACTTTTATCATCAACGGCGCCAAACGCGTGGTTGTAAGCCAGCTGGTGCGTTCCCCCGGCGCGTATTTCAGCGCAGAAATGGACGTGAACGGCGTAAAACTTTTCGGCAGCACGTTGATTCCCAACCGTGGCGCATGGCTGGAATTTGAAAGCGACGCCAACGGCTATGTATACGTACGCATTGACCGTATGCGTAAGATTCCGGCAACAATTCTGATTCGCGCTTTGGGCTATGACAGCAACGAAGATATTCTGAAGCTTTTTGACGACCACGAGGCCATCAGGAAGACATTTGAGAAAGACGCCACTGAGAACGTTAGTCAGGCGCTGCTGGAAATTTACCGTAGACTGCGCCCTGGTGAGCCGCCGACGGTTGATTCCGCACGCAGCCTGCTGCACGGCTTTTTCTTTGACCCCAAGCGCTATGACTTGGGCAACGTAGGGCGTTATAAGGTGCACAAAAAGTTGCAGAACGGCATTACCAAGTTTATGCGTGAGGACGGCAAGGTTTGGAGCGACGAGCAGCAAGCCTATATCGACGGCGAGCTTGCCAGCGAGAAGCTGGCCAACCGCTTTGTTCGCCATTTAACGCAGATCGATATTGTGAGCTTTCTGCGCTATTTCCTCGAGGTCATGGATGGCAAGCATGAGCCGGATGATATTGACCATTTGGGCAACCGCCGCCTGCGCTCGGTGGGCGAGCTGCTGCAAAACCAGTTTCGTATTGGTCTGGCGCGTATGGAGCGTGTCGTTAAAGAACGCATGACTATTCAGGATACCGAGGTTATCACACCGCAGATGTTGGTGAATATTCGCCCGGTGCAGGCTGCGGTCAAAGAGTTTTTCGGTTCTTCTCAGCTCTCTCAGTTTATGGATCAGCACAACCCGCTTTCTGAGCTGACGCATAAGCGCCGTCTTTCGGCGCTTGGCCCCGGCGGTCTTTCGCGTGAGCGTGCTGGTTTTGAGGTGCGCGACGTTCATCACAGCCACTATGGCCGTATGTGTCCGATCGAGACTCCTGAAGGGCCGAACATTGGTCTGATCGGCTCGCTGGCTAATTATGCGCGCATTAATGAGTATGGCTTTGTGGAGACGCCGTATCGCCGGGTGATTGACTGCCAGGTGACTGATCAGATCGATTATCTGGTGGCCGATGAAGAGGACAATTATGTTATCGCGCAGGCGAATGAGCCGGTGGACGAGAATGGCCGTTTGATCAACAGCCGCGTTAATGCCCGCCATGCCAACGATATTTTTGTGGCGGCGGCGGAAGATATCAATTATATGGACGTTTCTGCCCAGCAGCTGATTTCAGTGGGCACTTCGCTAATCCCCTTTTTGGAGCATGACGACGCCAACCGGGCTTTGATGGGTGCGAATATGCAGCGTCAGGCTGTGCCGCTTATGGTGACCGAAGCCCCGTTCGTGGGCACCGGCATGGAGATCAAGGCCGGTCTTGACTCCGGCGTTTGCGAACTGGCCGGCGGTGATGGTACGATCACCCGCGTCTGTGGCGACGAAATCGTTTTGCAGCGGGACGATGGCGAGATTGAAGTGCATAAATTGCAGAAATTCAAGCGCTCCAACCAGGGCACCTGCGTTAATCAGAAGCCCATTGTAAGCCTTGGCCAGCGTGTGTATAAGGGTGACCCGATCGCGGACGGACCATCCACTGACCACGGTGAGCTGTCTCTGGGACGTAATGCTTTGGTGGCGTTTATGACTTGGGAGGGCTATAACTATGAGGACGCGGTTCTGCTGAGTGAGGAACTGGTCAAAAACGATATTTACACTTCTATTCATATTGAAGAATACGAATGTGACGCGCGTGACACAAAACTGGGACCAGAGGAAATAACCCGCGAGATTCCTAACGTTAGCGACGACGTTTTGAAAGATCTGGACGAAAACGGCATTATTCGCATTGGCGCTGAGGTGCGTCCCGGCGATATTCTGGTGGGCAAGGTGACGCCCAAGGGCGAGACTGAGCTGACGGCGGAGGAACGCTTGCTGCGCGCCATTTTTGGCGAGAAAGCGCGCGAGGTGCGCGACACCTCTCTCCGCGTGCCGCACGGTGAGGCCGGCAAAATCGTGGATGTTAAGCTTTTCGACGCAGCCAAAGGCGATGAACTGCCACCGGGCGTGCACCATCTGGTGCGTATTTATATTGCCCAGAAACGTAAGATTTCCGTTGGTGACAAGATGGCTGGCCGCCACGGCAACAAGGGCGTAGTTTCCCGCGTTCTGCCGGTTGAGGATATGCCGTTCCTGCCGGACGGCACTCCGGTGCAGATTGTGTTGAACCCTCTTGGTGTGCCTTCGCGTATGAACATCGGCCAGATTCTGGAAACCCACTTGGGCATGGCTGCCAAGAAGTTGGGGCTGCACATTGCCACCCCGGTATTCGACGGCGCCAATGACGACGATATTGCTGCCACACTGGCCGAGGCCGGTATGCGCGAGGATGCGAAGACTATCGTTTATGATGGACGCACGGGCGAGCCCTTTGACAGCCCGGTGACCGTGGGTTATATGTACTATTTGAAGCTTCACCATTTGGTAGACGATAAAATTCACGCGCGTTCCACTGGTCCGTACTCGCTGGTCACACAACAGCCTCTGGGCGGCAAAGCGCAGTTCGGCGGTCAGCGCTTCGGCGAGATGGAAGTTTGGGCTCTGGAGGCTTACGGCGCGGCTTATACCTTGCAGGAAATTCTGACGGTGAAATCCGACGATATTACCGGGCGTGTGCGTACCTATGAGGCGATCGTTAAGGGCGAGAATGTGCCGGAGCCTGGTATTCCCGAATCCTTTAAGGTGCTGATGCGCGAATTGCAGAGCCTGTGTTTGGATGTGAATATTCTGGATAAGAACAACGAGGTCGTTGACATCAAGGAAGACGACGATTTTGACGGCAATGTGCTGGAGACGGCGCGCGAGCTTGACCTTGACCTGGGGCTGGGCGATGATACGTCTGACGCAGGGGAGGCTGATGCATTGCTGGAGAGCGACGCTGAAGTTGACGATTATGCTGACGAGGTGGATTTTGACAGCCTGAATCCCGGTGAGTTGGAAAACCTGGAAAAAGAGCTTGACCAGTACAAGGTTGACGCCGACAGTATGGCAGACGCTATCGAGAGTCTGGAAACGCTCCGCGAGGCTGATGTTTTGCAAGATTATAACCTTGATTTGGACGACGACGAATAAGCCGGACGCAAGCGAAAGCAGTAAATGTGATAAATTTGAGAGGGGGAGAACCCTTGATGGAAGAAAAAACTATGGAATCGCATCAGCACGGCCTGGACGCTAACCGTTTTGACCGTATGCAGATAAAAATGGCTTCGCCGGAACAGATTTTGGAGTGGTCTTACGGCGAGGTGAAAAAACCGGAAACTATCAACTATCGCACGTTGAAGCCAGAGCGCGACGGCCTGTTCTGTGAACGCATTTTCGGCCCCACGCGTGACTGGGAATGTCACTGCGGCAAATATAAGCGTATCCGCTATAAGGGCGTTGTCTGTGACCGTTGCGGCGTGGAAGTTACCCGCGCCAAAGTGCGCCGCGAACGCATGGGGCATATTCAGCTGGCTGCACCTGTCAGCCATATCTGGTATTTTAAGGGTATTCCCAGCCGCATGGGCCTTTTGCTGAACATTTCGCCCCGCGTGCTGGAAAAGGTGCTTTATTTCGTATCTTATATCGTGCTTGATCCCGGTGACACTGATCTGGAGTTTAAGCAGGTGCTTTCCGAGCAGGAATACCGCGAGGCGCGCGATCAGTACGGCGACCGTTTTGACGCTGGCATGGGTGCGGAAAGCATTAAAAAGATTTTGCAGGGCGTTGATTTGCAGGCGCTGGACGAGGAGCTGCGTGCTGAGCTGAAAGAAGTCAGCGGCCAGCGTAAGGTGAAAGCTATCCGCCGCCTGGAAGTGGTGGAGGCGTTTTTGCAGAGCGGCAACAAGCCGGAATGGATGATCTTGGACGTTGTGCCGGTGATTCCGCCGGAACTGCGTCCGATGGTGCAGCTGGATGGCGGGCGTTTCGCTACCAGCGACCTGAACGATCTTTACCGCCGCGTTATCAATCGCAACAACCGTCTGCGCCGCCTGCTTGATTTGGGCGCGCCGGATATTATCGTGCGCAATGAGAAGCGTATGTTGCAGGAAGCAGTTGACGCTTTGATCGACAATGGCCGTCGCGGCCGTCCGGTGGTTGGGCCCGGCAACCGTCCGCTGAAATCGCTCTCTGATTTATTAAAGGGCAAGCAGGGTCGTTTTCGTCAGAACCTGCTGGGTAAACGCGTTGACTATTCCGGCCGTTCCGTTATCGTGGTGGGGCCGGAGCTGAAAATGCACCAGTGCGGCCTGCCCAAGGAAATGGCGCTGGAGCTTTTCAAACCGTTTGTGATGAAGCGGCTGGTGCATGACGGCATGGCGCAGAACATCAAAAACGCTAAGCGTATGGTTGAGCGCGTTCGCCCCGAGGTTTGGGACGTGTTGGAGGATGTTATCAAGGAACACCCTGTGCTTCTGAACCGCGCGCCTACGCTGCACCGTTTGGGTATTCAGGCGTTTGAGCCGATTTTGGTGGAAGGCCGCGCGCTGAAATTGCATCCGCTGGTTTGTACCGCGTATAACGCTGACTTTGATGGCGACCAGATGGCCGTGCACGTACCGCTTTCCGCTGAGGCGCAGGCAGAGGCACGCGTACTGATGTTATCCTCCAACAATATTTTGAATCCAAAAGACGGCCGCCCGGTGGCTTCGCCAACGCAGGATATGGTTTTAGGCTCTTACTACCTGACCATTATCCGCGATACCAATAAATATGAGCCTGGCAAGGCGCATGTATACAGCGGCTTCAACGAGGCTTACCGTTCCTATGTGAACGGCGACCTTGATATGCATGATTGGATAGAGATACCGAAGCCGGAGGAATGGGATACCGTTTGGATAGATAAAGATACCGAAATTCCTTTCCCCAAGGACGAACATGGCCGCTATAAGCGTTTGGTGACCAGTCTTGGCCGCCTGATTTTCAATTATGAAATTCCGATGTCGCGCGAGATGGGCTTCTATAATATCGAATGCGGTAAGAAGATGCTGGGTGTGCTGGTTGACCGCTGCTATCGCCGGCAGGGTATCAGCAAGACTGCGGAATTCTTGGACGGTATTAAGGCCGTGGGCTACAAATATTCCACCAAGGCTGGTATCACTGTGGGCGTGGGCGATATTCTGATTCCGCCGGAAAAAGCGGAGATCATGGCTAACGCTGAAAAAGAGGTTCTGGTGATTGAGGATCAGTATGAAATGGGTCTGATAACCGAGGAAGAGCGCTATCGCAGCGTGATTAAGATCTGGGAGGGTGCGACCGACGACGTTACCAGCCATCTGATGGACAGCCTTGATCCGTTTAACCCAATCTTCATGATGGCTAATTCCGGCGCGCGCGGCAACGTGCAGCAGATACGTCAGCTGGCCGGCCTGCGCGGTTTGATGGCCGACACGACCGGTCGTATCATCGACTTGCCGATCAAGGCGAACTTCCGCGAGGGCTTATCCGTGCTGGAATTTTTTATCTCGGCACACGGCGCCCGCAAGGGCTTGGCCGACACAGCATTGCGTACCGCCGACTCTGGCTATCTGACCCGCCGTCTGGTGGACGTGGCGCAGGACGTTATCGTGCGCGAGCATGACTGCGGCGATACCGAGGGCATTTGGGTCAAGGAGATCAAGGGTATTGAGAAACTCTCTGAGCGTATTGAAGGCCGCTATCTGAATCAGGATATTATTAATAAGGAAACTGGTGAGGTTATTGCTCACCGCGACACCCTGGTGGATATGGCGCTGGCGGATAAGATCGTTGATTATCTCAATACTTTGCCCGAAGTGGAGCAGCAGGTGAATATCCGTTCGGTTTTGACCTGTCATACCCAGCATGGCGTGTGCAGCAAGTGCTATGGCCGGAATCTGGCCACCGGCGGCCATGTGGATATCGGTGAGGCTGTGGGCACCATTGCAGCGCAATCCATCGGCGAACCCGGCACCCAGCTGACCATGCGTACATTTCATACCGGCGGTATTGCCGGCGGCGATATTACTCAGGGTCTGCCGCGTGTTGAGGAAATTTTTGAGGCCAGAAAGCCGAAAGGCCAGTGCCTTATTGCCAAGGAAGACGGCAAAGTACAGCTTTTTGAGACCGAGGACGGCAAGCGTGGTGTGCGTATCCTGAACGTGACGAATGGTGAGCCGGAGGCTGAATATCAGGTGCCATATGGCTCTAAGCTGGCAGTGACTGACGGCGAGATTATCGAGGCCGGCGCTGAGATTACCGAGGGTTCTATCTACCCGAACGAGCTTTTGGAGGTGTGTGGCGTACAGGGCGTGCAGATGTATCTTTTGCAGGAAGTGCAGAAAGTTTATCGTATGCAGGGCGTTGATATCAACGACAAGCATATCGAGGTCATGGTGCGCCAGATGCTAAAGAAAGTGAAAGTGGAAGACGCGGGCGATACCAATCTGCTGCCCGGTGTTTATGTGGATAAATTTGAATTTGCTGAGGCGAACGAGCGGGCTGTGGCTGAGGGCAAGGAGCCTGCTACCTATACTGACGTGCTGCTTGGTATCACCAAGGCGTCGTTAGCGACGGATTCGTTCCTGTCGGCGGCCTCGTTCCAAGAGACAACGCGCGTTCTAACCGACGCGGCTATCAAGGGCAAGCAGGATCCGCTGCTGGGTCTGAAAGAGAATGTGATCATTGGCAAACTGATTCCGGCTGGTACGGGCGTGGCGTCCAGACATAAATATGATCTGCACAACGCTGATGCGTCAGTCAGTATGCCGGAGCTGGAGGGCTTTTCGGCCGTGTCTGAGACGGAGCCGGGAACTCCGGTTGAGGTTCCAGGTGAGGATGCATAAGTCTTAATCAATATAACGAAATAAAAGCATAGGAACATATGTTGTTCCTATGCTTTTTGGTAAAACTGAAAAGAAAAAGGAGAGGAAGGCGAGAGCTTTCCTCTTTTTTATTAAATTTTGCGGCGGCTTGCCTAATTGCCTTGTATATGCTAAAATTGGGATATAAATAATTGTAAATTTGCGGAGGTGTTTAGTATGCGGTTTCGAGGAGTTTGTTTGGCGCTGTTGTTGGCGGCAGCTTTGCTGCTTGGCGGCTGCGGCGAATACAGGGACGATATTAAGCAGATCAACGCGGGGGTAACGGCGCTGAGTGATCTGACAAGCGGGCGTATCACTGTGACAACTGATGTACAGGCGGAGGGGGGCGTTATTTCGCTCTATGACAGCGCATATGTGTCGGACTATCGCTACCAAATCGACGTTAAAACATTTAACTATGCGGTGGAGAAACGCGATATGGACGGAGACCTGTTGGAAGCCCCCTATAAGGTTATCAATGCGCACAAATATGATTTGACCACTGGGGCGGAGGACGAAACATATGAGGGCAAGATTGGTGATTTCCCGGATTTGCTGGCGTTCTTCTTCGGTGCGGGCTTGAAAGGCGGCTATGTGGGCAGCGTGGAGCCGCTTACCGATGAAACGCATCCCGACTGGAAAGGTTTCCATGTGATTAAGAGCGAGAAGTATATTGAGCGGGTGAACAGCAGCCGGGATAAGGATGGTGCGGACGGCATTATGCTTTCCAGCTATGTAGATTACTGGCTGGACGCGGCAGGTGTGCTGGTGCGTATGGACTATGTGAGCCGCGACGCCGTGACGCAGGTTGTGGGTGCGGATGAGAACGGCGAGGGTGGCGAAACGCTGGAGGATACTATCAATCAGAAGTATACTTTTGAGTTGATGGATTATAATGACCCGGAGATTTTTGCGGGGATAGAGTGATTATATGGCCAAAATTCATAACCAGGTGTCATGACCTGCCGGTTGCTCATGTGAGGTAAATGGCACATAAGAACCGGACTGGCAACTTTCCGCCATTTCATAGCTGAAAAAATACCGAAGCATATTAAATGTTTCGGTATTTTTTTATCTCAATATCAGTTGTAATAGATAATCATACTTAGGAAAGCGTCTTTGCTGCCTGTATTGCGGTAAGAATGCGGTACGTCAGCCATAAAACGAATAGAATCTCCAGCATTTAAAAGAAACGTCTCCGGTCCGGCCGTGATTTCCACTTGCCCTGAAAATACAGTTATATATTCCTCTGCTCCGGCCAGATGTGGGTGCGCGTTTAATAAACCGTCAACTTTGATATGAATACGATAAGTTTCAAATGATTTATTTTCCTGAAAAGGAAAAACAGGATAGTTGACGTATTTGCCTTCATCCTCTGTAAGTGGGGTAATGTCTTTTGCACGAATCACAAAAGCATCTTTCTTATGATGTTCAATTAAAGATGTGAAAGAAACTTTGTAACCATTGGCAATTTTCCATAGAACGGAGATTGTTGGGTTGACTTCTCCCTTTTCGATTTGGGCAAGCATACTTCTCGAAACATTGGTTAATTTTGCAGCTTCTTCTAAAGTAAGACCTTTACGGGCTCTCAAAGTTTTGATGTTTCCGGCAATAAGTTTTGAAATTTCCATTATAATTGCTCCTATTGACAATATACAGGAACTCTGATATGATAACTCTGGCTCCAATATACAGGAATTACATACAATATATCATCATAAAAAAGAATCGTCAATCCCGAGAATAATAAAAATTCGGTTTATTATCCGAAGATAGAGTGTTAGATATAAGATTGAGAAATAAAAATCGGATGATTGGGGAGGAAATAGGATGTATTTACTCGAATTAGCAAAGTTAAAAGATATAGCAAAATGTTACGCTATTATTAAAGCCGCGAAAGAGTTTCAAAGGGAACAAGGCTTTATCCAATGGACAGATGATTATCCAAATGAAACTACTGTTCTAAATGATGTGCAGAATGAAAAGGGGTATGTAATAATAGCTGATAGCGAGATTGCAGGGTATATGTGTATTGATTTTTCCGGAGAACCTGCCTATGAAAATATAGAAGGGAAATGGAATACAGAATTACCTTATGCAGTTATTCATCGTATGGCATTAAGTGAAAAATATAGAGGTAAAGGTTTGAGCAGTATTGCTTTTACCTTAGTTGAGGATCTCTGTATTTCAAAAGATGTAAAAAATATTCGCGTTGATACTGATTTTCAAAACAGACGGATGCAGCATATTTTAGATAAAGCCGGTTTTGCTAAATGCGGCGTAGTGATTTTTCAGGGCAGCGGAAAATTAGCATATGATAAAAAATTATCAAAAATAGCAAAGCCAGCCGGGCTGGCCAACAGTCAGGATAGATGATGCGCACCGTCGTTATACAAGATTCCACGTCAGAACAGGCAGCAGCAATACATAAGTGAAATATCTCCTGAACAACTGGCAGAAGAAGGAGCGCGTGTAACCTGAGGAGGGGAGTCTGATGAAAAGGCTATTACTGATTTTGTTGGCGGCAGTACTGGTGCTTTCTGCTTGCGGCAACGGTGAGATGTCTGAGAATACGCAGGGGAGAACGGATGGCGAGCAAAGTATTTTGGCGGCGGCGCTGGCAGATTTGACATCGGTGGCAGAGTATAATTTTCAGAATGATAATTGCGAGAGTATGACTGTTCAGCCGGACGCTGAGCTGATAAAGGCGTTCTGGGATACGGCGCGAATGGAACTCTGGTTTCATCTGCCGGAGTTCGACGAGGGCGAGCAGCCCACTGATGTGCAGTCCTACTGGTTTCTGGTGCTGACGGACGATGTTGTTGGATTGGACGAAAATGGTTATATGGTGAGCGAGCCGCGCTGGGCGGAGAATACCAGCGAAGAATACGGCTGGCAGGGTATGGCGGTTATTCCGAAAGAGGAAGTGGATAAGTTTGTTCATAGACATTTCGGTGATGTGGCGCTGAAGCATACGGGCAGCGTGCATAAAATGTATGACTTTGATGGCGAGAACTATTATGCTCTGCCGGATTGCGGCTTTCCGCAGGTATATTACGGGCTGTCGGAATTGCTGCTTGAAAAAGGTGAGAACGGCCGAGTGGTTTATACTGCGCTGCTGGACGATTACAGGGATATAGGATATGGCGGCAAGGGGGACGCGGCGATAACGGCAGCTTATGGAGAACAGATCGATAACGGCAGCCTGACGATGGACGAAGCGGCGCTGCAAATGGTGCAGGACGGGCAGACTGACGAATTTAAACTGTCTGGCAAACTGGAAGTCAGGTTTTATATTGACGAGAGCGGCGAGATTTTTTATCTGGCGGTGAGCCGACACTATGATCCGGAGTACAGTTTGGCGGGTGGGGTTGCCTGAGATATTTAGTCATAACGCTTAACCACGGCGTTATGACCTGCGCTTTGCTCCGCTCCGCTAAATCTGCGTATATTAATTATTATGACAAAAGGTGATAGCTGTTTGAAAGGAGTGGTAATGTATGACTGTTAGTTTGGTTAAAAGATTATCGCTATTGGCGTGTATATTGACACTGCCGCTGTCATTTATGGGGTATGGCCTGATTTGGTCGGCTGGCTGGCCGCCATTGTTTCTGTGCTATCTGTTGTTTATGCCGCTGATAATTCTTTCGCTGCTGATTGTGGGCGGCGTTTGCAGACGACCCAGGCTGACGCTGGCGCTTTGCTGCGTGGGGATGGGTTTGTTCCTGTGCTATGCGGCGATTGCTTTAGCCTGCTGTTACGCATTGAATACAGGCTTAATATCGCCGATGGTTTGGGATTAATTATTTTTGCTTGATATAGTTAGCCATAACGCTTAACCCTGGTGTCGTGACCTGCGCGAAATCCGCCGGAATTAAGCGTTATGGCTTTGCTATGTACATTTGGATGTAATTTTTTTGTGAAATGGGGGTAAAATCCCATTAAAAATGTTGACAATGCGGGGTTGGCTTGGTAAAATTATAAAGTACGCTATTCTGGGGGGTTAATGCAGAAATGGATTTGGCTGGCTTGCGTACTGCAAAAAAACGCGTAGGCGTTAAGCAGACGATCAGAGCCCTGGAGGCTGATTCTGTGGCGTTGGTTTATCTTGCCGGAGATGCTGACCGGCAAGTGACCGCCGAGGTTATTGCGCTTTGTATCGTAAAAGATGTGGAAATTCGCCGCGTCGATACGAGGGCGGAGCTTGGCAGCGCCTGTGGCATTGATGTGGGGGCGGCGGTTGTGGCTGTCCTGAAGCAGCAATAGCGCGCAAAAAAAGTTTTTTGGCAAATCGGTCGGGAACGGGCTGAGATGCCGCGGGTTGCTTTTTTAAATATCTTATTTCATTATCCGTTGGATAGGCTTGTGCGAAAAGGCTTAAGCTTGCCAACACAAGCTTATGTAATGGGGAAGGAGGTGGCGGTTTTGCCTACAATCAGTCAGTTAGTTAGAAAAGGTCGCCAGAGTGTGGATAAAAAGTCTACCGCGCCGGCATTGAAAGAATGTCCTCAGAAGAGAGGCGTTTGCACCAGAGTTTACACCACTACGCCCAAAAAGCCGAACTCGGCTCTGCGTAAGGTGGCTCGTGTCCGTCTGACCAACAACATCGAAGTTACCGCATATATTCCCGGTATTGGCCATAACCTGCAGGAGCACAGCGTGGTTCTGGTACGCGGCGGCCGTGTGAAAGACTTGCCTGGCGTGCGTTATCACGTGGTACGCGGCGCGTTGGATGCAGCCGGCGTTACCGGCCGTATGCAGGCTCGCTCTAAGTATGGCGCAAAGCGTCCTAAGGGCGGCGCCAAGAAGTAATAACCGGACACGGGAAATTATATAAGGAGGAAACAAGATGTCTAGACGTGGACGTGCGCCAAAAATGGACATTCTGCCGGATCCGGTCTATAACAGCGTTATCCTGACCAAATTCATCAATCAGGTTATGCTGGACGGCAAAAAGGGCGTGGCAGAAAGAATTGTTTACGGCGCTTTCGATATTATTAAAGATAAAACCGGCAAAGACCCGATGGAGGTTTTTGACGAGGCTATGAAAAACGTTATGCCGGTGCTGGAAGTTAAGGCTCGCCGTGTGGGCGGCGCGAACTATCAGGTGCCGGTGGAAGTGCGGCCGGAACGCCGCCAGACGCTTGGTATCCGCTGGCTGGTTATGAACACCAGAAAGCGCGGCGGTAAATCCATGCAGGAGAAGCTGGCCGCCGAATTGATGGATGCTGCCAACAATGTGGGCGCGTCTGTTAAGAAGCGTGAAGATACCCATAAGATGGCTGAGGCCAACAGAGCTTTTGCTCATTACCGTTGGTAAGCCAGACGCGAATTTTTGGAGGAAAAAATGCCAAGACAGAATTCTTTGGAAAACACCAGAAACATTGGTATTATGGCGCATATCGACGCTGGCAAGACTACCACGACCGAGCGCATTTTGTTCTATACCAACAAAGTGCATAAGATCGGCGAGGTGCATGACGGCGGCGCGACTATGGACTGGATGGTACAGGAACAGGAACGCGGTATTACCATTACTTCAGCTACTACCACTTGCTTCTGGAAGAATAACCGTATCAACATCATTGATACGCCCGGCCACGTTGACTTCACGGTAGAGGTCGAACGTTCGCTTCGAGTGCTGGACGGCGCGGTGGCGGTGTTCTGCTCTGTTGGCGGCGTTGAACCGCAGTCTGAGACCGTTTGGCGTCAGGCTGACCGTTACGGCGTGCCTCGTATCGCATATATTAACAAAATGGACAGAACCGGCGCCGATTTTATGCGCGGCGTCAATATGATTAAGGAAAGATTGGGCGCTAATCCGATCCCGATTCAGCTGCCTATCGGCGCTGAGGATAAGTTTATCGGTATCGTTGACTTGGTAACCATGCGCGCTGAGATCTATAAGGACGACATCGGCAAGGTCATCGAGGAAACTGAGGTTCCCGCCGAGATGATGGATATGGCGCTGGAATACCGTGAAAAAATGGTGGAAGCCGCTGCTGAGAGCGACGAAGACCTGATGATGAAGTATTTGGAAGGCGAGGAGCTTACTAACGACGAAATCAAGATGGGTCTTCGCAAGGGCACTATTGGAGTAACTCTGACCCCCGTACTCTGCGGTTCATCCTTTAAGAATAAAGGCGTGCAGATGCTGCTGGATGCGGTTGTCGATTATTTGCCCTCTCCGGTTGATGTACCGGATATCACCGGTATCGACCCTGAAACCGGTGAGGAGGATTCCCGCCCCAGCTCTGACGACGCTCCGTTTGCGGCGTTAGCTTTCAAGGTTATGACCGACCCGTTTGTGGGTAAGCTGACGTATTTCCGTGTATATTCCGGTACGCTGAAAGCCGGTTCCTATGTGTATAACTCTACCAAGGGCAAGAAAGAGCGTGTAGGCCGTTTGTTGCAGATGCACGCCAACGCGCGAGAAGAGGTGCAGGAAGTTCATGCCGGTGATATCGTCGCCGGTATCGGCTTCAAGGATACCACCACCGGCGACTCGCTCTGTGACGAGAACCATGAGATTATTCTGGAATCAATGGAGTTCCCGGAACCGGTTATTGACGTAGCTATTGAGCCCAAGACGGTGGCCGATCAGGAGAAGATGGGCATTGCTTTGGCTAAGCTGGCCGAGGAAGATCCTACCTTTAAAGTGCACACTGATACTGAGACTGGTCAGACTATTATCGCTGGTATGGGTGAGCTGCATTTGGAAATTATTGTTGACCGCCTGCTTCGCGAGTTCAAGGTGGAAGCCAATGTCGGTCAGCCGCAGGTTGCCTATAAAGAGACCATTCGCAGCAAAGTTACCGGCGTTGGCAAGCATGTTAAGCAGTCCGGCGGTCACGGCCAGTACGGTCACTGCGTGGTGGAATTCGAGCCTACCGAACCAGGCCAGGGCTTTGTATTTGAGAACAAGATCGTCGGCGGCGTTGTGCCGAAAGAATTTATTGGGCCGATCGAGGCCGGTATTAAGGAAGCCATGCTTTCCGGTTTGCTGGCTGGCTATGAGGTTGTTGACATTAAAGCCACGCTGGTTGACGGCTCTTACCACGAGGTCGACTCCTCCGAAGTGGCGTTTAAGATCGCCGGTTCGCTGGCATTCAAGGATGGCTGCTCCAAGGCCAACCCTGTATTGTTGGAGCCTGTCTTCAAGGTAGAGGTTGTGGTTCCGGAAGATTATATGGGCGAGGTTATGGGCAACGTTAGCTCTCGCCGCGGTCGTATCGAGGGTATGGAGGGGCGTAACGGTTTGCAGGCTATCCGCGCGATGGTTCCGCTGGCCGAGATGTTTGGCTATGCCACCGATCTGCGTTCCCGCACACAGGGGCGCGGCACCTATACCATGCAGTTCTCGCACTTTGAAGAAGTGCCGAAGAACGTAGCCGAGACGATCATTGAGAAGCGTAAGGGCTATTAAACTGGATTACAAAACTTTTAGTTTAAAAATACAACAATCATGGAGGAAGAAAAATGGCAAAACAGAAATTTGAACGCACAAAGCCGCATGTAAACATCGGAACCATTGGTCACGTTGACCATGGCAAGACGACTCTGACAGCGGCGATCACCCGCTGCCTGGCCTCTGCC
>DVMH01000018.1 GCA_018715045.1 Candidatus Avidehalobacter gallistercoris
ACCGTCCAAAAAGGGCGGTTCTTTTATTTTGGTGCCGAAGGCAATCAGAATATTCCAACATTCAATTATCTTCCTGCCCCTAATATAATTCATTGCCAAAAAAAGCAACATAACATAATCTTAAAGCATTAGATTATTTACAGCCGCCCGTGATTATAACTCTCTGGCTGAAATTCCATTGAAATCTTGCCTGCAATTGACCGCGATTAGTCAAAAACGCTATTGCGCAATTTTGCAGCGGGCAGATCACATCATTTACACTAGCCATGCCTATTGCCAGAACTGCATACTTGTCTGTAACAACTTCTTAAATTGAACATACCGGTATTCCGCTGGCCGTATATAACGGCAATCCTCAAAGTGTTGTCAGTATCACAGTTCGCCATACTCAAAGCCCCGGGAGTGCGGTTATCATTACCAACCTTACGCCGGCACATTCGTCAATGTTGTATCCTGGATAATATCAGGGCACCCTTTTCAGGCGTCCTTTTTTATGCTATAATCAGCATATACATTTTATATAAATAAGGAAAGGAGCAATTAATTTGCCACAAACTCTAACCACATTCAAACAGTTTCTGAAAACCTTAAGTACAAAAAATCTGCTGTTTCTGACTCTGGCCGGCGCGATCAACGCATTTGGCGTTACGGTATTCATCGCGCCGGTGCAGCTTTATGACAGCGGAATTTCCGGCACGTCCATTTTGCTTTCGCAGCTGACGCCGCCCCAGTTTTCTCTCTCGTTCTTCCTGATCCTGCTGAATATTCCGCTGTTCATCTTCGGCCTTAAGCGTCAGGGGCCGCAGTTCACCGTTTACGCTATTTATGCCGTGGCCTGCTATTCCGTAGGCGCGTGGCTGATAACCGACGTGCTGCCGCTGGACGTCAGCATTGCCTCGCCGTTAGCAGGAACGGATCTACTGCTATGCTCACTGTTTGGCGGCGTGATATCCGGCGTGGGCAGCGGCCTTGCCATAAAATTCGGCGGCGCCATGGACGGCGTCGAGGTTATGGCTGTAATCTTCGCTAAACGTCTGGGGCTCTCCGTTGGCAGCTTCGTTATGCTGTACAACGTGGCTCTTTATGCGATATGCGGCATAGCTATTGGCAGTTGGATATTGCCGCTTTACTCCATTGTCACCTATTTTGCCGCGCTGAAAACGCTCGACTTTATCGTGGAAGGTATTGAACGTTCTAAAGCGGCTATTATTATTACCACCCGCCCGAACGACATCTGCGCCGCGCTGACCACCGCCTTTGCCACCGGAGCGACGCAGCTGGCCGCCAAGGGAGGCTTCTCCAACACCGACCGCGCCATGATATACTTTGTGGTCAACCGCTTTCAGGTGGGACGTATGCAGGCAATCGTACATGAAATCGACCCGATGGCCTACATCACCATTAGCGAGGTAGCTGACGTTTTCAGCGCCAACGCGGGGAACTGAAGCAACTTGAAATCAACCTGAAAAATACCTGTCTATATAGAGCAAAAATTAAAGGATTTCCTCGGCAAATGCAGAATATTAACGGATAATGTCAGTTCAAGAAAAGAGGTGAAAAAAATGAACGCACAAGACAGCATTATCATTGACGTGAAGAACCTGCGCAAGGTATATACTATCGGCACCGAGCGCGTGATCGCATTGGCCGGGATTGATATGCAAATACGGCGCGGCGAGATATGCTGCCTGTTCGGCCCCTCCGGCAGTGGCAAATCCACCCTGCTGAATATGCTGGCCGGTCTGGAAAAACCAACCACTGGTGAGATCTCCATCGGCGGGGCGCGTATTGACAAAATGAACGAAACACAGTTGGCAGACTTCCGCCGCAACCATTTCGGCTTCGTGTTTCAGTCGTATAACCTATTGCCTGCGCTGACCGCGCTGGAAAATGTGGAAATGCCAATGATTTTCCGTGGAGTGGATAAGGATATCCGTAAAAAGCAGGCTGTCAAAATGCTGCAATATGTGGGGCTGAAAAACCGCATTAAGCACAAACCGACCCAGATGAGCGGCGGCCAGCAGCAGCGCGTCGGCATTGCCCGCGCTTTTGTGGCACATCCCCCGGTGATATTCGCCGACGAGCCGACCGGCAATCTCGACACCCACACTACCTATGAGGTGATGAATATGATGTCGGCAATGGTAAAAAAGCGCGGCTCCACTATGATCATCGTCACGCATGATGATGAGATTGCCGCCTATGGCGACCATATTATCAAGATACGCGACGGCAAAATTCTGGAGGAAAGCTGGCCGAAGCAGCAAGTGGCCGCTGCGGAATAAAGCAAAAAACGATGATAGACGCATAGTTGTGCGCCTGAAAATTGTAATAGTTTATAGTTATGTCTTGAGGGCGCAGTTAAAAATTGTATAGGTTTGTATAATTGTATAGTTTGGTATATTTGTAAAGGAGAACTGAAATGAAGACGAGAAAATTGAGCAAATTTGGGTTAACGCTTGCGGTGTTGATGCTGGCGCTGGCGCTTCTGCTGCCTGGCATGGCCATAGCCGACGATTATTACGGCGAGGATAACCCCCAGTTTACGATGTATAAGGCAAGCTCCGTGATCCGGCCGGGCAAAGAATCCACCGTGACAGTCAGCTTCAACAACATCACCAATTACAGCGCTTTTTACGCCTACGCGATTTTGACCGCCAGCGAAGATAATTCCAAGCTGTTCGGCGATAACGGCGGCAATTATCTCTCCCGAGATATCGGTACCCTGGGCAAAAACGCAGTTACCGATTTGGACTTCACTTTCACCCCCTCGCAGGATCTGAAATCCGGCAGCTACGACATGACCGTGACGCTGATCTACAAAAACCGTCAGGGCTCGTCGTTCACCAAGGATTATGACCTGAAGCTGACTGTCGATTCCGGCACGCCAGTGGATCTGCAAATCCCCGAAAGTTCGGTGCCTGGCGGCAAGGCCATCTATGGCCAGGATTTTGATCTTAACTTCACTCTGGCCAACAACGGCGAAACCACGGCCAGAGACGTGCGTATAACGCTGAACAATCTGAACCAAGATACTATTTTCCAGAGCGGCTCCTATGATTCCCCCACTTTCCCCGAGATCAAGGCTTACGAAGCACGCCAGCTGACGTTTAAATTAAAGTCCAACGCGGACATCGCCGGTGGATATTACCCCATAGAGCTTAAGGTTACATATAACGAAAACGGCGAAGACAAGGAAAAAGTGCTGACGCTTTATGTTAACGTGGAGGGTTCTCCTGACGCCAACGAGGACGAGGACGGCAACAAGCTTTCCGTGCCCCGCGTGATCCTGGCCGGCTTTGATATGCCCGCTACGGTGAATATGGGCGAACCGTTTACGTTCACCTTTACGCTTAAGAACACCAGCACCGACCGCACGGTGAAGAATTTACAGGCGTCGCTTTCCTCCTCGGAGGGCACGGTACTGCCCGCCAGTGGCTCCAATAGCTTCTATGTATCGGAAATCAAACCTGGCGGCACCGCAACGCTGAGCCTACAGCTGACCACAAAATACGATACCGAAAAAACAGCCTATCCGTTAGCTATCCAAATGGACTATGAAGACGCCAAGGCCAATGCTTATTCCAATACCGAGAATCTAACAATCCCCGTGTTCCTGCCCACAAAATTGGATTTCCAGAACGAAAGCTATCCGGAATACGGCGTGGTCGGAGAAAGCCAGTATCTGAGCCTGGAGTATATCAACAAAGGCAAGGGCACCATTTACAACCTGAACATCGCTGTGGAGGGTAATATGCAGACCGATATCGGCAGCAGCTATATCGGCAATATCAACAGCGGCAGCACCGACAGCTTTGAAGTTATGATCACGCCACTTGAAGCCGGCGTTACCAACGGCCGGTTGATATTCACCTACGAAGATGCGGCGGGCAATCCCCTGCGCACCGAAAAGACATTCACTATGACCGTTGAAGAAGCTCCGGCATTTGATCCCAGCATGGAAGACCCCGGTATGATGGAAGACCCCGGCATGATGGGAGACGAAGGAGGTTTCCCCACTTGGGGCAAGATTCTGTTGGGCGTTATCGCAGTGATTGCTGCTGCCACAGCCATTGTCGTTATCCGCAAGAAGCACAAGGCCAAGAAACAGGCCGAAGAAGAAGCGCTTTTTGCTGAAAGCAATGATTTGGATTAAAACAGCATGAGTTTTTTTGACATATTAAAAATGGCCTGCGGCAACTTTTTACGGCGTAAGGCCAGAACCCTTTTAACCGTTGCCGGTGTGGTTATCGGCACTATGGCAGTAGTGATCATGCTATCCATCGGCCAAGGCATGGAAAAGGGCTATATCGAGCAGCTTAAGTCTTGGGGCAGCCTGACACAGATCGAGGTATCCCCAAATTACAGCAGCAACGAGGACGAACAAACCTATCTGAACGAAGAAACCGTCACCACGCTGGAGGCGCTGGAGCATGTTCAGGTGGCGCTGCCCACCACGCGTCAATACGGCGGACTGGTAATGGGCCGCAAGATAAACGAGATAGGCATTATCGGTATTGATGTCACTAAACTGGATTATTACGATTTGAAGCTGGAAAATGACGAGCCGGTGACGGCAGATAGGTTTGCAGAAAACGGTTATCTTATCCCCTACACCAGCGTGTTTCAGTTCTACAACCCCAAGCAGGGCTGGTCAGACGAAAATAATGCCTATGATTATGATCCGGAAACAGGCGAATCAACACTGAAAGAACTGCCTTTCGACATCACCAATCCCGAAGAAGCCCGCATCAAAATGGTCTTTGATATGAGCTATTACTGGGGCGGAGAGGGCAGCAAGCCCAAAGGCTATGACGCACGATGCGCCGGCGTTTTGTCCAGCAAAAGCCAAGGCAATTTCAGTTATAGTCTGGTCATGGATATGAAAACGCTGGACGAAATGTACAAGAAGTATCAGAAAGACAACAAAATCGATAACAAAGAGGAAAGCAAAGACAAAAACAAATATAGCAGTCTGTATGTCGTGGTTGATGATATGAACAACGTGACCGATGTTCAGACTGAAATTAACAATCTGGGCTATCAGACTTGGGCCAGCGCGGAGCTGCTGGAAAACGTGAAAGAGCAAATGGGTATGATACAGGCCGTGTTGGGCGGTATTGGTGCGGTAGCGTTCCTCGTAGCGGCCATCGGTATCAGCAACACCATGGTGATGTCCACCTATGAACGCACGCGCGAAATCGGCATTATGAAAGTGTTGGGCTGCAAGCTCTCCAACATAATGACACTGTTTTTAACAGAAGCGGCAATCATTGGCTTTGCGGGCGGGCTGTTAGGCATTTTGCTGAGCCTGTGCCTATCCAAGATAATGAATATGCTATCCGACAGCGGTGTGCTTGCTATGTTCAGCATGGGCGAGGGCGTGCCTATTTCAATCATTCCTGTGTGGCTGATTGCCGGCGGCATCGTGTTCTCCACGCTGGTCGGCGTAGTTTCCGGTTTCTATCCGGCTCTCCGCGCCACCAAGCTTTCTGCGCTGGACGCTATCAAGAACGAATAAACACAAAACTGCCTCAATGCTAAAAGCACAATAAGGAAGTAACTTCATGATATACTGGTAGTACAACAAACTAGCCAAAGGAGACGCACAAAAATGAAACACAAAGTAAAAGTAACGGTACTCGATAAAAAGCTATATCCCGAATTACAGCAGAAGTATTGCTTTGATAAGAATTCCGGAGCTTGTTCCTGCTACAACGTGGGAGATGAATTTGAATTTTATCGTGATGATGAACGTGACGATTTCTGGCATATGGGTTTAAACACATTAGTAAAGACTTCTGGCAACGCAGATATGGTTGCTGGTGGTCCGAAAATTCCATTTTGCTCTGAAGCATGGGACGCTATTTCTCGCTATATTTACACTGGGTTACAGGGCGGCTCCATTATGAATGGCTGGATGGAAAAGGAAAATACCATGATTGCCTGTTGCTCTGATGGCACAAGACCAGTAGTCTTCAAAATTGAGCGGATTGATTATGAATAACGCACGAATAGCAATTCCATAATTGTTCCTGCGGTCACGCTTCCCGGCGTGACCGCTTTCTTTTAAATTCAAATTTATATAGGCGCTCAAGACTATGAAAAGGTATATTACAGGTATCAACATAAGCGAAATAAAATTCCACTGGCGAGTTAAAGAAATATTTTGAATAACTAGCGATTGGAGAAGTTAAGTCATATCTGAACAATGAGAAGTTTTATTTAGGTATTCCAATTTTTCTCATTTTAAAAGAAGCTTTTAAAGATGTTTTAGATAATGCGCCTAAATGGTGGAACAATGGCAATAAAGAAATCTATGACAATCTGATTTTTATATTCTTACAGCAAAGTTTTCTGATGTATATAACAAAACAGGAAGACCCTGTTTCCATTAGTTAAAGATATTGGAAGGTAACATTTGATTTTGCTGATAAAGCGGTAGAAGATTTTCACACTTTATTCTCAACTTCCGTCCTTGCCCTTGACAGATCACGGACGGTTATTTTTCAATCAGATTATTTAAACGCTGGTAGAGGAAATGATGGGGCAGACATAAATAATATCCCAAGTCTCTTATGTATTCCTGGAGTTGGGTTAGCTCGACCGAATGCAGATTTATTCATTAAGGAACATAAAACGAGGCCCCTCACCAGTTAAGGTGAGAGGTCCTTTGATGCCCAATTCATTTTACTTGTGCTGCGTCTTACTCTGCTTTTTGCGATTTATAATCCACCAAATGCCCCAACCGATACCACACATAAGCAACATAAAACCTGTAAAGATAACAAGGAATATGTACCCAAGACGGTCCCATCCTGTAATTGTAATAGACATTGCAGCAAAAATAATTGTAAATATAGAAAGCAGAATAACAGGCAACAAACGAATTACCTTATTGTTCACTTTGAAACAAAGTAAAAGCTGGATTGGCAAAAGCACGACGATAGAAAAAATCGAAATAAATGTGGTCAGTTCTATGTCTCCCATCCAAACATCAAACATATATCCCCTCACTTCCTATGACAATGTTTTCAACATATCTCTGCGTATTGCGGCCAAGTACTCTCCCGCAACGCAAAGGATATATACATTTTTAGTATATCGATAAGCATACTCATAAAGCATAATTTCTGTGGTTTCACCCATTTCTGGACGCTTCTGGGTATTTATTCGTTGTATTCACCATGATATTCAAGGTTTTGAACCGGGAACACAAAATCGAATTGGAACTAAATAATAAGACACATTTGCTATCGGTAAAATTCCGGAAAAGTTTCCTTTACAACAGTTGTTAAATATTGAATAATAAATTCCTGCTTAAGCAAATCATCAGATAATGCGGGATATTTAATAATAATTGACAACATTCCTGTAATTAAGAATTCCAGTTTTATATCATTTTCAACACAAGGAACTAATTTTCCCACTTTATAGATTTGCGACTTAAATGCATCTATAAAACATGTGGGATAAATATTACAAAATTTAATATTATTCTCAGATAATATTTTTCTTTCTGCTAATGTCAAAGAATTAGCGAATAACTCCATTTGCGCGAACATAAATGTGCGAACAAACCTTTCAGGAGCAACAAATAAATCTGGATAAGGATTAAAACTTTCAGCTACTTTACTTGCAACATTTTTAACCAATTCATTGTATAAGTCATAAATATCCAAATAGTGAAGATAAAAAGTACCTTTGCTTATTTCTGCTTTTTGAGCCAATTCTGTAACTGTGATTTTATTTACCGGTTTTATCATAATCAGCATCATGAATGCTTCCTTAATCGAACGAAGTGTTTTTGTTATTCTTATATCAGTATTCTTACCCATAACTCCCTCCAAGAGTAATTAGACCATTTTAGAGCAGTGTCTATTTTTGGCCTTTTCTTAATAGTCGATTATTGAATAATAGACAATAATCTTATATAATCATAGCATGAAATACATAAAGATACAATCGATACTTTAATTATACATTAGTTTTTGAAGAAAAGAGGGAGAAAAAATGGATAAATATAAAACAGGCGATATGGTCTATGCCAAATTAGGAACGCTTCCTGTTGTAGGTACTATTATTTATAAAGATGACAAAACAGAAAAATACCTCATTCGTTTCAGCACGGTGCAACAAGATTGGTATTCTGAAAATGATATAATTCCGTATAAGCAAGGGTAAATATCTTGATTGCCCATCCCTCTATTTCCAGCTTTCCAACACGATGGAACTTTCGACCTTTCAGAATTGCGAAATCCTTCATCCCTGGATAATATAATACAGCTAAGACAAAAATCAAGAACAATCGCAAAAAATTGTGGATATTTCCAGAGAAGATAGTGCACAAGATTTGTCAATCTTCCAACAAAACAAAATAAGTGTACTATTGAGTTTACGAGATCCAATCCTCCGGTTGAATTGTCTCGCAATTCCGCCACCAGCGGTACAGCGCCTGCCAAACGGTGCGTATCGCCGCCGCCAGCGGCACGGCCAGTATCATACCGAACACACCCCACCAGAAACCGCCGATCAACACCGCCAGTATCACGTAAAACGGATGCAAACGCACCGCTCCGGACATAATGTACGGCGAGATGACCAGGCTCTCCAGTTGCTGCACCGCCGCCCAGATAATCAGTAACTTCAATGCCGCCAGCCTCCCTTGCAGCAATCCCAGCGCCATACATGGAAAAAACGCCAGAAACGGCCCTAGATACGGTATCAACTCTGCCACCAGCATCAAAAGACCCAATGTAAAGCTGTAATTCAGACCAAACAGCCACAGCAGCAGACCGAACAGCAACCCTACTGACACCGCCACGTAAAAATAACCGCGCACAAATGATTGCAGCAATCGATTTAAATCTTTCAGCAGCGGCAAAGACCCTGCGGGCAAAGCATCGGTCAGTATCTCAGCAAACTGCGCCCGATCCCGCAGCAGATAAAACGCGAACACCGGCGTAAACACCAGCAGCGAAAGGCTGCCAAAAAGCCGCGGCAACATTTGCAGATTATTTTCCAACCAAAGAGCCGCCGCCTCGCCCAGCCACGCTGAAAACCGACGAAAGCAACCGGAAAACACCATGCCAAGACTGCCCTCAGTAAATGCCGGGGCAACATGCTCCTGCCAGCCATCGCTGACAGCGGACAAAAGCAACGTTGCCTGCGGCGCCAGCGCACCGATAGCCGAAAGATCACGCCAAAGCCGGGGCAAGCCCCAAAAGCCCAGCAGCACCAGCCCACCGAAAAATATCAAAATAGCCGCTGAGGCAGCCAGCCCCTTTGGTAGCCGCCAACTTTCCAGCCGCCGAACCAACGGCAGCAGAATATAGCAAAGCACAGCGGCCAGCGCCAGCGGCAGCAGAACCACCTGGCTACAATAAAGCAGCGCCAGCGCCAAGGCGGTAAACACCGTTCCAAGTGCCAGCTTCTTCCAGCGCAAGGCGCGCATATCGCCTCCTCCTTTGCGTCAAAAATAAGTAGCGGCCCCGTTTTGGGGCCACCGGCCATTACGGCACCATTTTATTGATAAAACGGCCGCAGCGAATCATTGCATTGCCGGTTTTGTGCGCCATCATGCAGAATTCATCGGCCATTTCCTCGCCCATGCAGCCCATGCCATGCATCATGCCGCGCATCATACCGCTTTTACGCATACCAACAACCTGCTGCCGGTGCGAATTGCGGTTAGCTTTCTGCATACTCATAACGCCAGCCATGCCGGCCACCGAAGCGGCACTAAGCGCTCCAGCGCCGACCACTAAAGCCGTCGTCAGCCAAGTTCTGCTGCTATTATTCGACATCATTTTCCCACCTCCATTCCGGTTTTATTATGCCTTGGCCAAGGTTGATTTTATGCCGCGATCGGGCATAAAAAAAGTGCTTTTGCCGCCGAAAATTACCAGCACAAAAGCACTTTGTTTTTATATGTTTTTATCCAGCCTCAGGCAGCGGACTTGAATAAAACCTTTTAATGCTTAAATTACACAAAAGAACATTATACTGATCCAAATTAAAATAGTTCGATCAGCCGTTCCACAACAAATACCACCGCACTGGCTGCCACCGCCACAAAAAGCAGGCTTTTTTCCTTATATGCGAAAAACACGGCGGCAATCAAGCCAGCCACAGCCGACAACGTATAGCTGGTGGAATAGAAAATCGCCGGTACCGTCATTGCGCCCAGCACGGCATACGGCACATAGTACAAAAATGATTGCACAAAAACATTGGTAATTTTTTTTCGAAAACATACCAACGGCAGCAGACGGATTAGATACGTCACCCCTGCCATCACCGCTATATACGCTAATAAATGTGCGCTAGTCAGCATCTGCCGCTGCCTCCTTCACCGGAAAGATCAAAGCCGCAGCCGCAGCAGACACCAGAGTACAGATGATAATGACAAAGCCACTGCCGACGGATTGCAGCAACGGCAGCCAGCGAAACAGACAGCTTAAAAACACCGCCAGAGCAATCGCCAGCACAACCGCACGGTTCTGTTTGGCGGGTGGAATAATGATTGCCAGAAACATACCATAAATGGCAACGCCCAGCGCCGATGCCAGCGACGGCGGCAGGAAATCGCCGATACAAGCACCGCAAAGCGTACCCAGCGCCCAGCCAAAATAGGGCGCGCAAATCAAACCGAACATATACACACGCCCCACCTCGCCCGAACGTCCAGCTGCCACGGCAAAAACCTCGTCGGTATTCACAAAAGCAATCAGAAAACGGTCGCGCAGACGCACCGTCTTATCCAGCTTCTGCGAAAGCGACAGGCTCATCAACGCATAGCGAAGATTGATAATCAGCTGTGCCAGCGCCAGCTCCACCAAAGAGCCCAGAGTCGCAATGATGGAAAGCCCGGCAAACTGCCCGGCCGACGTCACATTGGTCATTGAAATCAACACTGGTGCCCAAAGCGGCAGAGAGAGCGCCACGGCCTCCAGTCCAAAGGTAAACGCCACTGAAAAATAGCCCAGTCCAATCGGTAGGCCGTCGCGCAAGCCCTGCCGCCACAATTTTCTATCCTGTTCCGTCATCATATCCGTAATCGTCCACATTCCTCAGTATTATTCTAAGCGTCAATAAAAATTAACGTCCAAAAAATGCCGCAAAAGCGCCGTTCCGTCCGCGAATGATACGCCCTGCGCCGCCCGCGCCTCATCATGCCGAACAGGCTTACCCACACGGTGATGCCGGCTGTCAAACAGCAAAAACGGCACTGCGTCTCGAACATGGTCACGAGTGGCCAGAGACGTCGAGTGATCAGGAGTAATTAGCAGTCGGTATGCCTCGCCCGCCGCCTGCAAAGGGTTCAAAACCGCAGGCAGAGTCTCCGCGTCTATTCTCTCAATAGCGGCAATTTTCTTAGCAAGACTCCCCTGGTGGCTGCTCTCATCCGGCGCTTCAATATGCACATAAACAAAATCCCCGCCAGAAAGCAGATATTCCGCCGCCAGCTGGCCCTTGCCGGCAAAATCCGTTACCGAACTACCGGAAAAACACGGCCGCGTCAACACGTCCATGCCCGCCGCCCGGCCAATGCCGCGCAACAGATCAACACCGCAAACAATTCCGCCGGCTAACCCATAACGTTCACGGAATGGCGGCAAAGCCACTTTTTTACCAGGTCCCCAAAGCCATATGCCGTTGGCAGGAGGCAAACCTGCAGCCACACGCTCTCGGTTATACGGCGCCTGGCTCAAAATATCCGCCGCGCGTTGCATATAAACCACAGCAGCATCAGCCTGCACTCCCTCCGGCAAATTATCACGCAAACGCCCGCCCAGCATGGCATGCGCCGGCCGGTAAACCGTGTCGTCGGCCGCATTATGCCATAGCAGAATATTTCGAAAGCCCACGCTGGGGAAAAGCTGAGTCTGCCTGTCGTCCAACGCCGCTGATACCGCCTGAATCAGTGCTGCTGCATCTGCTGAAGACACATCGCCGCCGGAATAATCGAGCATTCGTTTATCCAAAAACTCCGCCTCGTCCGAAAGCGTCACCAAATTTGCCCGCAGCGTCAAGTCGCTATATTCAATCTCCATACCGGCGCCTAAAGCCTCCAACGCGGAGCGTCCTCGATAGAATTCCTCCGGCGGATAGCCCAGCAGGGCCAAATTCGCCACGTCAGATCCCGGAGTAAACTCCGGCGGCACCGTCTGGCAAAGGCCACAGATAGCGCCAGCAGCCAGCTGATTCATATGTGGTTTTGCGGCCGCCCCCATCGGGCTTAGGCCGTTTAACTCTGCTAACGGCCAATCCGACATACCATCCGCCAGAATAACAATATACTTCATATGTATTTGGCACTCTCCGTTCGCTTACTTCTTCCGCTCCGTCTCCTGTAAAAACCAAACCGGCAGACGTTCCGCCCCATGATTAGAACGGTGATAATAACGTTTGCCTTTCAGTTCATCTGGCAGATATTGCTGTTCAGGCACATAGCTGCCAAAATCATGCACATATTTATAGCCAACGCCATGGCCGAAAGCTTTTGCCCCTTTATAGCTCGAATCACGCAGATATATCGGCACACGAAAATCGCCCAGGTTATCAATATCAGCCAGCGCCGCGTCAATGCCCATATAAGCGCTGTTGCTCTTGGGGGCGTTCGCTACATAAACCGCCGCCATCGCCAGAGGAATACGCGCCTCTGGCCAACCGACAAAATGAACCGCGTCCATACACGCCACTGCCACCTGCAAAGCCTGTGGATCAGCCAAACCCACGTCTTCCGCTGCGCAGATGATGATACGGCGGCAGATAAATTCCGGCTGTTCACCCGCACGGATCATGCGCGCCAGATAATGCAGCGCCGCGTCCGGGTCAGAGCCACGCATACTCTTGATGAAAGCGGAGATCACATCATAATGGTTATCACCCTGCTTGTCATAATGCAACGCTTTCTTCTGAATACTTTCTGCCGCCACCTCCAGCGTAATATGCCGCACGCCATCTTCATCCGGCGCGGTAGTCAGCACTGCCAGCTCCAGAGCATTATAGGCAGTGCGCGCGTCACCACCCGCAGCGCCAGCAATATGCGATAGCGCCTCCTCCGTCATCTCCACCCGATAATTGCCCAAACCTCTTTCCTTGTCGGCAAGCGCCTGCAGCAGCAAGGCTCGGATATGCTTCTCCTGCAAAGCCTCCAGCTGAAAAATGCGCGAGCGCGAAAGCAAGGCTCCGTTCACCTCAAAATACGGGTTCTCAGTGGTAGCGCCGATCAGAATGATCGTGCCGTCCTCCACGGCAGGCAGCAACGCGTCCTGTTGCGCCTTGTTGAAACGGTGGATTTCATCAATGAACAGCACAGTACGCATATTGTAAAGCGCCAAATTCTCTTTGGCGTCAGAAAGTATTGCCCGGATATCACTAATACCCGCCCCCACCGCAGAAAGCTGCTTGAAATCGCTGCTGGTGCTGTTGGCAATCACTCGCGCCAGCGACGTCTTGCCCACACCCGGCGGTCCGTAAAAAATGAGCGACGACAGCTGGTCGGCCTCAATGGCCCGGCGCAATAGCCGCCCCTTACCGATGATATGATCCTGCCCGGCATATTCCTCCAGAGTGCGAGGGCGCATACGCGCAGCCAAAGGCGCGGCCTGACGGCGGTTCTGTTCCGCCTGCCCGCTGAATAAATTGCCCGTAAAGCTTTCTGACATTGCCATATGTACACTCCTCAAAGCTGCTGATACGCCGCCCGTGCATTTTCAATAAAATCAGCAAAATCCGGCGGCAGCGGAGCAGCCAAATGCAAAAGCTCGCCCGTGATCGGATGAACTAAATCCAGTCGTGCCGAATGCAGCAGCATACCAATATTCACCGAGCTCGTACCCTTGGGGCCATAAACAGAATCGCCCACCAATGGATAACCCAGATATTTCATGTGAACGCGAATCTGATGTGTGCGCCCGGTTTCCAGCTTGCAGGTTACCAACGTGTATTTACCGAACCGTTCTTCCACAGTATAATGCGTCACGGCATATCGCCCTTCCCCAGGCAGCACGGTCATTTTCTTTCTGTCCTTTGGGTGTCGGCCAATCGGTGCGTCAATCGTGCCATGCGGCTCCGGCATATTCCCATGCAGCAACGCTGCATAATATCTGTTCACCGCCCCGGTATGCCAGCTTTCGGTCAGCTTTTGATGCGCCACGTCGTTTTTGGCGGCAATGATCAGTCCGGTGGTATCCTTGTCCAAACGGTGAACGATACCCGGCCGCAGCACGCCGTTAATACCGGACAAATCGCGGCAATGATAGAGTAGCGCGTTCACCAGCGTTCCGTGATAGTTACCTGCCGCCGGATGCACCACCATACCGCGCGGCTTGTTAATAACGATGATGTCGTTATCCTCAAACACTACGTCAAGCGGAATATTTTCCGCTGCAACACCAAGCGGCTCAGGCTCTGGCAACAATGCCAGCAGCTCGTCACCCGCCGCCAGCAGATAGTTTGGTTTCACCGCCTGGCCATTAACCAGCACCTGTCCTTCTTTCAGCAGCTTTTGCCAAAAAGAGCGCGAATGTTCCGGCTCCTGCTCGACCAGATACTGGTCGATACGTCGTCCTGCATCCGCCGCGCAAACAGTCAATTCAAGCTTCGCCGCCGTCAGCACCAAATCACTCATGACCGGCCTCCTCAGACTTAGGCTTAAACTCGTCTTTCAACAGCAAAAACGCCAAACCGGCCACGCCGCAGCAAAGCAGCATATCCGCCACATTGAACACTGGCCAATGCGGCAGCTGAATAAAGTCCACCACATAACCCAGGCGAAAACGGTCGATCATATTGCCCAGCGCCCCCGACATGATCACGACCAACGATAAACGCTGCCCAATCTCGGCTTGGGGCGTTTTATAGAACCAAACTCCCAGCAGCACCAGCACAAACAGCGAGAACACCGCCAAAGCCAGCGTATTCTCACTGAACATACTCCAAGCAGCCCCCGTGTTTTGTACATAATGTATCCGCAAAAGGCCGAAGATAACGTCAAATCCACCGTTAAGCGGTAAATTGCTCATGATCAGCCATTTTGTCAGCTGGTCGATAGCCAACCCCAGCAGCAGCACCAGCAAATAAAGCATTTTTTCTCTCCCAAGCCTTTATAATATCAACGCGCCTGCTGCACACTTTCCACGTAAACCAGCAGATCAGCAATAAAATCGCCTAAAACCGGAATCCCCAGGTCCACCAACAAATTCAGAATATACAGAGCCAGCGCAGATAACAGCAAAAACCCCAGCGCAAATCCCATGCCGCGAAACAGCCCACCCAAAAAACTCCGGCGAGCTAAAAGCCACGGCCGCTGCATGATCTCCACATATTCCGCCAGCCGCACCCGTTCTAAAAGCAGCGCCAAACGGTTAACCTGATAAGCCAGTCCATCATACTGCTGCATTTGCGCGGCAGCTCTGGCCTTTTCTGGATTCTCCACCATTTTTTATCACCCTAACAGTATATCACAAAAGCACACGCCGCACAACTTTTTATTCACTTTATCATGCCCAATTTGCGGCTGCTAATACGCTGTTCAAGCTTCGCTGCGCACACAGATAACAGGCAGCTTGGCCGCGGCGTTATAGCCCACCAGCAGCTTGTCATCGCGCAGGTCCTGCAAACGCACATAGTTATTGCCGTCCTTTTCGATCGCCTTCACGTCTTTTTCCACCCCGTTCAGGCAGATTCTAAGCTGTTTTTCCACTTCCATATCCTCCAAACCTTGTTTAATAAATTCCAGCGGGTCAATCGTGGCAGGGTAATTGTACGCACCTTTATGTACCTCCATGTGCAAATGCCGCCCAGTCACATTACCGGTTGCCCCTTCCACGCCAAGGACGGTCTGCTCTGTCACCGCCATGCCAGCTTTAACATACACCGTCTTCAGGTGTGCATACAGTGAAATATAGCCGTCCGAGTGCTTGATATATACACAGTTGCCATAGCTGCCAGAACGTCCGATTTTCAGCACCTTCCCGACGTAAATAGGATACACCAGCCCATCTCCACCATAGCCCGCGGACATAAAATCCTGCCCGCTGTGATAACCACAACGCCAAAGCGTACCTTTCTGGCCAAAACAGGTGCCCAGCTTAAATTTATCAAAAGGATAGCGCAAAATATCACCCCGCGTTCTTTTCATTATTGTCGTTCAGATTTTTACCAAAGAAGAAGCCCAACACCAACATCACCGCACTGTTGAAAAGTTCGTTTGTTTCCTGCTCATTAAGCGTTGTCACACAAAGCACGCAAACCAACGCCAGCGTTACCAGCGATTTCACATCGACCAGCCGCGCCAACCGAAATCTTATTCTCCATCTGCCGGGAACGTTCTTCTGCGGTTCATCTGCGGCCTCTGCCAAATTCTCTTTTTCGTGCATCATCTTGCATCCTCCATAACTTCATGCTCAAAAGCCTCCAGATTTTCCAATCTGCGGTTAACGGCTTTCATCTTTTCCTCCAAAATATACGTGCGCTCCACAACGCTGTTGTGCTGCTCTACCCTCTTTTCCAGCTGTTCAATGCGAAAGTTGGTAAGGCGGTTTGCGGTAATAATACCGCCAAAGGTTCCGCAAAGTGTGCCGCAGAAAGCAATCGCCGCCACAATTATCTCGCTCATCATATGGCCTGTTCCCTCCGCTTAAACACAGAACCCAAACAGAAGCCCCAGCAGTGAGGTATTCACACGATTGTTGATCGTATTATCCGTTAAAACATACAAAGTATAGTTGACGCCCCCTGAGGAATTGTAGTTAGAATTGCGCAACCAGAATGAATCTGATCTCACAACTGTGCCACCCTGCCGGTAATAATCATAAGCTGGCGTCTCATACCAAATATAAGGCGATGAACAACGGTGCGTGCCGTACAAATCACGCTCCGAGAAAATAAAAAGCTTGTCATCCGTAACCTGAGCCGTTCCGTTAGCCGCCCAGGCATAATCATAATAATCATGGTTAGCGCCCGGCAGCGCCGTCACCTTGCGCACAGTCTTAATGGCGGCCTGTAATCCCTCGTCCATCGAAGCCAGCAACGCCGGCAGTGTCTTAAGCCGCAGATCACACGTTCCCCAGTTAACAGCATCGTCCTTATTCGGGTGTATCGGATACATGGTGGGCAGTATATCAACCAGCCCAAAGCTAATCCCGGCCTTGGTAAAATCATGCCGTGCTGTAACCAGCGGTGCCTCCGCCGGCGTGTAAAGATTATCATGCTCAAAGCCCAGAATATGTACGTCAGCCGTAGCGCCGTCCACATTGATCTTTTTTGTATCGCCAACCTTCCAACAGGTCTGCGCCAATCCATGCTCAGATACCTTGGCAATATACGCCCATGATGCCTGCGAGAGCGGTATCGGCGCCGCTACGAACCTGTGTTCGGTGTTGTCTATCTGCATTTTTACAGTATAACTGGCGTTCATATAAGTGAACTTCACCCGTGATTCTCCGATATTGTCCACTGTCAGCGTTACTTCCATACTGCTGCCTATCGTGGCCGTGCACGAGGAATCACCGCTGGTCAGACTCACATTACATCCGGACGGCCCATAAATCGTCACAAGAATTCGCGCCTTCGTTGCCAACAGGCTATAGTTATTCTCCAATACCTTAACTCTGCTAAGCAGCTGGTTGGCCAGCGTGAGTGCGTTATCTCCCAGCAGCAGCTTTTCGTCAATCGTATCGGAGTTTTCGTTAAAATCGGCAATATTGTAATAATCCTCTGCCGCCGGCTTCTTCAAATTATAATTTTTGGTATAATCCATCACTCAATCACCTCTTCCCGCAAATCATGGTGGTGCAAAGCGGACAGTTCTCCATGTGTCATACCCACCAGATAGCCATACCGGTTATATAATAAATCCAAATCAAGCAAAAGATTGGCAGGCAACGTCCGCTCCAAAACGTCCTGCAAAGTCCGGAAATAACTTTTGCCAATCAGACTCAACCGCACCCGCAGCATATATTCCGCCGGCAACAGCTCAATATAATACTGATCCTCCGGTGCTACCAGCGCCAACATCTCAACCAAACGCCGTATGGTAAAAGGCAACTGCTCCGAAAGCCGCAGCAGAACCACCTGCCGGCGCTTGCCCGCGGTGTCCATGGCGTTGGGCGACACACCCAACATCTTTTCCCAGCGGGATAGCCCATATTCCGAACAGATATATGGGAACAATTCCTGCAAAACCTGCTCATACGCCGCCCGCGCCCGATCAAATTCCGGCTGCTCCAGCCAAGAGATGCGCCCCAGCTCATTAACGCGCTGCAAAACCGGCGGCAGATAATCAAACAGCTGCTGTTCAGACATTGAACTCACCTCTTATCGGCACCTCGTCGCTTAAAAGCGGCAGATTCTCAGCCGCGCCGCAGAGCGTCAGCCCGCTCACGTCGATTATACCCTCCTCCGCCAGAATACGTGCCTCCAGCTGGCTTACGCGTACCGTTAAATGATCCTGCGCCGCCCATGTCTTGGTTAAATCAGTAAAATAGTCGTCCACCGCATTAAGCACTCGATTGGAAACATCATTCCATTCCAACCCCACAGCTAGCGTCAGCGTCATATTGATGTCAACCGTACGATAAGTCACGCCAGCTGCCGTAACCACATGGCCGATAGGAGCCAGCCCCAGCCCTTCACCCTGACTTTCCAGAGGGTCAAAAATATTTTGCACTTTAGCTACCAAAGCCGTGTCCGGCGGCGTGTGATCCGCACTAATAATCGTCAGCTTCACCGTACCGCCTCCGTTCCAGGCAGGATAAACCTTGGCAGCTCCTACGCCGGGAATAGTCAGCGCTTTCTCAATATAATCCGCTCGATTGCCGCCAAAACTCTGCTCCGTCAGGCTGACAATATAACGCTCGCGCAGCGCCTCGGTGCTTTCCTCATCCTCGCCCGGCTCAATAATATCCAAAAGTTCAGCCTCAGTCACCCCCGCCAGATATTCTACCGGAGTCATACGTCCAACCGTAGTGTTAGAGGCGCTTCCCTGCTGCTCGCAGCGAAGCAGATATTCGTTTTCAGAAAGCTCTCGTTCCACCTGCCAGCCATAATCGCCGCATAAATAACGCTGGCCGAGTGCCACAGCGCCAATAATCCGTGCCCGTGCCCCGGCATAGGTAGCAGGGTGCGGCTCAATGCCGCGCTCCCGCGCCCGCAAACACAAATACTCGCGCTCTGCCGTGTCGGCAAAACCGTTTTGCAAAACCTTATCCAACGCCTCGTAATAAAGAGAAAGTTGATAGGCTGCTGGCGCCAAAGCATCCCAGATAATCGAGCCCTCGCGCTTGTCCACCAAGCTTCCCACCCGCTCCAGCATTTCCGCCATAATATTTTCATAGGTCATCTGTTCAAACATCAAACAGCCACCTCCGTCTCCTGGCTGATATCGCCATAAATAGTCCGCACCAAAAACTTAACGCTAAGACTCCGGTCATGGGCGGTGAAGCTGAAATCCTCCACCGCCAATATCCGATCGTCATGCAGCAGCGCCTCACTTATGCGCCGTTCGATCTCAGGAATAACATAAGCCCGGTTCTTTCCCAAAAGGTCGTGCGTAGCCACCCCATAATCAGATGAGAAGATGGGGTAAGCTCCCTCTTCCACCTGCAAAATCAGGGTGATAGCCTGACACAATGCCGCCAGACCGTCTGTCCGTCCAGACACCAGCAATTCACTCTCATTTTCCTTCAGCGCATAAGTTTCCGTCAAATATTCCGTCATAACGTCCGCCTCATCACATACCGGAGAGAACGCCGAACTTCTCGGGTATCTCAAAATCCTCAAAAGTGAAGCGGATTTCTTCCTCCAGATATTCGTCCTCGGCGCTGAACTTAGCCAGCACACCGCCGTCCAAATTACAGTCCTTCAGGATAACGGTCTGTCTGCCCACTGTTGACACAGGATCTTCATTGGTCACCTGAATATCGAAATACATATCCTCGCCACGTTCCTTAAAACGATAAAGCAGCTCGCGAAACAGCGAGGTATTATAGTGAAAGGTCGCCTTGCCACTGCCAGTCCAACCCACACCTTTGTTGCCACGGCCCATGCGCCCCAAAATCGGCACCTGCATCTTATTCTTCTCAATCGTAGCCTCCAGGTTAATGGCCTGCATAAACTTGTAACGTTTGCCGTCGATAGTCACAAAACATTCCGCCATCGTCGAGCTGATCGCGTCCCAGGCGTTCATGGTGCCGTTCACCGAATTAGTCATGCCTTTTCCCCCTTTTCCGTTTACGCAAAAGTAACCGTCAGATAAAGCTGCGACATCGCATTGATCACCGTCAGATAAGAACTGATAACCACAGCTTTCTTGTTATCGCCCTGTTTCACCGCTATATCCGACGCCTCAAAACTTTCAATTGCGTGCAAGCCTTCCAGTTTCCGGTAATAAGAAACGATGTCATTCCACAGGCTCACCCGGCCAGAGCTGTCATTCAGCACCACGCCCAGATACTTCTGGTAAAACAGGTTGGAAAGATCTGTCACAATCTGGTCCAGCACGCGCATAGTCTGATTAAACTTCATATCCTCACTCTGCCCGTCGCCTACGGTCAAGAGGGTATTCACATCCTCCAAAACGCGCAGCTGCTCGCCCAGTTTATGCAGGGCAATTTTGCCTCCCTGCAAAGCCGCCTGCAATTCGCTGCTCGCCACCAGCGGGATAACGTCAAACTCGCCGTCATAAACGCTGTTGGTCAGAGTAGCATTAACGGCACAGGCCGCCTCCGCACCGCACAGCCAGTAAACGATTGAGCTTTCCGGCCAGCAAGCGTCACGCACCGCATTAACTGGCGAAATGATACCCTCATAATTAGCGTCACAGCGGTAAAGCACCGTCTGAAACTTGGCCGCACTGGCGTTGCGCTGCGATCTGGTATAATTGGTAAACAACTGCTGCACCGCTGTGTCGGTAGATAAACAACCCAGTACGTTAAAACGCACTTCTTCCAGCTTATCAAGCATCTCCTGATAAGCATCCACGCCCACGTCAGTCAGATTAGTACCTCCAGACAACGGTAAACCGGAGCTTGCCGTAAGCTCAGCGTCAGATTTCCAGCAGACATAAGCGTTATCCTGCAATTCCACCGCCGAATTCACTGCCTGTGCATCAACCTCCTGCCCATCCAGATAAGTCGCCACCATAAAGGCGCCCTCAGCCTCGCTCACCACAATGCTCAGGTCGTTGCCGCGCACACCGCCGTATTTTGCAGTACAAAGCGCATTAGCCGCAGCCTCTCCCGCGTTCAGCCGGTAAAAATAGCAGCCTGCCGCCCGCACGAACAAATCACGCAGGCCTTTCATCTCCTCACTGGCATAGCCATAGCCGAAATACGCCTGGCTGTTCTTACGGAAATCACTCGCCGAAAGATAAAACACCTCGCCCGAAGGCCCCCAGTCAAGCTCCAGCCCCAGTGCGGCAATACCCCGTTCCGAAAGCTCCGAACTCACTTTATTCTCTGCCGAAACGTTAACGTAAACGCCCGGCAAAACCTTGTTCTGCGTCACAAAACTTCCGCCATCAAAAGACATTTCGCTCACCTCACATTAACTTATTCAAATCAAATTCCAGCATCAGATCCCCGGCGGCCACTACGCTCTCCTCTCGTTCCTGCTCCGCCGTGGTATAAAACTCATAAGTGCCGCTCACCGTCAAAAACTCCTCACCAGGCTGGTATACCAGATCTCGGCCATGATAACGCCGCTTTTTGCCGGATAGCTCCACCAACTCGGGCAAAAGCTTTTCACCCACCTGCTGCTGCAATATAAGCTCCTCACGCTTCGCGGGATAAAATCGAAGCGATAAACTATATTCCCGGCGGATGCGCCCTCCCGGCAAAACCTCACGCTTCACTTTGGAGGGCAACACAAAAAAGCAAGTCCCCTTGGCGCCCTGCCAGACACGCCCATAAAATAAACGGTATTCCCGTCCGAAAAGTTCCAGCAAACGTTCACTTAGCGCCCGCAAAAAATCTTTCATTGCTTTCTCCCCCAGTTTTCATCAAGCTCTCTCACTCAAAAGCGCCACAGCAATTTGCTGGTGAGCTGCAAAAACCTGCGGCATACCGGATAAACCCAGACGGTATTCCCGCCCCTGCTGCCGCACGACTACACTACACCCGGCAGGTATAACATAATCCGCCGCCAAAAAAAGCTTGCCGCGCGCCGAAAGCTCCGCCGCCCCGGCAGTGGCCGCGGCGGGCTGAGCCTGCTCCAACACCAGGTGGCAGGGAACATCCCGCCAAAGCTCCTGCTGCCCACGCTCGGATAACCAGCCTGCCGCGCCCTCGCTGTTTGTCTCCTGCAAAACAGTACAGCGCCCGTCATAAAGCAACGCTAGAGCACTCATGTCAATATCTACCATTTCACACCCCGCTCGCCCGCTATCTGCATCATCGCGCTTTGATACAGCTCATCGGCCAGAGCCGAACGCCGGCCGGTCGCAGTACCGTTCTCATTAAAAGTCAAGGATACGTCGCCCATTGCAATCGCTTTAACGCCGCCCGCCGCTTCACTATCCGGCAGATGCGCCTCACCCCGCAGATACAATGCCGCCGCCAAATCCAGCTTAGCCGCCATTGACTCCCTGGCAGTATCTAACTGCATCAAAAGCTGCCGTTCCGCCGCCTCTGCCGCTTCAACAAGCAGATTGTCATCATCCTCACCCACAGCATAGCCGAATCCGGCCAGCAATTCTTCAAGCCGCCGCAAAAATTCTTCCTGATTCAATAAAAGCACCTCCCACGTCGCCAACCACGCCACAACATGCGGCAGCGGCCTATTCGATCGCAGTGCCGTCGGCCAAACCTGTAATCGAAGCATGCAGGAAAGCTGGGCCGTGGGCCAAGCCAATCTGACCGTAAATCTGGATTTTGTCCGCCGCGCCGGTTTTGGCCAGTTCTTCTTCAAACAGCACGCCCTTGCCCGGCACCGCTTGGAATACCGGGGCAATATGCGCCACATCAGCAATAAGAATACTGTCAGAGGGCATAAAGCGATTCCAGCAAACACCCACCCGGCAGAAGTCAGTCTCAATTTCGGTAATATTCAGACCGCCCACATTGCGTTCCGCCGGAGCAAACAGAGTAGAGCCTACAAACTGCGTCGCATAGATTTCGGAAAGCGCCTGCTTCTGATAGGCAGGAAGAAACATCACCATGTTGCTGAAATAAGCGCCTGCCGCTGCCATCTTGCGAAAAATTTGCTGCAACAGATTCTTGCTTAGGGTTGCGCCTTTCGCATCAATGGTAGTGCCGCCGGAGCAAAGCTCCAAAAGGCCGCGCGTCTTGTTGGCCACACTGCTGCCGGTAGATTTCTGATACTTGCCGTTAATGAAGCTGTGCTCCACGTCACGGGCAATTTTGACCAGCTTGTGCTGCACCTGAAACGCCCTTTCGTCAGCCAGGCTCTCCGCCAGATCGGCGGTATTCAGCCCAGCCAGACGCCCGGTGTTGCTCTGCTTGGCATAGCTCAGGTTGATTACCTCCTGATGAATTTGCACCACGTTGCTCTCCTGGCTTCTAACCGCCATGCTCGCCGTCGGCGCGGTCACCGAAGCCTCCTCGGAGATTTCAGGCTGCGTAGCCTCCGGATAATCGTAGAGTACCGCCGTCGGAAATTCAAAATTAGTCGTCTGACGCCCTCCGGAAAGCCCGCCGATCATCGAAAGCAGCGGTGTCTGCAAAGAATCCGCTGTAAAAAGCTCGCCAGCGTAATTAGGCAAATTCCATACTGTGCCCACATTAGTTACTTGTGCCATAAAAAGTCCTCCCTCAAAAATAAAATTTTTGTTATAACTCCTGCCCTTGCCAGGATAGTGCCATTATCCACCGCCACCGCCTCGCAAAGAACGTACCTTTCCATCCTCACCGATGCGCTCCCTGCCGCCGCACCAGCCTATCCTGTCCAAGAGCTAGAGATACACCCCTTTTGCAGCAGCCTCCTGCTTAACACGGATAGCCTCAAGATTCCCCTGCGCCCGCTGCAAACGTAGACGGAAACCGCTATTAGGCCCGTCCTCCGGCAGATCGCCCGCCGCCTGCGGGATGAACCCCACCCAGTCGGCCGCCTCGCCAAAGCTCTCGCGTTCAAACAAAAAGGCCGTCGCCGGATCCTGTTTGAGTGCCGCAATTTGCTCGTCCAAACCTGTAATCATATCACCATCAAACTCCAGCTTAGAAAGATCCAACAGTGCTTTGACCGCTGCGCGGTTCTTTGCCCTTGCGGTAAAAAGCGCACACTCCACGGCACAGTTCACCCTGGCGGTCTGCAGCTCCTGCTTATATTTTACCGAAGCCTGCGCCAGTTCATCTGCCAAGCCGGCCGCCTGCTCTTTTGCCGCCGCCAACTGCGCCGCCAATTCATCGCTTGCCGCCGCTTTATCAGCTAATTCCGCCGCACGCTCTCCCGCAGACTGCACCTCCTGCTCCAACGCCCGATAATCATTCATGCTCACATAACGCTTCAAAAGCTCTTTTTTAAACTCGGCGTAATTATGTTCGTTCACCACCCCACCGAATAGCTTTCGCAACACTTTCAGCATATTTACTCCCTTTCCTGCACTCTCGCGCCATTTATACCCCGCCATACAGGCGGCATTTTTATGCGGCTAAGCGCCCTCAACCCCGTCTGCGGCGTCCACGCGCTGCCCGCTGTTCTTCCTCCCAGATCAGACCGGCGGTCACAAAGGCCTGTTCCGCAGGAGTTAGCTGCAAGAACTGCCCCGGCGCCCAGCCCCAACGCAGCAGACAGCAAAGCGCCGTCTGCACATCCTGACCTCCGGTCTTGATCAGTTTTTTGCCTTATCCGTCAACTCAGAAAGGCCACAGTCCAAATTCAGTGACACAAACGCTCTCTCCAAGGCACTAAACTCTCCCGGCGATAGCATTGCCAACAAAAGCTGCTCCGCCCCCATGACGCCATAGCTATCCTGCAATTCAGCCGCTGTCAAATCAGGCGTAACAACAGATTTGGCCAACAGTGCCACCAGCAACTCCCGTTGCCGCCGCCCCTTGCCGCTAAACTCCGCCGCTGCGTTGCCCGCCGCCAAAATATCCTGCATATCTCCCGCTGAAAGCGGGCAAAGCTCCCAGAGAACTGGGTCGCCGTTTACGTCCTTAAACCGCGCCGAAACTGCCACTTTAAGGTTCTTCCTTTGTGTGTTCTCGGCCAGAAAGGCCGCCAGTTCATTCGCCATTTTTACGTTCCTCCATAAAAAACTTACACAAACGGCCTGCTCTGCAATATGATTTCCAGGCGTTCGCGCAGCCGTTCTGCCACTATTTCAGCCAACTTGTCAATATCAACTGCCGCAGTCTCTTTAAAAACCTTCGAACTTTCTGCCATGCCCGGCAGGGAACTTTCAATCCCACTATCTCTCCCGCTTGTCTTCCGCCATATAACCCTGGCAGCGCCGGCCGTCCGGCTTTCCTCCGCCGTCTCCTGCCAAACCGCCCCCGGCGTCATATCCATATGCTCAGGGGTATCATTTGCCGCCGTTCGCAATTCCGCTGTCAGACCATAAAATTCCGGGGCTGAATCAACTTCCTCCGCCGCCAGCAAAAGGTCATTCGCACTATTAATCTCATGCCAGACTTTCGGCAGCGCTGCCGCCGTATGTGGTGTCGCCAATTCCTGTGCAAGCTCCACCGCCGGATACTCATTTAGCACATCCGGCACTGCTGAGGCGCTTGATACTTCCGACGCTCTCTCCCGCCTCTGCTGTTGTCCGCCTTGCCCCGAAACTGACGTTACATCCCGTTCCCGCCTCACAATATGCGTCGCACCAGGGCTAACCTGAGGCCGTCCTCCGCCGTGTTCCCCTGCTGCCTCGACACTTTCCGGCTTGCAATCGCTCCGTTTGCCTGCTGCTGCCGGAACAAAATAATCCAGCAGTGCAGAGCTTATTTGATCTTCCGGCTCCGGCCAAACTCCTGCTGCAAGCAACATTGCCTCGGCCGTATCTAACTCTGCGGGCAACTCGTCCGGCCAAAGCCGGGGCAAACATTCAGAAATTTGTTCGGTCAACGCTAATGTCTCCTCCAGCCAAAAGGCCGCGTCACCCAGCGGAGTATCTCCCCTGCCCCTCGCATCGTCCGTTTTCAGTCTCATACCGAATCACTCTCCACCGCATAGCATTTGCTCAATATAACGTAATACTGACCGCCCTGTATTTTGGCCAACAGCACCCGGTCGCCGATGCTCAGATTGTCCAACACGTTGTAAACTCCTGTAGGTCTGTCATTCTCGTCCAGAATCGGCTCCACAGACTCAATCACCGGGTCGGTCAAAACCAGTACGTCGGATGGCAGGAGCAGACGGGATTCCAACTGCACGGTCAGGCCCTCGCCGCGCACCACCTGCCCAAAGGCAAAGCTCACGCCATCTGCAGCCTCGCTCATCCGTTCAGATAGCTTCAGCAGCACCTCGGCCAGTCCGTTAAAAGCACTCATATTTCAACCCCTCTTTCTGACCTACGCATTAATAGCGCCTGGTAACAGGGGCGGCATATTCCCGCAGCGCTATGGCCACTTTTACATCAAACCCCAGGTCAGCAGCCTCAATTACCTGATAGCCGTCCAAAATCACCAGCATATTTGTGTTGAATATCTCCTCGCCGGAGGGCAGAGTCCTATAGATAATCAGCCGTCTGGCCTCGCCGCTTTTCGCCCATTCCGAAAGTTCGTTCAGATAATGAATCGGACGGTAAACCTTAATACCGTCCTTCAACAGCGGCGATTCAGCAAAATATGGCAATAACATTTCAAAGCTGATCTCCCTAAGTCCGCATGGTCTGGCCAAAGCCACCTCATGCCCGTCGGCCATCGTCAAAACCTCGCTCTTTTTGGGCAGACGCAGGGAATATTTTTCCGGCGCCAGCGGCAGCTCCATTTCTCCCAGAAAAAAATGATACATCGTTCACCTCACACAAGTTCCAGTTCCAAGTCCATCAGACATTGCCCCGAGCAAAACGTGTGGACAGCGCTTTGCACCAGTGCCCAATCGTTCACAATACGATCCCCCAGGTTCAGATTCACACGCACCATCGACCCACCTCGCACCCGAACATCGCCCAGTGCACCGCGCACCGAAAGCTGCTCGCCACGATGATTCAAATCCCGCAGCAGCTGATCAGCCTGCGCTTTGGTCTGCCGGTTGGCCGAAGCATTTTTCGATACATACTGCAACACACCGAAACGCTTGATATCCTCCCTGTTTTCCGCCATATATTCCTGACGCAGGCTCTTACGCTTATCCTCGTAAATCACTTTCACCCGGTTGGCATAGCCATCGTCCAGCGTGGTCAGATAGCTGTACCCGCAAAAGTTCGGCAGCGACATCACCACGTTAACCATCATTTCCCGACAGTCGCGCAGACACAATTTGCCATTTTCAGCCAATACATAATAATGCTTGCTCTTGACACGCAAAACATCAGCCAGCACGTCAGCCAGCATATCCAGATAACGCCGGTTGTCATAAACCTTGGCCGTAAAGCGGTAACCGCAGTCAGCCACGTCGCCCAGCGGCAAATCCAGCATTCCAGCAATCTGACGCAGCATATTCCCCGGCGTCGCGCTCACAAAACTGCAACAGTCGCGGTTCTGCAAATAACGCAGCTCGTCATACGCGCGGATATTGATGATTTCTGGCCTGGTACGGCTCTTGGTAAACACCCGGCCAGAGAAAACTTCCGCCCCGTCACAAAGCAGTTTTACCGGCGTTCCCTCATCAAAGCTCAAATCGCCCGTTTTCACCACGCTCGCCTCCAATACCGCCGCCGCATTAGCAGCTCGGCTTAACCGTGGACAGTCCAGCAGCGCCGCCTCCAGCCAGCCACACGGACACTTGATAATAACCTGCACCCGCATAGCGATCACTCCCCGCCTGCAGCAATTTGCGCCTGTTCGCTCTGTTCAGCCTTAAGACGCGCCAGTTCGCCGCTAACGTCGTTCACCCAGGGATGCTGCGCTACTATGGCCGCGGTGGAAAGCAAGCCCTGCGATTTTACGCAGTTTTCAATAACCTCACTCTCATCTACCATAATGTCACGATTAAAAATCAGCCTCCAGCTTTCACTCATGTAATCGCCCTGACCGGTGTTGAACAAATACGCTTTCACAAACCACAGCAGATCTTCGAAAGCGGCCTGCAATTCCGCCTCAAAGTCGTTGGCGTCCAGCGTAATGTCGCTATACATGGATTTAATATTCAGCTCATTAGCAGCGCGATAGCCCTTTTCCAGCTTGGCATCAAATCCCATACCGTTTTCGATGATCGCATCTTTCAACAGTTTGATGACAGCCTCGAAATTCGCAGCGTCCACATTGACGGAAAGAGTGTCGATACCGCCGCCCGCACCGTCCACTGTTTTCACTTTCACCGCGCCGTAAGCAGCCAGATTGTGGCGAAACTCATCCAAATCGGTACCATCATAATTTTTGATGACCAGTATAGTGTTGTGTGCGTCTTCCTCCAGGGCATTCTGAAACTGCGAAAGCGCCTGATTCAGCGCGTCCTGCAACCCCTTAACACGCAGCAGCAGCGGCTGCTCACGTGCATTCAGCTTGAAAGGCACAAGCGGCACTCGGCTCCAGTTCACCCGCTCAAAACTGCCGTCAGGCAGTTTGTGGATAAGATACGCATGGTGGCAGTCGTCCTCCGGAAGCAGTTTCCCCTGCTCATAACGAAAACAATGAACTCCAGCAAGATCAAAAATCTCCACCATGTCAATAAGAGATAGCGTGCCGTTTACCCATCCTTCCAATTGATAAAAACGCAGCGCACATTCCAGGCGGCTGTGCTCGGCGTCAGCCCAAAACGGCAGTATCTCATGCCCAGGGAAACTCCGAAAACGCAGCGCTCCCTCCGCGTCAATATAAGGGTAAAGCCAGGCAACTCCTTCATTGTAGCATGTCTTGCCCAAACGCTTCAGCTGGCGCATAAACCTCCGGTCAAAAATCCGCTTCAGCGCTGCGTCAAAGCCAGGATTTTCCACCTCCCAGCTTATAGGCTGCCCCAGCAGATAATCAGCTTTCTGATTGACTAACTTGCCGTATTGATTGTTCACCAGCCGGTTGTTCGGCAGGTTGCGAACGGCCTCTTGTTGCCCTCCCCGGCCGATCACGGTGCGCTCGCGTTGCAAAATATCATGCTCGCCCACAAAATAAGCCTCGCCGGTAAGCATGCGCTCCCGCGCCTGGCTTCCAAGCCAGCGCGCCAGTTCCCATTCCATGATTTGCAAGTCGCCTGGTTCTATGCTGCACGGCAGCCGGGCCTGCATACCATGGCGTAAATTCTCGCATATCTCCCGAAAACTCCGCATTATCATTCCTCCCATCATATTTTGTCAGAAAAAAAGACGGCTCATCGCCGCCTGTTTTCTGACAATGCCATATTACCACATCACCTGCCGGACATTCCATGACGTCTTAAAAGCTGTACACATCGCCCATCAGCAAATCAGAAACGGCATATCGCATAGCATCCATCAGATGATTGTTTTCGTCCGCAGGATAGTTCAGATACCGCCCCTCGCGGTCGCGCTCCCAGCAATAGCAGCTAATCTCCCGCAGAAAATTCCGGCAGCAGGGTCGTACTATAATATCAAAATCCCGCAGATAATCAATACCCGCCATAACGCTCCCCGGCCCTTTTCTGGCCGCTCGCAGGCGATATAAGCCAAGCTCGCGCAAACGGTCAATGCTTTTTGGCTCGGCCGCATCAGCCCGTATTTTCTCCTTGGCATAACCGCGCCGGGTCACGGCCTCGGCAATTTGTTCGTTGGACATACCTTTATGATATATCTCGTCAAACACGTAAAGCCGCCGCGACGCCAAATCCACCAAACCGCAAAACAACGCTGTTTCGTCGTTCACATAACCAAAATCCAGTCCAAAGGCAGTTTGCACTCCCGGCTTGGCCGCCACCTCGCGCGGGTCAAACTCAGATTCCTGCCAGCGCTCATAAACCAGGCCTCCGGCAACGCCCCATTCACCCAGTCCGGCCACACGGTAACGCGCCGGCTCCCGCTCGGCCATCCGCTCAAACATACGGCGGTCAGCCGCGTCCAAAAATTCATTACAGCGCCAGTCCACCGTCATCGCCAGCACATCAGGGTCAGGCGGCGCGTCAAAAAAACGCCGCTTAAGCCAATGCCGCTCATTCCAGGGATTAAACGTCAGTGTCAGCTGTTTAAAAAGCCCCGGTGGCGCCGCTCCGCGCACACTCTCGTCCAGCATGGCAAAATCCTCTTCCCGGCTGATCTCAAACGCCTCTTCCAGCCATACGAAACACAGAGCGCCCTGCTCCGCCACAATAGAGGTCAGCTTCTGAGGGTCGTCCAGCCCACGAAAATACACTTTCTGCCCGGTCGGCAAGTAGGTCAGCTCCAGCGGCTCCTCCCGAAAACGCCAGTCCGCCGCCACACCAAATTGACGTATCGCCCACTTAAGCTCCGCATAACAGGAATTTTTCAGTGAACGGTACGTCCGCCGTACCACTAATGCGTTCGCCTGCGGCATCTTCAATATCCGCCAAATCAGATTCAGCGCTGTTGTCTTGGACTTCTTCGACGCACGAGATCCCTTAACCACCCGGTAACGCCCGCAAAACTGCCAAAACTCGCGGTAGCCTGCGCCCACCAAAGCCGGCAGATAAATCTCCCGCACTTTTTCATTGAACCTCACTTCAGCTCCTCCTCGCCCAGTATTCGCACAACACATTCGCCGTTATCCCTGCCGCCCTTATCGCCGAAAAGCCTCTGATTACGCCCCAAAAGCTCCGCCGCTCTGGTGCGCTCGCTCACTTTGGGAAGCATTCCCACGCCCTCCTCCGCGCCCTTGCCGTCACGCACCTCGCCCCGCATAACCGCCGTCAAAAATCGCAGGATTTCCTCGCCGTCGGCCAACGCCGCCATATCCCCGCCAAATCCGGCCACAGTAGCCGTGCAAAGCCGTCTGATCTCCTGCTGAGCCGCCGGTTTTTGCAATATTCTGGCTGCCCGCCCCGCCGCCAAACGCTCTTTATAGCCTGCGCTCACCGCAGCCTTGGTTCCATCCCAAAGCCGCACATATTCACGGCAAAAGGCCATTTCCCGCTCAGAAAGTTTATTAGCCAATCTATTGTCCACGCTATCACCCCCAAAATACTTCTCTGACGTCATAGCATTATAACACCGTCCCCGCCGGACATTCCACGACAAAAAAGCGGCTCGGATTGCTCCGAACCGCTGTATGTAAGTTTTATCCAATTAGCCTTACGCCCGCAGTTTCTCATGCAGTGCGTCAATAATCTCCTGCTCGATCACCATATCAAACCCATCAACCGAGCAGGTAAATTCGTGGGTCACGCCGTCAACGCTGCCCACCTTAACCGTCCGCGCGATAAAATCGCGGCACTCGTCAAAATCAGCCAGCAAATCTTCTCCATGCAGTTTGGAAAGCCATGCCGCCAGTCCATACGCGCCCCAGTTGGAAACGCTGGCGATAATCAGGTTCTCCACCTCTACCGTGCAGGGCGCCAACTCCAGACGCTCGGTGATCTCTTTTGCCAGATTGCCCATGCCAATCTCATTGCCGCCATCGCCCACACCAAAGGTAGCAATGCCGCGTTCCTTGGCCAGCTTCACCAATTCGTCCAGAGGCGCGGTAAACTCATCGATAGACACACCGCGCATATTGGCATATTTGCCCTCAATATTAACACCACAACGCTCAATAGATATCACAGCCTGCGGATTGTGAGTGTCCAGTAAATGGATAAAATCCGGCTTTGCTGCGTCAAACGCCGCATATTCCACCGGAATTCCCGTCGGCTCAAAAAAGTCGCGGCAAAACTCGTCTGTTACAATGCAGGGCGCAAAGCCCAGCTTCTGCAACGCCCGCGCCAAAACATAAGTTCCCACCGGACCATCAGTTTCAGCATAACCAGCCACATAAAAGCCGGTGGTCAACAAGATCTCTCCTCTGGGCAGTGCCAGCAATTTGGCCGCCGCCTGCTTGCAGTAATCATCCGGCAAAAACTGCCGTAAAACCTGCATACCCCGCTGCGAGTGGCGCAAAATCACATCCTCGATGGTTTCCGTCTTTTTCATCTGCTCAGTCATCCTCCCGTCCTCCCCGCTTGATCTCAATTCCTGCATCCTGCAATGCCACCCGAATTTTCTGCACAAAGACCAGCGCCTTGGAACTGTCCCCATGCACGCAAATAGATTCCGCTTTCACCTTGATATCCTCGCCGGAAATTGCTCGCACCAGCCCGGTCTTCACCATGCGAACGACTCGTGAGATCGCCTCTTCCTCATCATCGATCATCGCGCCCGGCATTTTCCGCGGTACCAGCGTGCCGTCCGGCTGATAGGCCCGGTCGGCAAACACCTCGCAGATAAACGACAGACCACATTCTGCCGCCGCCCGCTGCAGTTCACTGCCGTCCGGCGCTAAAATGGACAGTGCGGGATCAAAATCCCGCGCCGCCCGGCAGATAGCTCCCGCCATCGCGGCATTTTTCACCGCCATATTATACATAGCGCCGTGCGGCTTCACATGCGAAAGTTTAATGCCCTCTGCCCGGCAGAAGCCGTCCAGCGCCCCCAGCTGATATAACACCAAATCATGCAGCTCCATCGGGGATAAGTCCATATTCCGCCGTCCAAACCCCTGCAAATCGGCAAATCCAGGATGGGCGCCCACCGCAGCTCCTGCCGCTTTCGCCAACCGCACTGTTTTAGCCATCACCTGCGGATCAGAAGCGTGCATACCGCAGGCAACATTAGCCGAGGAAACATATTTAATAACCTCATCGTCCAGCCCCAGCGTATAACGGCCAAAACTCTCGCCCAAATCGCAGTTCAAATCCACCCGCATATCAATCTCTCCCGTCCGCTTAGTATTTCAGCGCCAGATTCTTCACGTCCAAAACCAGCATATGCCCAGGCGCATGGGTGATCACAATTTCCGGCTTGCTCTGCATAACCACGGCCTGCGGGGTCACCCCGCAAGGCCAGAAAACAGGCGTCTCGCCCGGCTTAATAGTCACCGCATCACCGAAATCCGGCTTGTTGATGTCATGAATACCGATCGCCTCCGGGTCGCCGATATGAATGGGCGCGCCATGCACACGCGGCATCGCCCCAGTAATCTGCACAGCCTGCGGGATTGCCTCGCCCGCCAGCGGCCGCATACTCACTACCATCTTACCAGCAAAGCACCCCGCTGGCCGGCAGTCAATATTCGTCACATACATAGGTACGTTCCGCCCCTCTTCGATATGCCGCACGGGAATCCCTGCCGCCAGCAGATCAGCCTCAAACGAGAAACTGCACCCGATAATGAAGCTGACAAAATCATCACGCCACAGAGCCTCAATATCAGTATATTCGCCCGCCAGTTCCCCCCGTTCATATACACGATACTTGGGGAAATCCTTGGCAATATCGCAGTCAGCCGCCATATAATGCAACTCGCGGCTCCCTGCATCGGCAACCTCCAGAATTGGACAGGGTTTAGGATTCCGCTGCGCAAACAGCAGAAAATCATACGCCAGCGCTTTCGGCAAAATCACCAAATTTGCCTGCGCATATCCGGCGCACATACCAGCCGTTGGACCGGTAATTTCCCCCACCCGGATAAGATGCCTGAGCTCGCGCGGGCTAACCTTACTGTAATCCATCGCACACACCTCGCTCTATGCTTATTCCACCTTCACCAACAGGAATTTCACTTTCGTTCCTGGCAAAGCCTGCGCCAAAAGCGGCAGGTCCTTGCTTATCACCGTGCCAATCTTGGCATAGCCACCGGTAGTCTGCCGGTCGGCCAACAGCACAATAGGCTGGCCAGAATTCGCCACTTGAATTGAGCCAAACGCAATACCATCCGAGACAATATCCGTTCCGCCTGGCGTCTGCAAATTGCAGCCGTCAAGACGGCAGCCCATGCGGTCACTTTGCGGCGACACAACATACTCCGCCGCGTTAAAAGCTGCGTACACCTCAGTCGGGAACATATCCTGCTGCGGCCCCGCCACATAGCGCAAAACTATCTCCCGTTGGTATACCTGCGGGGGCAGCTCCCTAGCCTCGCCGCCGTTATCAGGCAAAGCCGCCAGCTCGTCGCCCGCTTTCAGCGCCCGGCCTAAAAAACCGCCTATGCCGCACTTCAGATTAGTAGAACGGCTGCCCATGACCAAAGGCACATCAAAGCCGCCGCCCACAGCCAAATAAGTGCGAAGACCGTTTTTCACCATGCCAAACTGCAAAACGTCTCCAGCGGAGACAGCAAACACTTTGCTTCGCGGCGCAGGCGCACCATTCAAAATCGCCCCCATATCCGCCCCGGTAATGGCGCATCGCCCGGCGGAGAGTATTTCCAGCTTAGCTCCAGTGATAGTCATCTCCAGCACCGCAGCTTCCCCCGGATTGGAAAGCAGCCAGTTCGCCTCACGATAAGCCGCCCTATCCACTACGCCGCTGGGGCTCATACCGAAGCGCTGATAGCCAAATCGTCCTTTGTCCTGCACGGTAGAAAGCGCTCCCGGCTGAATAACGCGGCAAAATTTCCTGGCAACAGTCATCGCGCCACCTCCCCGTCACACAGTTGGGGCTGCCAGCGTCCGGCGGCCACATCAGCAGCCAGATGGTCAAATGCTTTCGCCGAAATAGGTAAAAAGCGCACAAAATCCCCCGCCTGATAAAAAATCGGTTCAGCACGGTCAGGATCATAAAGCGGCAGAGGCGTTTTGCCAATCAAACGCCAGCCACCCGGCGACGCCAGGGGGTAAATACCGGTCTGCGCCCCGCCGATACCGACGCTGCCCGCCTCAATTCTAACGCGCGGCGTTTGCAGACGCGGCGCATGGATCTTTTTATCCAAACCGCCCAAATAGGCAAAGCCGGGCAAAAAGCCCAGCATATAGATCTTATAATCGCGTCCGCTGTGCAGACGGATAATTTCGGCAGCCGAAAGTCCACAAAGCTGCTCCATATCAGCCATATCAGGGGCAAATTCCCCTTCATAGCACACAGGAATCGCCCAGATACGCTTTTGTTCTGATGAGCGCTCAGAGAGCACAGCCAGCAAATGTTCAACCGCCGCACTAGCAGCAGTAAAGTCAGTTGCGCCAGCCTCCCAGCTCACCAATAGCGAGGCATACGCGGGCACCACGTCCTCAAGCCAGGGGTAACCTGCCGCCAACACCGCATCGCAAAGCGCCCGCACCCGGTCGTTCAGCTTTTCGTTGACCTCACGGCCAAATTCCACCAGCAGGGCGCAATCCCCCACCGGCAGAATTTTCACTTCTGTTTGTTTACTCATAGTTATATCAGATTACTTATCGGTCGCTGCATAGAATTCGTCCAGCAACGCCTGCTGCAAACGACCCACCAATTCCGGCTGCTTTCCGCCCACAGGCTTACCGTCCACACTCTCGGCCAGCATACAAAGCTGACTGCTGCTAGTCACAATAACCTCCTCGGCGTTCAGCAATTCGTCCACAGTATAAGGCGTTTCGTTAACCGGAATGCCCAGCCTCTTGCACATCGCGATCAGATGGGCGCGCGCAATGCCGGGCAGGATCAGATTATCAGCCGGAGCTGTTTTCAGCATACCGTCCTGAATAATATGTACATTGCTGTGGGCACACTCTGTCACGCGGTCGCCGCGGTGGAAAATCGTCTCATCACACCCCTGAGATTCGGCATTCTGTGCCGCCATCACGCTGGGGATCAGATTCAGTGTCTTTATGTTGCAGTGGAAGAAACGCGTATCTTCCGCCGTCACCAGTTTCAGCTTCCTATCCATATCTTTCAGCTCAGCCGGCTTCAACATGATCCACATATTAGCGGGAGTATCAGGGAAAGCGTGATTGCGTATACCTGTGCCGCGGGTCACCTGCCAGTAAACAAACATATTGCCGCTTTCCATTTTTTGCAGCATCTCGTTCAGCAGCGCTTTTACTTCATCCTTTGTGTAAGGGATTTTAATTTTCAGCAGACCCGCACTGTTAAAAAAGCGATCAATGTGCTCGTCGATCGCAAAAATTTTATAGTTTCTGGCCAGCGTCGCGTCATAAACGCCGTCACCAAAATAGCAGACCCGATCGTTCATCGGGATCATCATCTTGTCAAGTTCATCAAATTTCCCGTTGTAGTAACCCAAAGTTTTCATATACCATATCTCCTTACATATTAAATTGCAGCCCTGCCAAATAAAAATAAGCACAAGAAAACACGCGCAACAGACGCCATTGTCTCTTATGCTCGATTTTATCGCAACAAAGCTACGTATAGCTTGAATTATACACAATTAGCAAACATTTGTCAATATAACACGGGGAAGGCCTTTTTTTTTCGGTTATAAGCCCTTGGCGCCAAAAATTTTCGTTCGCCTAGGCTTCAACCGGCGTAACTTCATAAATATTCTTAACTTCCTTCAACACGTAATGCGTAATAGTAGCGGAAACGCCGGGAATCTCCTTAACATAGCGATGCTGTGCCTCCAGCTCGTCCGAGGAGCGGCAGCATATCTTCAGATTAAAATCAAAATCCCCCGTTAAATAATAGCAGTCGACTATGTTGTCGTTGGCCATCACGGCCTCCACGAAAGAGTCATAAAAACGCGGATGCTCCAAGCGCACCTCCATCACCGCCAGCACGTCATACCCAAGCTTACGCGAATCCAACAGCACAGTGTATTTCTTAACCACCCCGGCCTCCTCCAGTTTATGGATACGGTCAAGCACTGCCGAAACCGAAAGGTGAATCTGCTTGCTGATATTCGATGCCGTCTCACGCCCGTTCTCCTGCAAAAACTTCAAAATGATCACATCAATGTTATCCATCTAACCAAACCGCCTCTCCCCGCGATATTAAAAATAGATATTATATTTTAGCATATTTTCCTCCCGCCGCCAAGCCTTTTTATAAAAAGAGAGACCGCAGAACAATCTGCGGTCTCTTAAAAAGTCCAACTTAACGTTTGGAGAACTGGCTGGCCTTGCGAGCCTTTTTCAAGCCGTATTTTCTTCTTTCTTTCATACGCGGATCACGGGTCAGGAAACCTGCGGCCTTAAGCGCCTGACGCAGGTTAGCGTCCGATTCCACCAGTGCCTTGGCTATGCCGTGGCGAAGAGCACCCGCCTGGCCGGTGGTGCCGCCGCCCTTAACAGTAGCAATAACGTCAAACTTGCCCAGGCTATTGGTCAGCTCCAAGGGCTGTTCCACGATCATTTCCAGCGTCTTCTTGCCGAAGTATTCGCCGAGCTCTCTTTTATTAACAGTCACCGTACCGTTGCCGGGGGTCAGCCAAACGCGGGCAATGGCGTTCTTTCTGCGACCGGTGCCGTAAAATCTGTTGTCTGCCATGTTAGTCTGCTCCTTTCTCTCAGAAATTCCAATTTTCCGGTTTCTGCGCCTGATGCAAATGCTCAGCGCCCGCATAAACCTTCATCTTCTTGATCATCTTACGGCCAAGACGATTCTTAGGGAGCATACCGCGCACCGCAGCTTCCACTGCACGCTCCGGCTTTTCGGCCAGCAAACGGTGATAAGGGGTCTCTTTCAGACCGCCCGGATAGCCGGTGTGCTTATACATGATTTTCTGGTCAAGCTTCTTGCCTGTCAAAATCACCTTGTCGGCGTTGATAACGATAACATAGTCGCCAGTGTCAACGTGCGGCGTAAAGATGGGCTTATGCTTGCCGCGCAGCAAGCGTGCCGCTTCCGAAGCCAAACGACCCAGCGGCTTATCTGTGGCGTCAAGCACGAACCATTTTCTGTCGATTTCCTGCGCCTTTGCCATATAAGTACGCATAGCGTAATTCCTCCTCAAAACCTTCCAAGAAATTCCAGCATGACACTAACGGGGCTGAAAGTGTCGCTACCTTAAAATTATATATAATACGCCGGCGCTTGTCAAGAAATTTTCCACTATTTTTAAGACAATTACACATCTTTTTCCAAATATGCCAGCTTCCAGAGATAAAGCCCGTTAGGTGGGGCGGCTGGTGCGGGAGGCTGAGGCTGCTCATATGCCAAAGCCTGCGCAAATTCGACGTGGGATAACTTCCCCTCACCCAATTTTACCAACGCGCCGGCTATCAGCCTCACCATCTTGTAAATAAAACCATTCCCCAGCAGGCGCAACATATAAAGTTCACCTCGCATCGCTAAAAACTGCAGTGGTTCCGGCGCGTCCTCCGACTTGGCCAGACGAAATTCCGCCGCGTAAATAGTCCGCACATAGCTGCTCACCACCTGGCTTTTAGCGCAGAAACTGCGGAAGTTATGTTCACCCTGCAACGTGCCGGCTGCCAGCGCCATCTCGTCATAAGCCAGCCTGCCGGGGCAATGCCATACATAGCGCGCGTCAAACGGCGAGGGTTTAACCCCCGGCGCAATAAAATAGCGGTATTCCTTGCTGCTCGGTGAAAACCGGGCATGAAAGTCATCCTCCGCCTTACCAGCAGCCAGCACCCGCACATCCAGCGGCAACAGATTATTCAGAGCATAACTCAACCGCTCCAACGGCATGTTCAGCTCCGCCTCAAAGCTGGCGGTCTGCGCCATAGCATGAACGCCTGCATCAGTCCGTCCGGCTCCCTGAACTGACACCATGCCGCCCAGTAAGCGCGCAAGAGCCCGTTCAATTTCGCCCTGCACGCTTCGCCCCTTTGGCTGCCGCTGCCAGCCCACAAAATCCGCGCCATCATAGCTTATCAGCAACTTAACCCGCATTGCCGCACCGCCCTTATTCTTATTTTATTATACTCAAAATCCGCCCAGGCGGCGGCTCGCCAGCATCAGCGCCAAAAATCCCACCATAGCCAGCAGATATACCGTGTCAGGCTTGTGCCAAACCAGTTCCCTCAGACACGTCCGATTCTCACCTCCGGTATAGGCCCGCGCCTCCATCGCAACCGCCAGATCATCCGCTCTCTTAAGCGCATTAAACAACAACGGTATCAAAATGGCCACCAGTCCGCCGCTGCGTTTCATCAAACTCCCGGTAGAAAGATCACCGCCGCGACTCCGCTGCGCTTTCATGATTTTGTTCGCTTCCTCCAGCAAAATGGGAATAAACCGCAGCGCGATCGTCATCATCATCGCCAGTTCATGCGCCGGAAAACCAAATCTTTTTAACGGCGAAAGCAGCTTTTCCAACGCGTCAGAGAGAGCGATCGGCGTGGTTGTATACGTCAGCAATCCCGCAAAAGATACCAACGCCACCAGTCTCAGCAACATGAAAGCGCTGCGTTCCAGCCCCTCTGCCGTGAGTTTAAGCCCACCCCACTGCCACAACACCGTATCTCCCGCTGTAAAAAACATATTGATAAGGCAGGTCAGCGCCAGCAGCACCACCAGTCCCCGCACCGCGCGAAACGCATTAGCCAAAGGTATGTGCGACAGCCGAAACAGCGCCGCCCCGGCAATATATACCACCGCAAACGTCCAAAATTTGTCGGCACAGAACACCGCCAGCAAAAACACCATCATGCCCAGTAACTTGGCGCGCGGGTCAAGCCGGTGTATCGGAGATTCTGCCTCGTAATAGGAACCCAGCCGGATCTGCCTCCGCTTAGCCATGGCGTTCACCCGCCTTTCTTGCCAGCGCAGCTTTGATAGCCTCAGCCGCCTCAGCAAGAGTCACCGCATCAACCTCAACCGGCCAGCCCAATTCCCGCAGACTCAACACTGCCTGCCGCGCCAGCGGCGGATAAATACCGCAGTCCGCCAATAATTCCACTGCGTCAAAAGCCTCGCGCAACGGGGCATCCAACTTCAGCTCACCCTGCTTCAACACCAGCAAACGCCCGCAAAACGCCGCAAGAGTGTCAATATCGTGGCTCACGCAGATAATAGCCGCTCCCCGCGCCTTCTGCCAATCCAGCAGCAAAGTCATAAACTCCCGCCGCCCGGTCGCGTCCAAACCAACAAACGGTTCGTCCAGCAGCAGCAATGGCGGCTGCATGATCAAAACGCTGGCCAACGCCACCCGCCGCTTCTCACCACCGGAAAGCTGATACGGATTTGCGTCCAATAAATCGCTCAAATCCATTTTCGCCGCCATAGCGGCCACTTCCTGATCAATTTTATCCTGCGGCCAACCCAAATTCTTAGGGCCATAAGCCAGCTCGGCGCGCACTGTTTCAGCAAAAAGCTGATACTCCGGATATTGAAATACCAAACCAACCCACTCGCACAAAGCTAGCGCCTTGGGGCGCTTCCTTGCAGTCAAGTCCAGTCTGCCCAGCCTGATCTTACCCGTGTCCGCCGAAAGCAAACCGCCCATCAGCTGTAAAAGTGTCGATTTACCGCTGCCGGTGTGCCCCACCAGCCCCACCCGTTCACCCGCCGAAATCGATAGAGTGATATGCCGCACCGCCGCGCTATGCCAATCCTCAGTCTCGCCATAGATACAACTGACGTCGGTCAAACGCAGCAGTTCCGTGCCCAGATCCACTCTATCCATCATTCCGTCACCTCAACCTGTAATCTCTCCAGCAGCTCTGTCAGATCCATGCAGCCGGGAATACCCAGCATTTCCCCCAGAGCCGCCGCCGGGGGCAGCTCCAAATGGCAAGCACGAAGCATATCGCCAGCTGCAAAAACCTCCTGCGGCGTTCCGCAGAACACCAGTTGCCCATTGGACAGCACCGCCGCCCTATCCGCCGCCACAACCTCGCTCATATTGTGTGTAATCATCACGATGGTCAGCCCCTGCCGGTGCAGATCGCCCAGCAAAGACAATACCTCTGCCGCCCCCGCCGGATCAAGCATAGCAGTCGCCTCGTCCAAAATCAACGCTTGCGGCTGCATAGCCAGCGCCCCGGCAATTGCCAAACGTTGCTTCTGCCCACCGGAAAGCGTTGCAGGGTCGGCCTGCTCCAGACCGGCCAGGCCGACCTGACCCAGCACCTCAGTAATACGCCGCCGCATTTCGTCGCGCGGCACGCCCAAATTCTCAAGCCCAAAGGCCACGTCCTCCTCCACGCTGTTGCCGACAATTTGATTATCAGGGTTCTGAAAAACCAGTCCTACCATCCGCCGCAGATTTTTGATATCAGAATAATCGCCCACCTCGCGCCCGTCCACCAGCACACGTCCGGAAGCTGCCAGCAGCAGGCCGTTCAAATGCCGCGCCAGTGTCGATTTCCCGCTGCCGTTCGCGCCCAAAACAGCAAACCACTCACCCCGCTTAATACTGAGCGTCACGCCATCCAAAGCCTTGGTGCCGTTTTCATATTTAAACTGCAATTTTTCAATCTGAAACATAACGATTGACTTCCTTATTCAACAATTTGCTTAATTATTCCACTATAAACAAATCCTCGTCCCACTTCCCTGCCACCAGTTTTTCAATTAAAATATTACTACCCTGAAGCTGTTCCACATGTCCAGATATCCAGGCAGCATTTTTAGCCGCCCATGCCTGATATTCCGGACGGTCGCAGCGGTTCAGCCCGGTATCCACAACTGCCACTACATCATAATTGGCCTGCCAGGCCGCTTTCACCTGCGCCCGGGTTTCCGATGTCATATCTTTCGTATAGCCACAAAATGCTTTCTCCATATCAAAATCATGCGGGTCGGGGTCTTTCATATACAAATGTCCAGGCTGCTTCAAGTTATAACCGGCCGTGTACGCAGTATGCAGCAGCAAACTCACACAATCGTCCACGCGAGGCCGCACAATGCGCCGGTCACTTTCAATCTCTCGCCAGGAACCGCCGCAAAAACCCATCGCCACTAAAACTGTGTCATATTTCTCCGGCAGCGCCGCCAGCTCAGCCAGAATACTTTGCCGCATGGCTGGCGGGTCAGCGTGCAGTGCTTTGTCCAGATAAATCACCGGATAATCCGTACCAGTTTTTTTCTGCGCCGCCGACACATAAGCCGCCAGAGAACTACACGCCATAATCACACAATTCATCGTTTTCGCCTCTCCAAAATCAAATCCACTTAAACGCCGCGGTTTCGTGCTTCAAAAAGTTTTGCTGACCTGATAACCGTATGCCGGACGCTCTTTTTTACAGCGCAAAAAATAATGGTCAATTGCTGTCCCCGCAATTTTCTGCATCTTGGCAAAGTTCAGCGCCAAATAATTGCCGCCCTGTTCCTGAACATATAATCATGAGGCATCTTGCTTGCTTATGATTTTACCCCTATATTAGACCACATTTGCCGCAAATTGTCAACATGGTTATTTTTATTGGGTAAACAAAAGTCTGCTGAATTTAAGCAGGTTTTTTGCCAACAAAATGTCAGATGCCAGCTGCTCTACTGCGCACCAACCAGCGAAAAGGCAAATCCCCATTCGACTTTGTGTTACCCGCCATATATTCTGAATATTGAATCCCAATTTGCTTATGCTTCCACCTTGTAAATGATACAGAAATACTGTAAGAGGAATTGGGAGTAAGAAATATAACCTGCCCCAGGGGCAATCGGCTAAATGGAAAAGACAATCAAACCAAAGCCGTAATACAGAGGCTCAGAGGTCAGCTGGCTGCTGAGCCTTTATATCAATTTCGCGAAAATACAAGTCCTCCTATGCTGACAGATAGTTTTGGTTATGGTATAATCACAGCAAACACTACTGCATTAAAGTTCTTTTACATAGGGAAGAGGAGATATAAAAATGGCCAAGTAGTTAATAACCCAAGAGCAGATGATGGAATTATTGGCTAAATGTTATTCCGGGGCTATAAATGGATTGTCAGGCAGCAAATCCTGTGAAGTGTTAGCAACAGAATATTTGGGTAAATATTCTGATCCCAAGGTGGCCGCAAAAAAGTTCATAGATAATCAAGTGGCAAAATGCACTACTTCCGGGTTTGTAACAGGTTTAGGCGGGTTAATTACATTACCTGTAGCAATTCCAGCTAATATCGCCAGCGTATTATACATTCAGATGCGAATGGTTGCGTCATTGGCAGTTATAGGTGGATACAATTTGAATGATGATGAAGTACAAACATTAGTATATCTGTGTTTGGTAAAGACTTCTATTTCAGATGTATGTAAATCGGCAGGCGTGCAGGTTGCAAATAAGATGACACTCAACCTTTTGAAAAAGCTGCCGGGCACAGTGCAGACTAAAATCAACCAAAAGGTTGGATTTAGGCTCGTAACCAAGTTCGGTGAAAAAGAGTTGTAAATCTCGTAAAGTTAGTTCCTGTGGCAGGTGGAGTAGTTGGGGGCGCTGTTGATTTTACAGGAACAAAGCTCATTGCCAACAAAGCCTATAAGGTATTTTTGCTGAACGATATCGAATAACTTACACAGAGTGCGAGACAAGGCCATAACGTTTCCCGCCTCTTTTTATGTTCCAGATCCACATTAGCTTAATCTCACCCTACTCCGGGAACACAAAAGGAATTTGGGATAAGCTTTATCACTTTCTGTAAAAAATTGGTCAATTCTCACAAAAAACATCCGTTAAATCTCATATCGCTTTCCTAATCACAAAAAAATCAGGATTGATAAAACATATCAACCCTGATTTTTAATTTATTTATCCCAGTTGGGCATACTAAGCCCAAAAGCTCACCGCACTTAAACCAACTCTATGATGGCCAGCGGTGCGCCGTCGCCCTGACGGGTGCCGGTCTTAATGATACGAGTATAACCGCCCTGACGGTCAGCATATTTAGAAGCCAACTCATCAAAAACCTTGCTAACCACGTCTTCTTCCTTAATATAAGCCAAAGCCTGACGGCGTGCGTGCAGGTCACCTTTCTTGCCAAGGGTAATCATCTTTTCGGCCGTAGAACGCACTTCCTTAGCGCGGGTCACGGTCGTTTCGATTTGCCCTTCTTTCAGCAAAGAGGTGGTCATATTACGCAACATAGCCCGGCGATGTGCGCTTTTCACGCCTAATTTACGGTATGCCATTCTCGCTCCTCCTTCACAATATTTTACTCAACAAGCCTTATTCGTCACCGCTCTTCAGCGCCAAGCCCAGCTCGGCCAGCTTGTTGATAACTTCCTCAAGGGATTTGCGGCCCAAATTCCGCACTTTCATCATATCCTCCTCCGAGCGCATAATCAATTCCTGAACGGTATTGATACCAGCGCGGTGCAGACAGTTAGAGGAGCGAACTGAAAGATCCAACTCGTCGATGGTCATTTCCAGCAGCTTATCCTTATTGTCATCCTCGGCGTCAATCAGGCCAATTTCGTCCGGCACAGTGTCGGACAGGCAGACAAACAGCTGCAAATAATCGGTTAAAATGCGGGCGCTGGTCGATACAGCCTCATCCGGCGTAATCGTTCCGTCCGTCCACACATCAAGAATGAGCTTATCAAAGTCGGTGTGCTGGCCAACGCGAGTATTCTCCACCTTAAAGTTAACCTTTACCACCGGTGAAAACAGCGAATCCACCGGAATAATACCGATAGGCTGACCTTCCTTTTTATTCTTGTCTGCGCTAACATAACCACGGCCTTTATTAATGGTAATGGTCATAAATAATCTACCGTCAGCGTCCAGGTCAGCGATATGATGCTCCGGGTTCATAATTTCCACGTCAGAGTTCAGACGGATATCGCCGGCTTTCACCTCACAGGGTCCGTTAGCCTCGATGTAAACCGTCTGCTCCTCCGAGCCGTACATCTTAACGGAAAGCCCTTTCAGGTTCAGGATAATATCCGATACGTCCTCAACCACGCCGGGAATAGTAGTAAATTCGTGCAAAACGCCCTCAATCTGCACCGACGAAGGCGCAGCACCGGGCAAGGAAGACAATAACACTCTCCGCAGAGAATTACCAAGCGTAATCCCATAACCTTTTTCCAAGGGCTCGACAATGAAGGTGCCATGAGTATGGTCATCCGACATTTCGACGCATTGGATTTTCGGTTTTTCAATACCAAACATCAAAATATTGCCCCCTTCTCAAAAGCCTATAAATTCTATACCAGAAGCTGTGCTTATTAACGGGAGTAAAATTCAACGATGAGCTGTTCGGCAATCGGCGCGTCAATGTCGCTGCGGGAAGGCAGCGCCACCATTTTGCCGGTCATATTGGCGGCGTCAAGCTCCAGCCAGCCCGGCACGGCCTTGCCCTTCAGGTTCTCGGCCAGCGCCTTGAACTTGGGGGATTGCAGGCTTTTCTCACGCACGGCTATAACGTCGCCCACCTTCACCATAGCGGAGGGAATGTTCATCTTCCGGCCGTTCAGAGTAAAGTGCGCGTGGGATACCAGCTGTTTGGCCTCACGTCTGGTCGAAGCCAGGCCCAGGCGGTAAACCACATTGTCCATGCGCTGTTCCAGCAGCATCAGCAGGTTCTCACCCACGTTGCCAGACATTTTTTCCGCTTTCTTAAAAGTATTGCGAAGCTGCTTTTCCAGAATACCGTAAACAAATTTTACCTTCTGCTTCTCAGTCAGCTGCAAAGCGTAGTTGCTCTGCTTTCTTCTGATCTGCTTCGGCTTTCTCTTAGATTTTTTATAAACGCCGACGAACCCCGGCTCAATGCCAAGCGTTCTGGCTCTTTTTAAAACAGGCTGAGTATTTTTTGCCATAATGCGCTATATCCCTCCTTCATCAAACTCTTCTTCTTTTCGGAGGACGGCACCCGTTATGCGGAATGGGGGTAACGTCCTTAATCATGCTTATTTCCAAACCGGCAGCCTGCAAAGCGCGGATAGCCGCTTCACGACCAGAGCCCGGCCCCTTAACCAGGCATTCCACCTGGCGCAGGCCATGCACCATAGCTTCTTTGGCGGCCACATCAGCAGCCTGCTGCGCTGCAAAAGGCGTACTTTTACGCGAGCCCTTAAATCCCTGCGCACCCGCGCTGCTCCAAGCGATAGCATTGCCGGCCTTATCGGTGATGGTCACGATCGTGTTATTGAACGTCGACTGAATATGCGCCACACCAAACTCAATATTCTTCTTTTCTTTTCTCTTACGAATTTGTCTGCGAGCCATTTTGTAACCCCCCTTTCCTTATTTCTTACGCTTGCCGCTCACAGTCCTCTTGGGACCTTTACGCGTTCTGGCGTTGTTCTTCGTGTTCTGGCCGCGCACAGGCAGGCCTCTGCGATGCCGCTGGCCGCGATAGCAGCCGATTTCCGTCAGTCTCTTGATGTTCAGAGCAATCTCACGGCGCAGGTCGCCTTCCACCTGAGCGGTTTTGTCCAAAACCTCACGGATACGGCTGACCTCGTCGTCAGTCAAGTCCTTAACACGGGTATCCGGGTTCACGCCGGCTTCTTTCAATACCTTCTGCGAGGTCGAAAGCCCTACACCGAAGATATAGGTCAGGCCGATTTCAACTCTTTTTTCTCTGGGCAAGTCTACACCAGCAATACGAGCCATTCTTACACCTCCAAAATGATAGCTGATATCATAAACTTATCAATAAATTAAAAATCTTTGCTTAATTAGCCCTGCTTTTGCTTATGCTTGGGGTTAGAACAGATAACCATCACGGTACCGCGTCTTTTGATCACCTTGCATTTTTCGCAAATGGGCTTGGCAGAAGCACGAACCTTCATCGCTTTACCTCCTCAACGGATTTTCCCGTCACTTACTTATACCGATAAACAATGCGTCCTCGCTGTAAATCATACGGACTAAGAGCCACGGTTACTTTATCGCCGGGCAAAATGCGAATATAATTCATCCTGATTTTGCCGGAAACGTGAGCAAGCACAACGTGGCCGTTTTCCAATTCAACCTTAAACATCGCGTTGGGCAGCGGGTCGATAACCGTACCGCTGACCTCGATTTCATCAACCTTAGACATTAGCTTACGCCTCCTCTTCAGGATTCTCTCTCATGAGCGCCGCCAGGTCGGCCCGGATATCCTCCGGCGTCAGACGCCTGGCCTGAGCTTTAGCACGGAAATCCACCGACACCAGCTTTACAGGCTGCAAATGGCAGGGATTTTTCACTTTGGGGTTGGCTGCAAGACGTTTTCGGCCGTCCACCAGCAGTACCCTTCCATCCTGCACCTGTAAAACCAGATAATACTTACCGTGGTCACGGCCGGCCTTAGAGCGCACCAGCTGACCCACCTGTAAGGGTTTTGCTATTTCAGCCACAGCTTATCACCTCACAGCACCGTCAAAATCTCAGGCCCCGCAGCGGTTATCGCCACGGTATTTTCAAAATGTGCCGAGAATTTACCGTCCAACGTCACCACGGTCCAGCCGTCAGGCAGCGTTCGCACAGCCGCCGTGCCCAGGTTCAGCATCGGCTCGATCGCCAGCGCCATACCCTCAACCAGCCGCAGCCCCCGCCCCGGCCGGCCATAATTCGGCACATCAGGAGCCTCGTGCATCTCGCGGCCGATACCGTGGCCAACATAATCACGCACCACGCCCAGACCGTGCGCCTCAGCTATATCCTGCACCCGGTGGCCAATGTCACCCAGACGGTTGCCGATTTGCGCCATTTCAATCCCAGCGTAAAGGCTCATCTCTGTAACCCGCAGCAATTCAGCCAGTTCCGGGGCGATTTCGCCCACCGGGAAAGTCCTGGCCGCGTCAGCACACCAACCGTCCTTGGATACGGAGAGATCAACGCTGACGATATCGCCAGCCTGTATAACGCGTTGACCGGGAATACCATGGATAACTTCATTATTGACGGAAATGCAGGTTGCCGCTGGAAAGCCCTCAAATCCCTTGCAAACCGGGATAGCCTTGCGCCGCAAAATCAAACGCTCCGCTGCCAAATCAAGCTCACCGGTAGTAATGCCGGGGCGGATCTTCTCACGTATAAGTTCAAAAACCTCCGCAATGATGCGGCCAGCCTCGCGCATTTTTTTGATTTCCGCCGCGTTTTTAATGGTAATCATCGCCGCTTACCCGCTTTTACCAGTTCAAGCCCAGGCCGTTGCCAACTTCAACCAAAACATTGTTAATGGACTGATCGCCATTGATGGAAAGCAGCAAGCCCTTGGCCGCGTAATATTCGATCAACGGTGCAGACTGCGCCTGGTAAACGTCCAAACGGTTTTGGATCGTTTCCACAGCGTCGTCAGCGCGCTGATAGAGCTCGCCGCCACATTCATCACAGCGCCCGGGCTCAGTCGGAGGGTTGTTCACCAGATGATAGGTCTGCGCGCAGTTGCGGCACACCCGGCGGCCGGAAAGACGTTCAATCAGTTTGTCAGTCGGCACGTCGATGTTGACAACCTTGTCCAGCTTTTTGCCCTGCTCAGCAAGAATAGCCGCCAGAGCGTCTGCCTGGACAATAGTGCGAGGCAGACCGTCCAGAATAAAGCCGTCCTTGCAGTCATCCTCAGACAAACGGTCTTTAATCATGCCCATCGTTACCTCGTCAGGCACCAAATCACCCTTGGAAATATATTGGTTGGCCAACTGTCCCAATTCGGTACCAGCCTTGATATTGGCGCGGAAGATATCGCCGGTAGAGATATGCGGCACAAACAGCTTGCGCGCCATCACCTCGGCCTGCGTACCCTTACCTGCGCCGGGAGGCCCCATCAAAACAATATTCATCATCATACCTCCTTACTTATTTCATAAAGCCGGAGTACTGACGTTCCATAACCTGCGCGTCCAGCTGCTTCATGGTATCCAAAGCAACGCCTACCACGATCAGCAGCGAGGTGCCGCCAAAGTAGATGTCCAACCCGGAGAACTTGCTGGCCAGGAAAGGCAGCACAGCGATTGCCGCCAAGAAGATGGCGCCAGCCAGAGTAATTCTGGTCAACACTCTGTCCAGATATTCCGAGGTGGGTTTGCCTGGGCGCAGGCCGGGAATAAAGCCGCCGTTCTTCTGCATATTCTCCGCAATCTCACGGCAGTTAAAAGTAACCGCAGTGTAGAAATAGGTGAAGAAGATGATCAGCAGCACATACATAAACATATAGAACCACGAACCAGTAGAGAACATACCGGAAATGAATCTCGCCACGCCGTTAGTCGGAAACAACCCGGCAATATAAGCAGGCAACATCAGAATAGACATGGCAAAAATGATTGGGATAACACCGGTCTGATTCACTTTGATCGGAATATGAGTGCCCTGGCCGCCATACATACGACGCCCAACCATACGTTTGGTATACTGCACCGGGATACGGCGCTGCGCTTCCTGGATAAACACCACACCGGCGATGATCAGCACTGCCAGAATAGCAAACAGGATAACCGTGATAATGTTGGTCTGGCCACCCTGCAAGGAAGTCACAATGGTATTCAGGTCGCTGGGCAGCTTCGCCACAATACCGATAAAGATAATCAGCGAAATACCGTTGCCGATACCGTGTTCGGTGATCAGTTCGCCCAGCCACATCAAAAAGCAGGTGCCGGCGGTCATCGTCATCACAACCACAAGGCAGCTGAACAGACTGGGATTTTCCAAAGCGCCGCGGATATAAATGGTCATGCCGATAGCTTGGATAAACGCCAGAATGATCGCCCCGTAACGGGTGATAGTGGCCATCTTTTTGCGTCCTTCTACGCCTTCTTTGGCCAGGTTCTCAAAATACGGGATACAAATAGTCAGCAGGTTCATAATGATTGATGCGTTGATATAAGGCATAATGCCCATCGCGCATACAGTAAACGTTTTCAGAGCCCCGCCGGAGAACGTATCCACCAGAGACCAAATGTCAGCGCTGAACAGCTCCCCCAAAGCATCCTTGCTGATACCAGGTACCGGGATATGCGCTGCCAAACGGAAAACTACAAACATTAACAGGGTAAAGATAATTTTTTTTCTGACTTCCACTATATTCCAAGCGTTTTTCAAAGTAGTCAACAAATTACTTCACCTCGACTTTACCGCCCACCGCTTCAATTTTTTCAGCGGCTGCCTTAGAGCAAGCAATCTGTACGGTCAGTTGCTTGGTCAATTCGCCGTCAGCTAAAATCTTCAGGCCATCGCGCTTCTTATTAACAATACCGGTCTGATATAACAGCTCTTCAGTAACTACCGTGCCGTTATCAAAACAGTCCAGTTTGCCGAGCGCCACCGGAATGATCTCCTTGCCAAACACGTTTTTGAAACCGCGTTTTGGCAAACGACGGAAAATCGGCATCTGGCCGCCTTCAAAACCGGGGCGAACGCCGCCGCCGCTTCTGGCCTTCTGGCCTTTATGCCCCCGGCCGGAGGTCTTGCCCAGCGTAGAGCCGATACCTCTGCCCTTGCGGACACGCTTCTGGCGCGAACCAGCGTTAGGACGCAATTCATTCAGTTGCATATTCACACCTCCCTAATTATGCTTACGCTTCTTCCACTTTAACCAGATGAGCAATCTTATGAACTTTGCCCATAATGTCGGGAGTATCTTCCTGAACGACGCTGCTGTTGGTCTTTTTCAGGCCCAAAGATACAGCGATCGCTCTCTGCTTCTTGTTATAGCCAATCGGGCTTTTGACAAGAGTAATTTTAACTTTAGCCATTGTCATTCCCTCCTAGCCCAAAATTTCTTCCACAGTCTTGCCGCGCAGACGCGCCACCTGCTCTGCGGTCTTCATGCTCTTCAATCCCTCCATAGTGGCGCGCACCATGTTGATGGGGTTGTTGGAGCCCAAAGATTTCGTCAAAATATTCGAATAACCGGCAGCCTCCAAAACGGCACGAACCGGGCCGCCGGCAATAACGCCGGTACCAGGAGCGGCAGGTTTCAGCAAAACTCTGCCGGAGCCAAACTCGCCAACCACTTCATGCGGCACGGTGGTATTAAGAATCGGCACCGAAACCATGTCTTTCTTAGCGGCTTCCACACCCTTGCGGATAGCTTCCGGAACCTCGGCAGCCTTGCCAATGCCGAAGCCGACATTGCCTTTACCATCGCCCACAACCATCAAAGCAGCAAAACGGGCACGTCTGCCGCCCTTAACAGTTTTGGCCACACGGTTGATATGCACGGTGGTTTCAATCATTTCCGGCGCAGTATCTTTAACCTCAAATCTAGCCATTGTTTTTCCTCCTCCTCTTAGAATTCGAGGCCGCCTTCTCTGGCGCCCTCCGCCAAAGCGGCAACCCGACCGTGATACAGGAGGCCGCCCCGGTCAAAAACGACGCCCTTAATGCCTTTCGCAAGAGCACGCTCCGCCAGCAGTTTGCCGACGGCTTTAGCGGCTTCCTTATTGCCGCCGTAATTCTCCTTCAGCGACGCATCCAAGGTGGAAGCGGCAGCCAAAGTTTTGCCCACGGTGTCGTCAATGATTTGGGCATACATATGATTAGCACTGCGATACACCGCCAGTCTCGGATATTCCGGCGTTCCGCTGATATTGCGGCGGATACGGTAATGCTTCTTCTGGCGTTTAGCCTTGCGGTTTACCTTTTTAAACAAGGTTTTTCACTTCCTTTATAATCTTTCAATCGCCGTTGATACTCCCAAGGTACGCAGCCTTGAGTAATCAAGCGGCCAAAGACATACAAATAGTTCTTTCGGCCAAATTACTTTTTGGCGCCGGTTTTGCCGGCTTTCTTGGCCACATATTCGCCCTCATAGCGGATGCCCTTGCCCTTATAGGGTTCCGGCGGACGCTGCGCGCGGATTTTCGCCGCAAAGCCGCCCAAAACTTCCTTGTCCGGGCCGGTTATAACAATCTGCGTCGGCTGAGGACACTCTATCTGCACTCCCTCAGGAGCCGGCAGCTCCACCGGGTGAGATTTGCCGACATTCAGAGAGAGAACATTGTTCTGCACCGCGGCACGGTAGCCCACGCCGATAACGGTAAGTTTTCTTTCAAAGCCGGTGGAAACGCCGGTTACCATGTTGGCAAGCAGCGCTCTGGTCAGCCCGTGATATGAACGAACATGCGCTTCGTCGCTGTCGCGGGTAACCAGGATATTGCCGTCCTCTACCTTAACAGTAACCTCCGGGCGCACCGTTCGGCTCATTTCGCCCTTAGGTCCTTTCACAGTCACCAGACGGCCGTCCACGTTCACGTCCACCCCGGCTGGGATAGCGATAGGCAGTTTACCAATTCTGGACATTTCTCAAAAACACCTCTTTCTTCTGGTCAGCAGGCTTACCACACGTAGCAGAGAACCTCGCCGCCAAGGCCTTCCTTGCGAGCCTTTCTGTCCACCATCAGCCCGCGCGAAGTGGAGATGATGGCAATGCCCAAACCACCCATAACACGGGGCAGTTCTTCCTTGCCGACATATACTCTCAAACCGGGCTTGGAGATTCTCTTCAATCCATTGATAATTCTTTCGCGGCCAGCGCCGTATTTCAGATAAACTCTGATAACACCCTGCTTGCCGTCTTCGATATATTCCACGTCGTTGATGAAGCCTTCGTCCTTCAGGATTTCGGCCATAGCCATTTTGGTCTTAGACGCAGGAATTTCTACCTTATCCGTCAACACCATATTGGCATTTCTGATTCTCGTCAAAAAATCAGCGATAGGGTCAGTAACAACCATTAGGATTTACCTCCTTCCTTCAAGGTCGGCGCTTTACCAACTGGATTTGGTTACGCCGGGAATTTCGCCTTTATAAGCCAGCTCACGGAAACAAATACGGCAAATGCCGAATTTACGCATATAAGCATGAGGACGGCCGCAGATTTTGCAGCGATTATAGCCTCTTACCTGAAATTTCGGCTTCCGTTGCTGCTTGGCAATCATAGATTTCTTCGCCATTATTTTTCCTCCTAATTATTAGCGTAAGGCATACCCATCTGAGCAAGCAGTTCCTTACACTCAGCGTCAGTCTTGGCGCTGGTCACAAAACATACCTCAAGGCCGCGCAGACGGTCGATCTTCTCATAATCAATTTCCGGGAAGATCAACTGCTCTTTAAGGCCCAGCGTGTAGTTGCCGCGGCCGTCAAAAGCCTTATCAGAAACGCCTTTAAAATCGCGGACTCGCGGCAAGGATACCGAAATCAGTTTATCCACAAATTCGTACATACGCTGACCCCGCAGCGTCACCTTGCAGCCGATCGCCATGCCCTCACGGATTTTGAAGGAAGCAATAGACTTCTTGGCTCGGGTCACCACCGGCTTCTGGCCGGAAATAGTTGCCAAATCGTTAACGGCAGCGTCCAGCGCTTTCGGGTTCTGCACTGCTTCACCCAGACCCATGTTGATAACCACCTTTTCCAGCTTGGGGATCTCCATTACGTTCTTATAGGCGAATTTTTCTTGGAGAGAGGGTCTGATTTCGCTGTCATAGCGTTCTTTTAATCTGTTTGCCATTTTAACAGTTCCTCCTTTCTCCCTTATTTATCGAATTTATTACCGCACTTTACGCAAGCGCGCACGGTTTTGCCGTTTTTATCCGCCACATGAGCAATACGAACGCCCTTTTTGCACTTTGGGCAATAAGGCATTACGTTGGAAGCGTCGATAAACGATTCCTTTTCCATAATACCGCCCTGCGGGTCATTCTTGCTGGGCTTGGTGTGACGCTTAACTTTTGCCACGCCTTCCACCACAACTTTGCCCTTACTGGGGCTGGCCGCCAATACCTTACCAGTAGCGCCGGCGTCCTTGCCGGCAATGACTACGACTGTATCGCCTTTTTTGACGTGTAATTTATTAGCCATTTCTCCACCTCCCAGCCTTAAAGCACTTCCGGAGCCAGAGAAACGATTTTCATGAAATCCTTTTCTCTAAGCTCGCGGGCCACAGGGCCAAAAATTCTGGTGCCCCGGGGCTGGTTCTGTTCATTAATGATAACGCCGGTGTTCTCGTCAAAACGAATATAAGAACCGTCCGGACGCTTGATCTCTTTCTTGGTGCGGACAACAACGGCACGCACAACGTCGCCCTTCTTGACCACGCCGCCGGGCGTTGCAACTTTAACAGAGCAGATGATCACATCACCCACGGTTGCATAACGACGGCGAGAACCACCCAAAACCTTAATGCAGAGCAGTTCTTTAGCACCGGTATTGTCACCGACTTTTAATCTGGTTTCAGCCTGAATCATTAAAAGCCGCCCCCTTTCTTTACTAAATCTGCTTAGATTACCGGAGCTTTCTCAACGATCGTCTGCAAACACCAGCGCTTATCCTTGGAAAGCGGTCTGGTCTCAATGATCTGCACTCTGTCTCCGATATGGGCTTCGTTGTTCTCGTCATGAGCCTTATACTTCTTGCTGGCCAGCATGGTCTTGCCATAAAGAGGATGAGCTACGCGAGTTTCCACCTTAACCACGATGGTCTTATCCATTTTATCCGAAACCACCACGCCAATCTGCGTTTTACGGGTTTTTCTTTCAGTATTGGTCACTTTCATGCTCCTCCTTTCCTTATGCTTCGGCCTGTTTCAGCTCTCTTTCACGAATAATTGTCTTTACCCGTGCCATATCTTTCTTAACATCCTTAATGCTGGAGGGGTTTTCCAGCTGACCAGTTGCGGCGCGGAAGCGCAGGTTGAAAAGCTCAACCTTCAAATCGGCAACCTTTTTCTGCAATTCGTCATTAGACAAATCACGGATTTCCTGTGCTTTCATTATGCCTCAGCCTCCCCTGCATTTTTTCTTACCACAAACTTGCACTTGACAGGCAGCTTATGTGCGGCCAGACGCATAGCCTCTCTGGCCACTTCCTCAGATACGCCGGCAATCTCGAACATCACCTTGCCGGGCTTCACCACCGCCACCCAAAACTCCGGAGCGCCCTTACCAGAACCCATACGGGTATCGGCAGGCTTCTTGGTAACGGGTTTGTGCGGGAAGATTTTAATCCAAACCTGACCGCCACGCTTAATATAACGGGTCATGGCGACACGGGCGGCCTCGATCTGGCGGCTGGTGATCCAGCTGGCTTCCAGTGCCTGCAAGCCATATTCGCCATAAGCGACGAAATTGCCCTTGTGCGCTTCACCGTTCATACGGCCACGGTGTTGACGGCGATATTTAACTCTCTTCGGCAATAACATTTATGCGCCCTCCTCCGTACCTCTTCTTCTGTTGTTGCGCGGGCGGGAAGGACGGCGGTTGGGCCGCGATTCTTCCTTCTTTTCCTCGGTCGGCAGCGGACGCCCACCCAGAACTTCGCCCTTGTATATCCAGACCTTGATACCAATCTTGCCATAAGTGGTATCGGCCTCGGCAGTTGCATAATCAATGTCCGCACGCAGAGTGTGCAGCGGCACCTTACCGTCAGACACCCACTCAGTGCGGGCAATCTCAGCGCCGCCCAGACGGCCGGAACACATAATCTTGATGCCCTCGGCGCCCATGCGTATAGTGCGCCCCATAGCCTGCTTCATCGCCCGGCGGAACGCAATACGCTTTTCCAGCTGCGCGGCAATGTTCTCAGCTACCAGCTGCGCGTCCAGCTCCGGACGTTTGACCTCAACAATGTTCAGAAATACATTTTTGCCGGTCATTGCCTTCAGCTGCTGGCGCAGCGCCTCCACATCAGCGCCGTTGCGGCCGATAACCAGGCCGGGTTTGGCGGTGTGGATATTGATTTTAATGCGGTTGGCCGCCCGTTCAATTTCCAGGCGGGAAATACCCGCATCGTATAATTTTTTCTTCAGATACTGACGGATTTTGTGATCCTCCAGCAAATATTCAGAAAACTGCTTGTCAGCGTACCAACGGGAATCCCAGTTTTTAATAACGCCGACGCGAAGTCCCTTAGGATTAACCTTCTGACCCACTGCTTAAGCCTCCTCTCTTTCCGCCACCACCACGGTAACGTGGCTGGTGCGATGTACCATACGGTCCGCACGACCCTGCGCTCTCGGCTTGATACGTTTGATCGACGGCCCCTGGTCGATAACCGCACCCTTCACGATGAGATTTGCTTTATCCAGCCCCAGGTTGTTTTCAGCGTTGGCTGCTGCGGAGAGCATAACCTTGCTGATAACGCGGGCTGCCTTATTGGGTGTGTAACGGAGAATGGCTTGTGCTTCCTGTATATCCTTACCCTTAATCAGATTGGCAACCAAACGCGCCTTTCTGGGGGACATACGAACATATTTGGCAATTGCTTTTGCCTCCATTATTAACTACCCCCTCTCGGTGTCAATGTCACTTATTTTGCCTTGGAACCTTTTTCCACCAGAGAGCCGTGGCCGCGGTAACGGCGGGTTAACACGAACTCGCCCAGCTTGTGGCCAACCATATCCTCGGTGATATATACAGGCACATGCTTCCTGCCGTCATGCAGCGCAATAGTGTGCCCAACCATCTGCGGGAAAATTGTGGAACGGCGGCTCCAGCTTTTGATAACCTTTTTATCGCCGCTTTCGTTCATGGCTTCGATTCTCGCCAGCAGTCTTTCTTCACAATAAGGTCCTTTTTTCAACGATCTGCCCATGAATCATATCCTCCTTCCACAAAATTACTTCGTGCGACGACGAACAATCAACTTGTTGGAATTCTTCTTTTTGTCCCTCGTCTTCACGCCCAAAGCAGGCTTGCCCCAAGGAGTGACGGGGTTACGACCCACCGGGGAACGGCCTTCGCCGCCGCCATGCGGGTGATCGCAGGGGTTCATCACAACGCCGCGGTTAGCCGGGCGCACACCCAGCCAGCGATTACGGCCGGCCTTGCCCAGGTTGATATTCACCTGGTCAGCATTGCCGATAACGCCGATGGTCGCCTTGCAGTTGATCGGCACCTGGCGCATTTCGCCGGAAGGCAGACGCAACGTCGCATATTTGTCAAGCTTCGCCATCAGCTGCACAGAAGAGCCGGCAGAACGGGCAATTCTGGCGCCGCAGCCGGGCAACATCTCCACATTGTGCACTACAGTACCAACCGGGATATTGGCCAGCGGCAGAGCGTTGCCGGTCTTGATATCAACATCAGTGCCGGAAACCAGCACATCGCCGACTTTCAAGCCCTGCGGAGCGATGATATAGCGCTTCTCGCCATCCGCGTAGTGCAGCAGAGCGATGTTGGCGGTACGGTTCGGGTCATACTCAATCGTTGCGACCTTAGCCGGCACGCCGTCTTTATCTCTCTTAAAGTCAATGATACGATACATTCTCTTATGCCCGCCGCCCTTATGACGGGTGGTCAAGCGCCCCTGGTTGTTGCGGCCGCCGGTTTTGGTCAGCGGCACCAGCAGGGAGCGTTCCGGGGTAGAGCAGGTGATCTCCTCAAAGGCAGATACCGTCATACCACGCCTGCCGGGCGAAGTGGGCTTATAAACCTTAATAGCCATTTGCAATACCTCCCTTTATTAAAGACCGGAGAACATCTCGATGGTGTCGCCGTCTTTCAGCGTAACCACGGCCTTCTTCACATCAGGCTTCCTGCCAGTATAACGGCCCATCGTCTTTTCTTTGCCCTTAACAATGCGGGTGGTGACGTCAACCACCTTTACTTTAAAGGCTTCCTCCACCGCGTGCGCGATCTCAATTTTGTTCGCGTCTTTAGCCACGATAAAAGTGTACTTGTTCTCCTCGATCATCGCGATAGTTTTTTCCGAAATCATAGGTTTAACTAAAACGTCGCAGTAATTACGCATTAGCCAGCACCTCCTCCAGGCGCGCCACAGCGTCCTTGGTCAGAATCAGCTTTTTGTGGTTCAGCACCTTATAAGTGTTAACGCCAGTCACGTTCACGGCCTCCACACCCACAATATTGCGGGCGGATTTAACCACATTGTCATAATCTCCGGCGAAGACCACCAGCGCGTTATTCGCGTCGAATTTTCCCAAAACATTCAGCATAGCTTTAGTCTTGGGAATCTCAAAATCGATTTTGTCCAAAACAATCAGCTCGCCGGCCTGCATTTTGGCGGTCAAAGCAGAGGCCAGCGCAATGCGGCGCTGTTTGCGCGGCATTTTGAACCCGTAAGAGCGAGGGGTCGGCGCAAAAATCACGCCGCCATGACGCCAAATCGGGCTGCGGCTGCTGCCGCTTCTGGCATGGCCGGTGCCTTTCTGCCGCCAAGGCTTTCTGCCGCCGCCGGAAACTTCGCTTCTGGTTTTGGCTTTCTGAGTGCCCTGACGCTGGCTGGCCAGATACAACACAACTGCCTGATGAATCAGACCTTCGTTGATTTCACGGTCGAACACAGCGGGGTTCAGTTCCATGCTTTCCACCGCGCTGCCTTCCATGTTATAAACTTGCACGTTAGTCATCTTTTGCCCTCCTCTCTTGCCTTACTGGGCAGATTTAACGGCGGACTTGACATAAACCAAGCCTTTCTTGGGGCCAGGCACAGCGCCCTTTACCAAAAGCAGGTTCTTATCAGCATCCACACGCACAATTTCCAAATTTTGAACGGTTACACGGCTGCCGCCAAGCTGGCCGGGAGCACGCTTGCCCTTAAAGGTACGGGCAGGCCCTTTGGCGCCGGAAGAAGCCGGACGACGGTGGTTCTTACTGCCATGGCTCATCGGCCCGCGGCTGAAATGCCACCGTTTGATAGCGCCGGCAAAGCCTTTGCCCTTGGAAGTACCTTCCACGTCGATCTTCTCGCCGGCAGCGAATATATCAACTTTCAATTCCTGGCCGGGCTGATATTCCGCAGCGTTCTCCACGCGCATTTCTTTCAGATAACGCAGCGGGGTAACGCCGGTTTTGGCGAAGTGGCCGACTTGCGGCTTAGTGCCGTGCTTCAGCTCACCGTAACCAATCTGCACCGCTTCATAGCCATCGGTAGCGGCAGTTTTCACCTGCGCGACCACGCAGGGACCTGCCTCGATGACCGTGACAGGAATGAGTCTACCATCTTCAGTAAAAATTTGGCTCATGGCCAATTTCTTACCAATCAACATTTTTGGCATTTTAACACCTCCAAATATTCAAAATCGAGTTACGGCCATGCCAGAGCCGCATTGCTCGAGACCTTGCAGGAAGCGCATTTGCGATAAACACGATTCCGTGTGTTTCATTTAGCAAGGCCATCAGCCCTCTCACAGCTTGATGTCGATCTCAATGCCGGCCGGCAGGTCAAGATGCATCAAAGAATCAACAGTCTTCTGAGTGGGCTCAAGAATGTCAATCAGACGCTTATGAGTCCGCATTTCAAACTGCTCACGAGAGTCTTTGTTGACGTGGGGCGAGCGCAAGATCGTATACACATTCTTTTCGGTGGGCAGCGGAATTGGCCCAGAGATGCTTGCACCAGTCCTCTTGGCGGTATCCACAATCTGAGCAGCAGAAACATCCAGCAGTTTGTGGTCGTATGCTTTCAGACGGATACGGATTTTTTGTTGCGACATTGTTTTACCTCCTTTTCGCTCGTATTACTTACGAACTAGCTCGACGAGAAAACCCTCATGCAGCAGGCATATCTCCATGAAGCAACCTCTCGTGTCATAGCTTATTCTCTGTAGCTCGCACAAATCGAGCCACGTTATATGATACCATAGTTTATATGGCTATTGCAAGACTTTTTTTACATTTTTTTTCATACTTTTTCTGCTTTTTCCCAGTTACATATTCTGCCGTTGTGCCGCGCGCTTAAGCCCAAATTCATGCTCCGGCAGCAGCCCGACCAAAAAGCGCACTACAGGCCCTGCTACCATGATTTGCCAAGCAAGAGCCATAGGCGCATTAAACAGCACCGTGCGCCCCCAGACCGTGAAAAATTCCGGCTGCAAGCCGCCCTTAAATATGAACACCGCCGCCAAACTCATTGCCGGGCACATAAACAGCACCATGCAAAGCTGATTCACTAAAAGCTGCCGCCCTCCTGCAAGTTTTCGGCCTTTAAGCAGATGCTTTTGCAGCGAAGCCGCCGCCGGGCCGCCAAACACTAGCTGCACCAGCATCACCAGCGGCACTATAAATGCCGTTTGCCACGACGGCAGCAACAGCTCCGGTGCAAACCCGCCCTGCCGCAAAACCGCATTATATACCTCCATGCCGTAGGTCATAAAAGCCGCCATCAACACGCCGAAAGTCCATTTCTTCATTTTTCTTCCCTCCGTTTTGCCAAAGAAAAAAGACATAAACCCGGATATACGAACCCGGACTTACGCCTTTGCTGCACAGTTCTTGGCCTTAATTACTTAATTTATTACCATATTATTATACGCAATTTGTCCGAAAAAGTCAAGCAAAAAAGCTGTGAGCAGAACTAAACCAATACCCTGCAAATAATGAATTATTCGCCGTTTCGCCACTATCAGCATAGCCGCCACCGCGCATTTGATTATGTCCCACTTAAATATCCGCTATATTAGCCTGCAAAATATCATTAACCTCCTTCCAAGTATATGCTTCATTGTTATCCCAAGCGGTTAAATCCATTCTTACATTAACAGGCAACGCAAAGTTCGCGCCATTCTGCTGATAACATAACAGCCGAATCGTTCGCAATCTCTGCCCCAAATTGTCGCTCTGCATTTACAGCGCAGCCACAAAAAAAGAGAGAAGCTCCGCCCGGATTCCTCGGCAATCCCAGCATTAGCTTCTCTCTTAAATTACTTAAAGGTTACTGTCGGCTGTCCAATAGAGCTTTCCCCTCGGCATGAGCAAAACCCTCACGGCAGACCTTTATAAGCCTAACTTTAGTTAACAATTCAAATATTACTCGTTGATAGCGG
>DVMH01000019.1 GCA_018715045.1 Candidatus Avidehalobacter gallistercoris
TATAATAATCTTTGCTTAGCATAGTTCCATTATAACATGGAACGGGGAGAAAGATGGTTGTCGTTAGCCATCTTTTTCTCTTTTTTAGGAGATAAAATCAGGGGCAGGTGTGACTCGCACGAGTCACACCTGCCCCTGTTTGGAACTATCTATTTCCCGATAGCCCCTTCCAAAAATAGAAATGTTATCTGTAGATCAATTCTGCATAGACAATCTCCCGTGCGGCATTTCGGATGTTATTCATCTTTTGTACCCATGCCATTTGATCAATTGCCTTGAGAGATTCTGTAACACCGTTGCGCTGGGCCATTTGCTCTACCAGCCGAAAAAACATAGTCTCAGCCTGTTCATCAATATTCGCAAGATAGCTTCTCAGTTTACCGCTTGTGAGCAGATTCGTATAGAGGACTTTGCGGTGCTGTTTGAGATACCGCAAATGCCGCTGTCCCCATATACCGACAGATCTGTTTTCTTTTTCGATGGGTAGTACAAGGTTCGGCAAATAGTAATCTCCTTGCAAAGTATATCTGATGCCCGTTTTTTCATCAATGTAATGCTGTTCCATTTTGTAATCCTCCAATATGATTGATTTTTCCTACAAATCCAATCATTCCGGCTGACTACAAAAACCAAAGGGAGAGAACTTCCTTACGAAGCCTCTCCCTCGAGGTTCCTTTTTTATTATGGATATTGTGAAGTAAATGAAGCAGAAACGGTATCAAGCGCCACCGGCAGCAGCTGGAACAGAATATCCAAATAGCAGAGGGCTGCCAGCGCCTTTCTATTGCTGCTATACTAACCCGGCTAAACCTGCGCGCCTTTTTCACAGTTTCTTCAATTATTAGACCAATGAGCGCCGCCAAAACCGCGGCGCTTTGTTTTTACCTCTGGATTTTCGCCGCGCTCTCTGCTATACTGTTATTACCAAATGCTGTGAGGTATTAAGTTATGGAAAAATGGACGGAATATGGTATAGATTTTTTAGCCAACGATATCCAAGCGCAAGCTGGCATACCCGATTGGCTGACGCTTGACGCAGTGGCGGATGCGCCCAGGTTTCATACGGCCATGCCGGGCTATCAGCCTACGCCGCTTTTAAAGCTGGACAATCTTGCCAAGGCCGGTAACATCGCCGGCGTTTACGTGAAAAACGAAGCGCCGCGCTTTGGCCTGAATGCGTTTAAGGTACTGGGCAGCAGCTATGCTATCTGCCAAACCATCTGCCAAAAGCTGGGGCTAAATTTAAACGAAACAGGTTTTGCCGGGCTTAAGCGGCAAAACCTGCAAAACATGGTGTTCGCCACCGCTACAGACGGCAATCATGGCCGCGGGGTGGCCTGGGTCAGCCGGGAGCTGGGCTGCCCGGCGCACGTTTATATGCCCGCCGGCGCCGAGCCGGAGCGAGTGGAAGCGATTCGCGCCTTTGGGGCGGAGGTGGAGGTAACCGGCCTCTGCTATGACGATACGGCAGCCTATGCCAAGGCTCAGGCGGAGCAAAACGGCTGGACTCTGGTGCAGGATACCTCTTTCCCCGGATATGAAGAGATTCCCCAACTGATTATTCAAGGCTATGCGACAATGGCGGCGGAAATTGCCGGGCAGCTTGCCCCGGACGAAGCGCCGACCCATATCTTTTTGCAGGCAGGCGTCGGTTCGATGGCCGGAGGAATGTTAGCGTATCTGGCACAGTATTACCCGGCAGCCAAATTCATTATCTTAGAGCCCCAAAACGTAGCCTGCTGCCTGCTGGCTGCCGAGCAGCAAAACGACGCAGCCAGCATTCCCGGCGTGCAGCACACCATCATGGCGGGGCTGAACTGCGGCACGCCCTGCCCGTTGATCATGCCGCTGCTGCGGGAAAAAGCCGCCTTTTTCCTCGGCTGCCCGGATTATGTGGCGGCGCACGGTATGCGGCTGGCCGCCCACCCCGCAAAAGGCGATCAAGCATACACTTCAGGAGAATCCGGCGCGGTGGGTTTGGGCATTTCCGCGCTGCTGCTCTCCGACAGGCTGGCCAAGAGCCGTGCCAAACTGGGCATTGACGCAAATTCCCGTCTGCTTTCGCTGAACACCGAGGGCAGCATGGCGCCCAGCGTCTGGCGGCAAATCGTGGAGCATAACGCCTGCCCGCTGCCGGAGGGCGTATGTTAAATTTCCAACCGGTAACATTAGCCGATAAAGAGCTGATAAACAGCTATCTGACACAGCTTCGCCCCACGATCATTGAGCAGTCGTTCAACACACTGTTCCCATGGCAGCAGCCTCATGCTTATCATTTCGCAATTTTCGAGGACTGGCTGCTGCTGCGCACAACATATCAGGGGCGCACCAGCTTTCTGCCCCCGGTGGGGCCGGAGCAGAACTATGCCCGTGCAGTAGACGCTCTCGCCGAATACGCCGATGAGTTGGAACTCGTACTCTGCTTCAGCGAGGTGACGCGCCCCTATGCCGAGCTGCTGAACCGCACCCGGCCGGAATTTTTCCAGACTTTCAGCGACCGCAACGCCGCCAACTACATCTATAATATTGAAGATCTGACCAACCTGTCGGGCAAGAAGTATCACGCGCAGAAAAATCTTCTGAACAGCTTTAAGCGTAATTACCCGGGCTACCAATTTCGCGCCGTCACCCCGGAACTGTTGCCGCTTTGCCGCGAGCAGCTGGCCTTTTGGTGCGAGCAGAACAACTCCACCAGCTTTCCCACGCTGTTACAGGAGCGGGTGGCTATTGAACAGATGTTCAGCCACTGGCAGGAGCTGGACCTGTACGGCGCAGCCATTCTGCTCGGCGAACGTGTAGAGGCTTTTGCAATTGCCGAGATTTTAAACGACGATACTGTGGCCATTTTGATCGAAAAAGCGAACAGCGATATCAAAGGACTTTACAGCGCCATCAACCAAATGTTTCTGGCCGAATACTGGCAGGACTTCCAATTCGTAAACCGCGCCGAAGACTTAGGGCTGGCAAATCTTCGCCGCACCAAGCTTGGTTACCTCCCCTGCCGCCTGGAGATGAAATATTGGCTGCTGCCCGCAGGCTGGGCGAAAGTGAGGCGGCATAATGACTGAGAAAATTGCTGAAAAAATCGTTATTCGCCCGCCGCAGCAGCAAGATATGCCCGCCATGCAGTCGCTTTGGCGCAGCGCTTTCCCGGAGGACAGAGACGGCGCTTTCGTGCCATGGTATTTTACCCACCGCTTTCGCGCCGACCGTGCCTGGCTGCTGCTGGCTGAGGGCAGGCTCGCCGCGATGGCATATGCGCCGGATGTTACGATGCAAATCAATGGTCGTAAGATAGCGCTTCCCTATGTGCAGGGTGTGGCAACGGCAGAGGAATTTCGCAGGCGGGGCTATTGCCGCCGCCTGCTCTCGCATATGAAACGCAAGCTGGCCGAAATGGGCTATCCCGTCTGGCTGCTTAAGCCGTTTAAGGCGGAGTTTTACCAGCCGCTGGGCTTTCGCTTCTTCGCGTATTTGCGGCGGTACAATCTGGACTTCAACGAATGCTTTTTGCAGCCGCCGGAGGGTGCTTTTCATCTGGTGCATTATCTGAATCCGCCGGCAGCAGCGCATGACGCGGCGCAAATTTATGCTGGATGGCTGCGGCGCTTCCCAGTGCGGGCACGGCGCAGCGAAGCGGACTTTCGCCTGCTGCTGACCGACCACATGGCTGACCGTGGTATGACACTGATTGCTTACCGCAACAAGACGCCGCTGGCTTACGCACTTTACACTACCACGGCGGACGGCGTTTTTCTGCGGGAGCTGGCATATACCAGCGGCCGGGCGGGGCAGGCAATCCTCTCGCGTCTTGCTGCTGATTACCGCGAGGATACGCCTAAGTGCGTTGCCATCATGCCGGATAACCCGACGCTTTGCCGCCTGCTGCCGGAGACCAACGCAGGCTGGCAGGTGCTGCCGTTTGCGATGTGCGCCCCCTTGACGGCGGCAGGTCGGGAATGTTACAATCTAATTATGAATAGCCCGGCGTATTTTTATGAGTATTTCTAAGGAGCGGACATGGCAAAAAAACGGCGCAAACTGCGGCAAGAAGTGGTGCTGGCATTTTGCACCCTGCTGGTGATCGTCTGCGGAGTGATATTAGTCGCGCCGACTTATATAAACGACCCGCAGGACAATATGCAGAACAACGAAATTCGCCAGAAAATGGTCAACGAAGACAATATCGGCGAACTGCTTGACCAGAAGAATATCAATATCGGTGAATCAACTAAGATTCGCTCGCTGTTGCGCGACAAGCTACCGGCAGGTCTGTTTCTAAGCACTTTCGACATCACGCTGGATAAACTGACGGTCAAATACGCACTGACCGAGCGTTCAGAAAAAACGCCAGAAGACTACGCTGCTTTCTGGACAGAAGACAACTGCCAACAAATTGTGATGTATAACACGGCGGCTCTGTTCGTGCTGGTGCGCAATCTGGAGATTATTGAAATTGACGTGGAGGGTTACGCCTATCCCAGCTGTATTATCACCCGAGCCGAGGCAGACGCACTGTTCGAGGAAGCTTTGGCCGATATTGCCGACGCCGAATCATGGCAAAGCGTGCTGATTGATAACGGCGTTTATGATGACGAATCACGCGAAGCGTTTTTCGCCGCCCACCCGCTGGAACGCACTGCCACTGCAATGCCAAACAGCCAAAATTGACGGAGATATGAGTATGGAATTTCGTGAAGCTATCAGCCGCGAGCTGCTTGCCCACTGCCGCGAGCAGGGGTTAACGTTAGGGCGGCTGGCCGAGATAAGCAATGTGCCGCTTTCCACCTTAAAAAACATTATCGCAGGACAAAGCCGCAACCCGGGCATATTGACTTTAAAAGCACTCTGCAATGGACTTGGCATAACACTTGCCGATTTCATCAGCCGGGCGGAAACGTTTGCCAGCCCACGAACCAGCGGCAAGACGCCTCAATATAATAGAGAAAGCGCCGAAAAGGAGTGATTTTTTGATGAGTTCTAATCTTAAATTCTGCAAAATGCACGGCTGTGGCAACGATTTTATCATGGTGAACGGATTTTGCGAACAGCTCCCCGCTGACCGGGGCAGCCTGGCTGAAAAGCTTTGTGACCGCCATTTCGGCATCGGCGCAGACGGACTGATCACACTGGAACCTGAGGCTGGCTACGACTTCCGTATGCATATTTATCAACCGGACGGCTCAGAGGCCGAGATGTGCGGCAACGGCAGCCGCTGCGCTGCCCTATTTGCCCGTCAGCAGGGCATTTGCACCGCCAGCGAGCTGAACATTGCTACGCTGGCCGGGCTTATCCGCCCCGCCATACTGGAATCAAACGAAACCCGTGGGCTAGTGCAGGTGGATATGGGAGCCCCCAGGTTTGCTGCCCGCACTATTCCCTGCACTATACCCGGCGATACGGTACTGGAGCAGCCTGTGGAAGTTTCCGGGCGGGAATTCATCTTCTCCGCTGTTTCTATGGGTAATCCCCATGCTGTCATCTTTTTAAACGTACCGCCTCAGCAGTTTGCAGTGACGACCTATGGCCCCCTTTTGGAACAACATGAGATTTTCCCGGCCAAGGTCAACGTGGAATTCGCCCAGGTGCAGGATAAACATACCATCAATATGCGCGTGTGGGAGCGCAGCGTAGGAGAAACGCTGGCTTGCGGCACCGGAGCCTGCGCCTGTGCCGTGGCGGCCATTTTGACTGGACGGGCAGAAGCGCCTGTCACCGTTAAGCTGGCGGGCGGTGAATTGCAGATCGCCTGGGAACAGGGCGGCTCGGTGTTTATGACCGGACCGGCAGAAGTCAGCTTCTTTGGCGAGGTGAAGCTTTGATGGGCACACGCAAAAAGCTCGGCATAGCTTTCGGCGGCGGCGGTATACGCGGCATGGCACATATCGGCCTGATGGAGGAGCTGGATAAACGCGGTATACGCCCCGATATCATTTCCGGCACGTCAATTGGCTCGCTGATGGGTGCGCTTTACGCCTGCGGCTATCAGGGAAGCTTTCTGGCGGCGCTTTTGGAAAATCTGAGCCTTAAGCAAATTATGAATATTTCTCCCTCCACTAAAGGGCTGATCAGCGGCAATAATTACGCCGAATTTGCCCGGCTGCTCACCAAAGAGCGCAATATTGAGGATCTGCCAACACCGCTTCGCATTATAGCAACCGACCTTGATCGCGCTGAAATGACTGTATTTGACCACGGTCCCATTTGGCGAGCGGTACATGCCTCCTCAGCTATACCTGGTGTGTTTGCTCCGGTGGAATATCAGAATACGCTTTATGTGGACGGCTGCCTGTGTGACAACTGTCCCTGTCAGATACTACGCGATATGGGAGCGGAAGTGGTAGTAGCCGTTGATTTAGATACCCTGAAAGGCAAGGAGACGCCGGTTAACCGCCAAAACATCATCAATATTTTGCAGCGCTCGATTGATGTGATGGGCAAAAAGAACAGCAGCTCCCACCTGGCCGACGTACGGCTGACCCCAATGAAAGAATATATCTCTTCCCTCGATCTGGCCAAAGCAGACTGGGCGCTGGAATGCGGCCGCCGTGAAGCTGCCGAAAAAATTGAGCAGATAATGGCTCTGCTCTGAAAATCCCGGCATAGCAAAAGCCTCCTCATTTGAGGAGGCTTAAATTTTTAACTTTAGTTAGATTGCAGTATAGCCGCCGTCCACAGCGATATTCTGACCATTGACATAAGAGGACGCAGGCGAAGCAAGAAACAAAGCGCAGGTATCAAGCTCACCCTCCTTGCCATAGCGCCCCAGCGGAATAGCGCCCTTGGCATATGAGGCAAACCAATCCGTTTCCAGCGTTTCCTTGGTAAGCGGCGTCCAGAAATAACCGGGGCAAATAGCATTAACGGTGATACCCTCTTTACCCCATTCAGCAGCCAGAGCCCGCGTCAGGTTGACCACACCGCCCTTAGCCGCGTGATATGGCGCACAGGTAGCGGCCATGTTACCAACCAAACCGTACATCGACGCAATGTTGATAATGCGGCCGTAATGCGCCTTGATCATTTCCTTGGCAAACTCACGCGCACAGATAAACGTACCGAACAGGTCGATTTTCAGCTCGTTATTGAACTGATCGTCAGTGATTTCCACCGCCGGAGCAACTGCACCCGTTCCGGCGTTGTTCACCAGAATGTCAACCCGCCCAAACTTAGACATAACCGCCGTCACTGCGCCGCGCACCTTTTCCACATCAGTAATATCACAAGCCAGTGGCAGCGCCTGAACACCAAATTCCTGTTTAATAGCCGCAGCATTCTCTTCCAGCAAATTCAAACGGCGCGCCAACAACACAACATTGGCGCCTTGGCTGGCAAACGCTTTTGCCATTTGCAGCCCCAAACCCGTGGAAGCCCCAGTAACGACTGCGGTCTGTCCAGTTAAATCGAAATAGTTTTTCATGTGTTCCGCCCCTTTTTTAATATATAGTTATTGCGCTTTTTCTTTATCCGCAATCAGCGCGTGCTGCTCTGCCAGTGCGGCGCAGCGGCCAATTAGCTTCATGCAGTTCTTTTTGCGCTCCTTGCACTCAAAATGACCAAACGGCTCGCAAAGCTCACGGCAAATCAGAGTACCGTATTCCGCTTCGATATTCTTAATCAACGCGTAAACCTTGGGATAAATATCCTCATGCAGTTCGCAAATGCGATCTTCCATGCTCTCCTTGGCAAACGGATCTTCCCGCCCCACCACAGTTGAAAGCGCCATCACAGCACCGGCCACCGCGCCGCAGTTATTCTGAGTAAGACCCATACCGCCGCCGAAGCCCGTGCAAAGCTTTATTGCCTCTCGTGGGAGAGTTGTGCCATGTACATCAAAAAACGCGGCCAGTACGCACTCCGAGCAATTAAGCCCCTGCTTAAAATAGGCGCGCGCGGCCTGTTCTGCCTGTTCCACCGAAGTCAAAGTTTTTTCCTCAGTCATTTGCAAAACCTTCCTACAACAAAAATCACCAGCCTGATGCAGCCAATGCCGCCTTACATTTATATCATAACATACGCTTCGGCCATTTGCAATAGCGAAAAAATCCGACCGCTTGCTTGCGGCAGGCATTTGTGTTAAAATAAGCGCACAGGAGATGATAATATGCTTAAATTTGCAGAAATGCCAGATACTGTGCTGCAAAATTTCAACGGTGGCGACGGCGTGGTTTCGGCCAAAATTTTCAAAGACGATAAGGTGCGTATCATGCGCGCCACCATCCAACAGGGCTGCTCTATCGGCCAGCATACCCACACCACAAACTGCGAAGTGGTTTACGTGCTATCCGGCCAGGCTAACTGCCTAATCGATGGACGGGAGGAGATTGTCCGCGCCGGCGAGTGCCACTACTGCCCCAAAGGCTCCAGCCACAGCGTAAAAAACATCATGCCGGAGCCGCTGGAGGCTGTCTGCGTGGTGCCCGAACAATAAGCGTGCAGGCAGATATACAAACGCCGTTGATAGTCTGCTAATTAGTTGCCTATATCCGATATCGGCATCTCTGGCAAGCTATCTTATGGAAATCTATTATGGTAAAACCACTACTTATGATGAAATCGCAAAGCAACTCGCGGAAGAAAGAGACTTAAAGCGAATATCTGCAAAGGCCATTGGCGGCGCAGCCGGCCGCAATGAAATATCTGTTACCGTGCCCTGTCATAGAGTTGCCGGCACAAACGACAGCTTAACAGGCTATGCAGGAGATATAAGTATTAAAGCGGCATTCCTTAAATCAGAAAGCTTTAATATGGATAATTTATTCATACCGGCTAAGAAAACAGCATTATAAAGATGAAAATGGTTTTAAACGAAGATTTAATTTACGAAGTTCTATCCGTGGTAGAAGAAATACCCGAGGGAAAAGTCGCTACATACGGTCAGATTGCAAGGCTTATCGGCAGAGACAGAAACGCAAGGCTTGTCGGAAAAGTCCTCAGTATGGCGCAGTTTTACGGAAAATTCCCCTGTCACAGAGTCGTAAATCATTCGGGCAGGCTTGTGCCCGGCTGGACAGAACAGTATGATTTGCTCCAACAAGAAGGCGTTGCGATGAAAGATGATAATCACGCTGATTTAAAACTTTGTCAATGGGAGTGCTGATCGGCACGAAGCCAGCAACGGTTTATCGCCTCAATTCCGCCAAAAACCGTCGCCGCATAATCAGAAAAGAGCATATGCAGGAAAACTGCAAGAGCAGCAAAAACAACATAACCAAAAAGGTTACGTCACTAATTACAACAATAAATATTTCAGCTGCAAAGCCTTGAAGACGCCTTCCTCACATGGAAGACCAAGCGTCTTCTTTTTTTCCACCATATCCCCAGAATATGCTGCATCATCAGGCTGACCGCCGTGATTCCCATCCAACAGCACGCGCCAAGCAAAATCGGTTTACCACCGTTCTTCACCAGCTTGACAATGTTGGTGTTAAGTCCAATAGCCGCCATCGCCATAATAATGAAAAATTTAGAGAGTGACTTGAACGGCGCAAACACAGCCATTGGCACCCCCAGCAGCGAACAAACAGTGGTGACGCAGCTGGCCAGCACGAAATACATAATAAACATTGGGAATATCTGCTGAAAGTTAACGCTGCCGCCACTGACTCCCTCTTTTTTGCCGCGCAGAAACGCAAGCCCCAGCACAATAGGTATGATTGCCAATGTGCGCGTCAGCTTCACAATAGTAGCGGTATCCAGCGCATTGGCGCCGGTATGCAGGCCGTCCCACGCTGCCGCCGCCGCCGTGACCGACGAGGTATCATTGACCGCCGTACCCGCAAAAAGTCCAAAACCGTCGGTGGAAAGCCCCAACGCCATGCCCAGAGATGGGAATATCAGAGCCGCCAGTACATTGAACAGGAAAATGACGGATATCGACTGTGCAATTTCCTCATCGTTCGCCCCCACGACCGGAGCTGCCGCAGCAATGGCTGAACCGCCGCAGATCGAAGATCCCACGCCGATCAGCGTCGCCACATTGTCCGGCATTTGCAGCCGGCGCGAAACGAAATAGGCAATCAACAGAGCAGTGGCAATCGTTGAAACGATGATGGGCAGCGACTGTGCGCCCACTTTGGCAATCTCCGACAAATTCAGGCCAAAGCCCAGCAAAATGACCGCATATTGCAGAATTTTTTTAGATGTAAACGTGATACCTTTTTGCAGACGGCTTTTATCCGGCAATAAAAAGGTTATAAGCATACCTGCCAAAATGGCGAACACAGGACCGCCCACAATGGGGAACGCCTTGCCCAACAACCAGCAGGGCAGCGCTATCAGCAGGCACAGCGCCACGCCGCGCCCTGTTGCTTTGATGAAATCAGCCAACATAAACTATCCTCCCAGCAAATTGCCGCATAAAATAAAAAGAAGGGCACACCTTACGGTGCGCCCCGTTATATTGGTCGAGGTGACAGGATTCGAACCTGCGGCCTCTGCGTCCCGAACGCAGCGCTCTACCAAACTGAGCCACACCTCGTTAAGCCTATATATTATAGCATAGATTTCCGCCTTTTGCAATCATTATTTTTGAAAATTTTTGTAAAAAAGCTTGACATCAGGCAGTATTTATGCTATCATCACTTTAGCATGATAAAGCATTAAACCATGGCCGCCCGGTCGTAGTTTGATGCCATAAAAACAATGGAAAAAGAGGGAAAGAATTATGAAAAAACTTTTGTTGCTTTTAAGCTGCCTGTTGCTGACACTGAGTATGATGGCAGGCTGCGGCGGTGATGATCAACAATCCGCTGATACCAGCTGGCAGTACATTGCTGATAAGGGCGAGCTGGTGATTGGTCTGGATGACACGTTTGCACCAATGGGATTCCGCGATGAACAAGGCAATCTGGTAGGCTTTGATATCGACCTGGCCAACGCTGTGGGCGAGCAGCTGGGCGTTGCCGTTACTTTCCAGCCGATTGACTGGGCCGCCAAGGATATGGAGCTTTCCAGCAAGAACATCGACTGCATATGGAATGGTATGTCGGCCACGCCGGAACGTCAGGAGAGCATGGCCTTGACCAAAAAGTATCTGAATAACAAAATTATCATCATGACGATGGATGCAGATCTGGCCATCACCTCGGTTGAGGACTTGGCGAATGTGACCATGGCCACGCAGGCCGACAGCGCCGCACTGGAAGCTATGCAAGCTAATGAAGCTTGGGAAACCTTTAAGGACAACGTAACTGAGTTCCCCACCTATGACGAAGCTATCCTGGCCATGCAGGGAGGGCGTGTGCAAGCCATCGTGGTTGACCAGGTTTTGGGCGAGTACAAAAACGCCAACATGGGCGGCGAAATGAAAGTTTGCGATTTTAACTTTGGCGACGACTTCTACGCTATCGGCTGCCGCAAGGGTGAGACTGATCTGGCCGACAAAATCAGCGAAGCCATTCAGGCGCTGATTGATAACGGCACCGCAGAGGAAATCTCCAACAAGTGGTTTGGTACCAACATCGTGATTTTGGAAGATTACGAATAAGCTTTGCAGAACAAAACCGTTTAACATGCGGCAAGGCCAAACCCTTGCCGCATTGTTGCCTGCATAGGGTTTGATTATGGATTACATTCTTACAATTCTTCCCTCCTTGCTGGAGGGCACTAAAATCACCGTTTTGGTGTTTTTTATGACGCTGGTTTTCTCAATTCCGCTGGGTCTGCCGCTGGCACTGGGCAGCGACAGCCGAATTTGGCCAGTGCGCTGGCTTTGCCGCTTATACGTGTTCATCTTCCGCGGCACACCGTTGATGCTGCAAATATTTTTCATCTACTTCATGTTGCCAATATACTTCAACATACGGTTGGACGCGCTACCGGCAGCCATCATTACGTTTATAATGAATTACGCCGCCTATCTTTCCGAGATTTACCGCGGCGGTATCGGCTCGATCGAGCGCGGGCAATATGAGGCGGCCACATGTCTCGGCCTCAGCCGGGCGCAGACGATGTTCGGGATCATTATCCCGCAAACGGTGAAGCGGGTGCTGCCCGCCATTACCAACGAGATGATAACGCTGGTGAAAGATACCGCGCTGGTCTCGGTTATCGGCGTGGCCGATTTGATGAAAAACTCCCGCGGGGCAGTTAACCGAGACAGCAGCACCATAGCGTTTCTGATTGCCGCTGTAATTTATCTGATTTTAAACTTCGTGCTGACAAAATATTCTTATCACCTTGAGACTCGTTTCTCACGCCACGAGACACGCGCTGACTGAGGAGGGGCTGGCCATGACTGACAACCTGGCGATCATCAAAGTTCAAAACGTCACCAAGCGCTTCGGCGATTTGACGGCGCTATCCGACGTGTCTTTGAGCGTATACCGCGGCGAAACAGTGGCTATTATCGGCCCCTCCGGCAGCGGCAAAAGCACCCTGCTGCGTTCTATCAACAACCTGGAAAAGATCAGCAGCGGTGAAATTATCATCAACGGCCAAACGCTGGTAACCACGCCGCATGACCGGGCGGAGTACGTATCGGATAAAGAGATTCGGCAGATTTGCGGTGAGATCGGCATGATTTTTCAGCATTTCAACCTGTTCCCGCACATGACCTGTCTGAAAAATATCACCTACGCGCCCATCAAAGTGAAGAAGCAGTCTAAGGCGCAGGCCGAAGCCGAAGCGCGGCGGCTGCTGGAATTGGTGGGGCTGGCCGACAAAGCAGACGCCTATCCCTCGCAGCTTTCAGGCGGGCAGAAGCAGCGCGTGGCTATTGCGCGAGGTCTCGCAATGAACCCGGCCGTCATGCTGTTTGACGAGCCGACCTCCGCGCTCGACCCGGAGATCACCGGTGAAGTGCTGTCCGTGATGAAAAAGCTGGCTGAGGAGCAGATGACCATGCTGGTGGTAACGCACGAAATGGGCTTTGCCCGCGAGGTAGCCGACCGCGTCATATTTATGGCAGAAGGGCGTATTATGGAGCAGGGCAACCCCCGGCAGATTTTTGAAAATCCACAGAGTGAGCGCCTGCAAAACTTCCTCCGCTCAATTATTCGCAGTTAAATACAGTTGAAAAAACTAAGCCCCCTGGTTTTAGGGGGCTTAGTTTTTTGTAATTTTTTTAATCAAGCAGCTTGTTTGCGCCAGCCAAAGCCGCTTCGGCCTCGTTCATCAGCTGCTGCATGATAGAAGCGATGCTGCCGCCATGCTTGATCAGGCCGGAGATCTGCCCGGCCATCAGGCAGCCGCCGTCCATATCGCCGCGCACTGCTTTAAGCAACGCTTTATCAGCCAGCTTATCTCGTTCTGCCTGCGTGCCTGGCTGCTTTTCCAGCTCAGCGTATTTCAAAGACATAGAATTTTTCAGCGACCGCACCACGTGCGGCGTACCTCGCCCGGTAACGATAGTATCAGTATCCGCCGCCTGCAAAATCTGCTGTTTGAAGGCATTATCAATCGGGCATTCATCGGCCACCATGAACAGTGTGCCGATCTGTACCCCCGCCGCGCCCAGCAACAGCATAGCCGCCAGAGATTTGCCATCGGCAATGCCCCCAGCCGCCAGCACTGGGATATCCACCGCCGCCAAAACCTGCGGCACCAACGCCAGCGTCGTCATGTCACCAACATGACCGCCGGATTCCGTGCCCTCGGCCACCACGGCATAAGCGCCCGCCTTGGCCGCTTTCACCGCTGCCTTAACGTGCGGGATAACGGGTATCACCTTTATTCCAGCTTCGTGCAGCGCTGGCATGAACGGCGTTGGGTCGCCTGCCCCCGTCGTCACCACCGGAATTTTGGTATCAATCACGATCTGCAAAATCTGCTCAATTTCCGGGCTTTGCAACATTAAATTCACGCCGAAAGGCTTATCAGTCAAACGTTTGGCTGCTGTAATTTCATCCGCCACCTGCTGAGCAGTTAGGCCGCTGCTGCATATCAGCCCCAAGCCGCCCGCGTTGCTGCTGGCTGCAGCCATCACCCCAGTGGTAATGTAGGCCATGCCGCCCTGAAAAATCGGATATTTCAACCCCAAATCACGGCAAAGAATACTGTTGATGCTCATTATTCCTCCTTATTTAGTACGTCCGGACGCGTTCTCCTTGGTAATATATTCCACGCCGCCCATATAATGCACTAAAACATCAGGGATTTTCACACTGCCGTCCGGCTGCTGGAAATTCTCCAGAATTGCGGCCACAGTACGCCCCACAGCAAGACCAGAGCCGTTTAACGTATGCACATATTCCGGACGGCTCTTAGCGTCGCGGCGGAAGCGGATATTGGCGCGGCGCGCCTGATAATCTTCAAAGTTGGAACAGGACGAAATCTCGCGGTAAACACCCGCGCCAGCCATATAAACCTCGATATCATAAGTTTTGGCAGAGGAGAAGCCCAAATCGCCGCCACACAGCGTCACCACCTGATACGGCATACCAAGCATCTGTAGCAGCACCTCAGCGTCATGCGTCAGCCCCTCCAATTCGTCATAGCTGGTTTCTGGCTTTACGAATTTCACCAGTTCTACCTTATTGAACTGATGCTGGCGGATAATGCCGCGGGTATCACGCCCGGCAGAGCCGGCCTCAGCACGGAAACAGGCGGAATACGCACAGTGATGGATCGGCAGCTGGTCACCTTCCAAAATCTCATCGTCATATAGATTGGTCACCGGCACTTCCGCCGTAGGGATCAGATAATAATCAGTACCTTCAATATGAAACATATCCTCAGCAAACTTCGGCAGCTGGCCTGTGCCCGTCATCGCTTTGCTGTTCACCATGTAGGGAGGGAAAATCTCTACATAGGTTTTAGAGGTGTGTGTGTTCAGGAAGAAATTATAGACGGCGCGTTCCAGACGCGCGCCCAAACCACGATACACTGTAAAACGGGCGCCGGAAATTTTGGCCGCGCGCTCGAAATCCAGTATACCCAAGTCGGTGGCAACCTCCCAGTGCGGTTTGGGGTTTTCGATCTGCGGCAGCTCACCCCAACGACGCTGCACCGGATTATCCGCGTCGGAATTACCAAACGGCACCGATTCATGCGGAATGTTCGGAATTGATAACAGCTCGGTGCGAACCGTCTCTTCCGCTTCTTTCACCTTTGCATCCAACGCGGTGATTTTATCGCCCAGCTCGCGCATTTTTTCCATAATTTCGGTTGCATCCTGCCCGTTTTTCTTCAGCAGACCGATCTCCTTGGAAACAGCGTTCTTTTCAGCTTTCATCACCTCAACCTCGGCCAGCGATTCTTTACGCGTAGCCTCGGCCTGCAAAAAGCGGGTCAAATCAACGTTGATATTACGCTTTTTCAGCTTCTCCACCACCAGCTCCGGATTGGCGGCCACAAATTTAGCGTCTAACATAATTTCTTCCTCCTTGTTTTTCTTCCATTTTATTTTATGCAATATATCATATTTTGCTCCGCATTGTAACCTTATTACGGTAAAATTTTTATTCTTATTTATAACAGCAATAAACGCCCCAACTCATTAACAGAATTAACAAAGTAATCCGGCTTCGCGTCCTCTTGCAGCGCCGTACCGCCAACACCCCAGCTAACGCCGATGGTCGTCATGCCCGCCGCCTTACCACAGGCGATATCCACCGCTGCATCGCCAATAAAAGCAGCCTCCGCAGGCGCAACGCCCAGTTTGTCAAGCGCCAATAGAGCCGGCTCCGGATCAGGCTTGTGCTTGTCACTGGCCTCTACCCCCATAATGGCAGTAAAATAGCTCTGTATCCCCAGAATCTCGGCTGACCAATCCGCCCCCCATTGCAAACGCGAGGTGACAATAGCCAGCTCCATGCCGCTGTCCTGCAATTTGGCCAGCAAGCTCACCACGCCAGGGAACGGTTTAATCATCTTGGGCAGATAGACCATATTGAACTCACGAAACGTCTCGATATACTCATCCACGCGGTCAGGCGCAAAATACACCCCGGTTTCATACAGTGGACGGCCGATAAAACGTGCAACCGCCGCCGCATCCCACGGAATACCCATTTTAGCATGGGTAGATTCCGAACTTTTTAATATCATCGGCACGCTGTCGGAAAGCGTTCCGTCCAAATCAAAAATCAGACCGGCAAACTTCGCCATATTCCCTCTCCTATCATTAAAGATTCTGCCTCAAAAAGTCACACCCGGCAGTAACATATCCAGCAAACGTTCCAATTCCTCGTCACTGTAATATTCCAACGTGATACGTCCATGACGCTTGCCCAGCTGCTTAACGCTCACCTTGGTTTGCAGGCGCTCCCGCAGCTTCTCACCCACGGCAGTCAGCAGCAGATCCTGCGGCTTATCGACCGGCTTGGAAGACGTCAGCTTCACAGTGCGCCCAGCGGTGGCACGGTGCAGAGCGGCTGGGTTTTTAGCCAAATCCTCTGTCTGGCGGACGGAAAGTCCCTGCTCTTTGGCATACTCGGCCAGCAGCAGCTGGTCAGCCTTATCCTCTGCCATCAGCAATGCCCGGCCATGCCCAGCGGATAAACCTCCTTTAGCAATCAACGCCTGAATCTCTGACGGCAAACCCAAAAGACGCAGCGTGTTCGCCACATAAACACGTGATTTACCAAGACGTGTAGCAAGCGCCGCCTGCGTATAACCATAATTATCCAGCAAATCTCGGTATGAGGCAGCCTCCTCCAGCGGGTTAAGTTCCTGCCGCTGAATATTCTCGATCAGGGCAATTTCCAGCGTCGTTTTATCTTCCAGTTCTTTTACGATAGCCGGGATGGTTGAAAGTCCAGCCAATCTGGCCGCACGGTAACGTCTCTCACCAGCCACAATCTCATATTTGCCTGACTGACCTGCCGGACGCACCAAGATCGGCTGCAAAACACCTTGCTCCCGGATACTGGCAGCCAGTTCATTCAGCTTACCCTGCTCAAAGCTGCGGCGCGGCTGACCTGGATTGGCGGCAATATCCGTGAGCTTCAGTTCCAGCACACGATCGCCCGACTGCTCCTGCATCTGCGCCAGCGGTGCTGACATACTGCCGAACAGCGCGTCAACACCGCTGCCCAGTCCTTTCTTGACCATTTTGCCCCACTCCCTTTGCATATATATACTGTATTTTATGATAAATTATCATTCTGTGCGCTCGATGACCTGCTCCGCCAGCAGGCGATAAGTAGCCGCACCCTTACTTTTCGGATCATAATAGCTGATGGGCATACCATGGCTGGGAGCTTCGGAAAGACGTACATTGCGCGGTATCACAACGCCGAACACCAAGTCGCCGAAGTGCTGTTTTACCTGATCAACCACCTCTGCCGCCAAATTAACACGCGCGTCATACATCGTCAGCAGCACGCCAAGAATTGCGAGCTTAGGGTTCATACTCTGCCGCACTTTCATAAACGTGGCAAAAAGCTGTTGCAAACCCTCCAGCGCGTAATACTCCGCCTGCACTGGTATAATTATACTTTCGGAAGCAGTGAGTGCGTTCAATGTTAAGAGACCCAACGAAGGAGGACAATCAATCAGTAGATAATCGAACGCCGGCGCGACGTATTGCAGCCCCAGCAACAAACGCCGCTCTCTCGCTTCCAGCGGAGCCAGTTCCAGCTCCGCGCCCGCCAAATCAATATCCGCAGGCAACACGTAAAGCTCACCGAACTTGGTTGGCAGAATAATATCTTCGGCCTTGTCGCCGTTGATCAGCAGCTGATACACACTGCTGGTCAATTCCCGCCGGTTAATGCCCAGACCGCTGGTAGCGTTGCCCTGTGGATCAAGGTCAACCACCAGTACCCGTTTGCCTGCCCGAACCAGTGCGTCCGCCAGATTGATAACCGTCGTTGTTTTGGCAACACCGCCCTTTTGATTGGTCACGGCAATGATCTGTCCCATAAAAATCCCCTCATTCCCCGTTGGAAATCATCGAAAGCACTTTAAAACGGGTTTTTCTTAATTGCAGCGCTACGTCTGGGCACGTCTCGCCGGCAAGGCACCACTTTTTTAATTATGATGATCGCGCGCTCCTCGCCGCTGGGCAACGTATAAGTGCGAACATCTTCAAATCGGCCGCCCATCTGAAATATGGCATTTTCCGCGCCATCCAGTTCCTCCTGATAGTTGGCGCCTTTCATCGCCAAAAACAGACCGCCCATCTTTACCATGCCCATGCAGTATTCCGTCAGCACATTCAGCGGAGCCACCGCCCGAGCCGTCGTAAAATCGAATTGCTCGCGATATATCGCCCGATGCGCCGCTTCTTCCGCCCGATAGCGATTAATGGCGATATTGCTGATATTCAGCCCCTTGCAGGCAAATTTTACAAACTCATAACGCTTGTTCTGCGCCTCAATTACAGCAAAAAGATTATACGGATGGGTTATTGCCAACGGAATAGTTGGAAGACCCGCGCCAGTGCCCACATCCATCAGCTGCTTCTTGCGGCTGGGCGAGATAAACTGCGCCAGCATCAGGCTATCGATTACATGTTTTATCGCAAACTCACTGGCCTCGGTAATAGCCGTCAGGTTTACGTTAGCATTGCTACGCACCACCATTTCGTAATAGTCCGTCAGCAACTCCAGCATTTCTTCGTCCACTTCTACACCAGTCATAGGCGCGTACTTTTGTACCGTTTTAGCAAAAAGCTCCCTGTCCAGCGGCACACCGTCAAGCGAAACTTTCTCTTCCTGCTCAATGCCGCGATATTCGCCATAAGTCAGCTTCTGCGAAATGTTAGTCTCCTCACGTTTCTTCTTCAAAAAATCAAACATTGTTCTCTCCGTTTGCGATGTTTCACGTGAAACACATTATTTTACTATATGTTTTACTTACTATTCTCTTTTTTAGCAGCAACTTCCTGCTTCTGGCGCAGCCAAATCAGCAAAACTGCAATATCTGCCGGAGAAACTCCAGTTATACGCCCTGCCTGCCCCAGATTATCGGGACGCACAGCATCCAGCTTCTGGCGGGATTCCAAACTCAGCCCCTCAATGTGCAGATAATCGGCGTCCTCCGGCAAAGGTTTCTCCTCCAGCTGTTTAAAGCGATTCACCTGCACCTGTTGCTTGGCAATATAACCGGAATATTTTGTTTCAATATCCAGCTGTTCGGCCACCTCTGGTGACGCAGGGTTACGTTTCAAAAGCGCGCAAACATCCGCATATGTGATACCAGGACGGCGTAACAATTCCCAGGCACGTATACCCCCGACAAGCTCCGGCATTTGTCGCGCCGACAGCAGTTCCTGCAAGTCAGGATCATCGCCATGTAACGTCGCACGCTGTAAAAAGGCTTTTTCTTCTACAACCTGCGACATTTTCGTTTGTAGGCAATCATACGCCGCTGCATCAGTCAAACCAAGGCGATATGCTTTCTCTAATAAACGCTGATCAGCATTATCGTTGCGCAGCAGCAACCGGTATTCGGCCAGCGAAGTAAACATACGATACGGTTCAGTCACACCTTTCGTCACTAAATCGTCAATCAATACACCCAGATATGCCTCATCACGCGATAACAACAACGGCGGCCGCCCCAAGAGGGATAGCGCTGCATTAGCCCCGGCATAAAGTCCCTGTCCCGCCGCCTCCTCATAGCCAGAAGTGCCGTTGATTTGCCCCGCCGTGTAAAGCCCTGGCACGGTTTTTACCTCCAGCGTACGCCTAAGCTGAGTCGGATAAATGAAATCATATTCTATAGCATAGGCCGGGCGAATAATCTTAACATTTTCCAGACCCGTTATGGTGCGCATAAAAGCGTACTGCACGTCTTCCGGCAGGCTAGTAGACATTCCCTGCACATAATATTCATTAGTATCCAGCCCCTCCGGCTCCAAAAACAGTTGATGATGTGGGTTGTTGGGAAAACGCCGCAGTTTATCCTCAATCGAGGGACAATAACGCGGCCCCACACCCTTGATCAAGCCGGAATAGAGCGGACAGCGGTGCATATTATCTAAAATAACCTTGTGCGTAGCCGCGTTAGTATAGGTCAGCCAGCAGCTAATGTTGGGACGTTCTACTTCGGGTGGCGTAAAGGAAAAATGCAGGCCGCTACCATCGCCTTTTTGCTCGCTCATACGACTGAAATCCAATGTATTGCGATTCACCCGCGCCGGAGTACCGGTTTTGAAGCGCCCCAACTTCAGCCCCAACGACGTAAGGCTATCCGAAAGATAAGAAGCCGGAGGGTATCCCGCAGGTCCCGAAGGATAAGCGCAGCTCCCCATAATGACGTTTCCTTTAAGATAAGTGCCGCTGGTCAGAACCAGACGCCGGCAGTTATAAACCGCTCCAGTGCGTAAACGAACCGCCGCCACTGCGCCGTCCTTAGTAATAATATCGGTCACTTCGCCCTGCTTGAGATCCAGCCCCGCCTGGGCTTGCAGATAGGCTAACATGGCACGCTGATACGCCTTTTTATCAATTTGTGCACGTAGAGCCTGTACCGCCGCGCCTTTGCTGGTATTCAGCAGCCTGATCTGGATCTGCGTCTGATCGGTTATCTTAGCCATTGCGCCGCCCATTGCGTCTATCTCGCGCACAATTACACCCTTGGCTGGACCGCCGATGGAGGGATTGCAGGGAGCCATTGCCACACTATCCATAGAGAGCGTCACCAGCAGTGTGGAAACACCAAGCCGCGCTGCTGCCAGCGCTGCCTCGCAGCCCGCATGACCAGCTCCCACCACCACCACGTCATATTCCCCCGCAAGGAAGATATCAGCATCGTTTTTCTCGGATAAACCAGACATGGCTGTCCCTCCTTTCTGCGATGTTTCACGTGAAACAATTCTGTGAAACACCCTTGTTCTGATTTATCTATTATATATGATAGTTTGACCGCCGTCAAGCCGCCGCTTTATGAGAAAAACGCAGGTATAAACACCTGCGTTTTGTTAAATTTTTGCTGAATTTAGCTATATTTGACAGAATTTAGCTTATTTTCCCAAACAGAAGCGCGAGAATACACGTTCGATGATATCGTCCGCCACCGCCTGTCCGCTGATTTCGGCCAATGCCTGCCACGCCGTCTGCAAATCAACGCTTAAAATCTCTGCGTCAAAGCAAAGCTCAAGCCCTGCCGCCGCCTGCGACAATGCTTCTTCCGCCTGAAGCAAAGCCGCTCGCTGTCGCTCATTAATCAAGCCCGAAAGCGGCTCATCATCGCCAGAGGTTAACAACATTTCCCGTACTGCTTCCTTCAATGTGTGAAGTCCCTTACCCGACTTAGCAGAAATCGGCAGCACCTGCACCCCCGGCGCCAGAACGGCAAGCTCTGCCGCAAGTGTTTCGTGCCTGGCCGTATCGCATTTATTCAACAGTAAAAATAATGGACGTGCCGCGTTTTCGGCAATCACCCCGCGCCAGAAAGCATCTAACGGCGCCGCCGCGTCCAAAACCACTAATATCAGATCCGCCATAGCCATTGCCCTTTTGCTGCGCGCAATGCCTGCCTGTTCCACCGGATCCTCCGTATCACGGATACCTGCTGTATCCACCAATTTCAGCGGCAAACCGCCAAGCACATAATATTCCTCCACCGTATCGCGCGTCGTGCCGGGGATCGGAGTGACAATAGAACGTTCTTCCTCTAAAAGAGCGTTTAGCAAGGTGGATTTGCCCGCGTTGGCCGGACCAACAATAGCCGTAAGCGCCCCCTCACGGTATAGCCGCCCCTCCCGTGCCTGCGCCATAAGCCGACGGACAGTATCGCACGCCGCATTAAGTTCTGAGGCCAAACGCTCTGCCGGTGGCTCCGTTGCTTCATCTGGGTAATCAATCAACAGTTCCAGTTCAGCCAGCAGAGAGAGCAGCTGATCGGCAAGTGCGGCAATTTTTCGCTGCAAACTGCCGTCCAGCTGTCGCTCAGAGATTTTCAGCGCTTCGGCGCTTTTAGCCTCGATCAGGTCTATAACGGCCTCCGCCTGATCTAACGACATTTTGCCGTTAATAAACGCCCGCGCGGTGAACTCGCCTGGCTCTGCCGGAACCGCGCCCGCCGCCAGCACCGCTGCTAAAACCTCCCGGCAAACGACATAGCCGCCGTGACATTGAATTTCTGCTACATCCTCGCCCGTATAGGAATGGGGAGCAGGCATATAGACAGCCAATGCCTGATCCAGTGATTCATCTGCTGCATTCTGCACCCGCCCCAGATACAGCCGGCGCGGCGTAAAAACAGACTCATCACCAGCGGCAGCAGGACGAAACACCCGCTGCAATACAGAAAGCGCCTCTCCTCCGCTAATACGAATAATGCCGATACCTCCTACGCCAGGTGGGGTGGCAATGGCGGCAATAGTTTGTCCTAACATAAATAAAACTCCTCATATGAAAAAACCGCCCGGAAGTGGACGGTTTATTTTTATTATTCAGCATCAATGTAAGGCGCTTTGTCATGCACACGTTTTATGATAACCTTACGGTACGGTTCCTCACCCACGCTGACAGTTTTCACACCCTCTGCGTCCTGTAACGCAATGTGGATAATGCGCCGCTCATGCGGGCTCATCGGCTCTAGAATAACGTCACGATCAGAACGGCGGGCTTTGTCTGCCATTTTGCGTGCCAGGTTGGCCAACATTTTTTCACGCTCTGCCCGGTAACCCTCCACGTCCAGTACGATGCGGGTCTTTTCTTCAAACTGGCGATTCACAGCCAGATTGGTCAGATATTGCAGAGCGTCCAGTGTTTCGCCACGGCGACCGATGATTGCGCCCAGACCCTTGCCATGAAACGTAATCCAGACAATGCCCTCGCGCTCCTCCACTGTGTGGGTGGCGGATACGTGCAGATTGGCGAAAATGGGCTGCAAAAATTTGATGGCGTCCCGGCCAGGATCGTTATCGTTATATGTTACGCGAACCTGTGCATCCTTACCGCCAAAAAGACCTAAAACACCTTTTGCACCGGGATCGAGCACTTCAACCTCAACCGCGTCGCGTTTAACGCCCAGCTCCTGCAGCGCCAGCTCCACGGCCTGTTCCACAGTTTTCGCCGATTTCTCCACTACTACCATTTTTTTTCGTCCTCCTCAAACCATGCTGGCAAAATTCTGCTTCTGTCAGATGGTTTTGACTTCCTTCTATAAACTTATCTTCTACGGCGGCGGCGTTTTTTTGGCGTATCTCCGCCCACGGCAACCGTTTCCTCCGCCGTATTATCTTCCTTGGGCTTAGTTGTACGCTCTGCCTTACGAGCGTTATTTTTTCCCTTGGCGTTCTTGCGTTCTTCCAGCTTTCTGCGTTTCTCCTCCATCAGCTCAGCCTGACGTTCCTGCATTTTTGCTTTCACCGGTTTTGTGATCAGCAGCTGCTGCAAAATGCCTACCACGGTAATGGTTAACCAGTAAATGCACAGAAAAGCCGGGAATTTTGCAGCCATCCACGCCATCATCAAAGGCATGGCGAACAGCATATATTTCTGCATGGGCTGCGTCGGTTTGCCTGTAATAATATAGCTTTGCAGGAATGTACTAACGCCAACCAGAACCACCATTATATAGGTAGTATCAATATCATTTAAATCAGAAATCCAAAAGAAATTATAATATTCCGGATGCTGTGGCACAAAAGCGCGCAAGCCCTGATAAAGGCCGATCATAATCGGGAACTGAATCAGCATGGGCAAACATCCGGACAACGGATTAATATCATAATCCTTGTAAAGCTCCATCGTCTTTTGGTTCATGACTTCCGGGTTACTGGCATATTTAGTTTGAATTTCCTGCAGCTCTGGCTGGATTTGCTGCATAGCAATAGTGGAACGCAACTGGTTCAGGTTCAGCGGCATCAGCAATACGCGGATAATCACAGCAATAACCACAATCGCCAGCGCGTAGCTGGGAAACCCTAAGCTCTGGCTGATCTGAAATATAGCCTCCAGACAGCCGGCAACAAAATCTGTTAACATTAAATATGTTTCCTCTTTCTTAACCGCCAGGCGGTTATGTCTACTTTACCGGATCATAGCCTCCCTCATGCCAGGGGTGGCAGCGGGAAATTCGCTTTGCAGCCATCAGCCCGCCCTTTAACACGCCGTATTTGGTAATGGCCTCAATAGCATAGGATGAACAGGTGGGAGTATAGCGGCAGCAGGAACCTAAATACGGCGAAATAGCCAGCTGATAAAAGCGTATTAACAAAATAAACAGCTTACGCATAGCTGACCTCCCAAAAATCTGCGATCTACCTCGGGCTAATGCCGGCGCCTTTTAAAAGCTTATTTATCTGGCGGCGAAAGCTTTCCACAGTTTCATCTTTCGCGCCCAGCCGGGCAATCAGCACATAATCATAGCCAGACGGCAATGCAGCCAGTTCCAAACGCACAGCTTCACGAAGCTTTCGCCGTACCCGGTTGCGCTCCACCGCTTTTCCCAGTTTCTTCGAAACGGAAAAACCAATCCGCACAGCTCCCTTAGCGGCAGGGCGAAAATACAGTACAAAAGCATGGCATTTTAATGCCTTGCCCCGTTGATATATGCGGCGAAAATCCTGCCTTCTTCTTAAACGGTTCGCCTGCTTTAACATAAAATTTCTTCTATCACTGAATTAGGCAGACAAAACCTTGCGGCCCTTAGCACGGCGGCGAGCCAGCACCTTGCGGCCGTCCTTGCTGCTCATACGAGCCAGAAAGCCGTGAACTCTCTTGTGAACGCGGCGCTTCGGTTGATAAGTTCTCTTCATCATCATACCTCCATTCTGAATTAACGCTCTTTTTTGATGATTGAAAATTGGGCGTTTATGCTTGCGCCCTGCCTGTTCATTGAAAACTGGTCATATAACAGGTAAATTATATCATAATAAAAAATTAAAGATTTGTCAAGATATCAGGGAAAAAAAGATGTCCGGAAATGTCTCAACTTTTCCACCAAAACTGCTTGTAAAAGTGGATAATTTTTGTTATTATAAAATCAGGCTGGAATTTTCGTGAGGTTTCGACGTGAAATCCATTATTCTATCCCCAATTTTTGTTGATATTTTCAGGTGATATTTTATGAAATACGAACTTTGGCCGGAGGTTTTACAGGAACTGGCCAATCATTTAAGTGAGGAGACCATTACACGCTGGTTTAAAAATGTACTGGAAGTGGAGAAAAAACAGTCTACCCTGTATCTTCGCGTTTATTCAGAGGAACAGGCGGCCTGGATGGAAACGCATTATTCTCAAATCTTGCAGGAAAGCGCCAACAAAGTAGCTGACGAAAATCTCGATATTATTTACATAGCGGACGAGCATAGAACAAATTCTGCCCCGGCAGAAAGCGTCGGTATGTCTAACCGCCAGACGCTTTATATAAAAAATACTCAGCCAAATCCTAATCCGAACCGTTTTAATCCACGCTATACTTTTGAAAGTTTTGTGGTTGGCAGCAGCAACCGTTTTGCTCATGCGGCGGCATTAGCAGTGGCCGACCGCCCCGCCAAAAATTATAACCCGCTGTTTATCTACGGCGGCTCCGGTCTCGGCAAAACTCATCTGATGCACGCTATTGGTCATCGTGTACTGCATTTGCGTCCCAATACCAACATATTATATATATCCACCGAGACATTCACTAACGAATTTATTACTTCGGTACGGCAGGGTTCTGCGCATAAATTTAAATCGCGTTACCGCACGGCCGATATCTTCCTGGTTGATGATATTCAATTTTTGACTGGTAAAGAAGGTACACAGGAAGAATTTTTCCATACATTTAATGCGCTTTATGAGCAGGGCAAGCAGATTGTCATCAGCTCCGACCGGCATCCGAAAGACATCGCTACGCTGGAGGAAAGGCTGCGTTCCCGTTTTGAAGGCGGCCTTATAACTGATATTCAGCCGCCAGATTTGGAGACTCGTATTGCTATTCTGCAATATAAAGCAGGCATTGAAAATCTTAAAATAACCGAGGATTCCATTGCTTATATCGCATCCAATATTCCATCAAATATCCGTGAGCTGGAGGGCGCTCTGAATCGTGTGAAATATTACGCCATCGTTAATAATTCACCGGTTATTAATCTGGGACTGACTGAAACGGTTATGGAAGATATTCTGCCCAACAAAAAGAAGCAGGCGCTGTCTCCAGCGCTGATCAAAGATTGCGTGGCCAGCTATTTCAGTCTGCAAAGCAGCGATCTGGCGTCACCCCGGCGCGACCAAAGCATCACCAAACCGCGTCATATTGCCATGTATCTTTGCCAAACATTGCTAAACATGAGCCTTAATGAAATTGGTGAGAATTTTGGCAAACGCGATCACACCACCGTACTGCACGGCACAAAAAAAATTGCTAACGATTTGCAGACCGATATCAACCTGCAAAAAAATATCAAAGAACTAACCGAGCTCATTACAGGTTGAAAATTAAAGCGCCCTCTTTTCAGAGCGACCCTCTGCAAGAAAGATCGTCCAGGGTGGTTCTGTAACTCAGTTTAGTAGTTTATTTGAAACGGCATAACCCCTATGGTTATGCCGTTTTTACTTTGCTGCGGCAGATATACGCTTGGAAATATTCTTTCATCTGCTCAGGAGACGGTTAACGAATAATCCTCACGCTGTTGTAAACGATCTCCACCTGCTAATGGCGTTTTCCATTGGTTCGCTCAGGCTTGTGTACGATGATTTTGTTTACAAACTCATACAAGATCGCCGGCGTCAAATCAGTAAGCTGGTTGACATTTTTAACCTTATCGATGAACCTTTGCAAATCCGTGGTCTGTACTTTAGCATCTTCAGCTTCTTCTTATCTTGAAAGACTTGCGGTAAGCACTGAAGTTTATCTATAATAGCGTTAAGATACTGCTTTTGCTTAATGCTGCCTGACACCAGCTACTGTTCATCTGGGCGATTATCGCCTTTTCGCCACGCCTGAACATCAAACGGCACATAAATGAAAGTACTTCGTAAAGAATCTGCTTTATATGTGCGCTTTTTTATTGACATAATATTGTTGAAAAAACTCGTTGTTTATGCTAAGATAAATATACTGATTTTATTATATAAAATAATTTTCCACTGATTTTACCACATTTTAGGAAAAGTTTTTCCCAACGGCAGTTAAAAATTTGGTAATATCACCATTATATGTTGGAAAAGTTTAATTTATACCGCCTTTTTGCCGCTTTATTCCACCTTTTTTTACCAGGGCTTCATAAGGCATCATTAGAGGCTTTTAACGACTTTTCCCCAATTTTAACATAACTTACAATTACTACTACTATTCAGATAATAATAATTATAATCGCGCACTATATTTTATGAGAGCAGGGAGAACATTATGAATTTTAATTGTCAGAAAGAAGATTTATTATTTGGCGTTCAAATTATCGGTAAAGCTATTTCTACCAAAAATACTATGCCTATTCTGGCTGGTATTTTAATTATTGCTGAGAATAACAGCCTGACGCTTCGGGCAACTGACCTTGATATTGCTGTGCAGTGCGAAGTGCCTGCTGATGTGGTGGAAGAGGGTCGGTTGGTAATTGCCGACGGTAAGCGTTTTATTGACCTGGTGCGTCAGTTGCCGGACAATAATATCAACATCAGTCTGATTAATGATTATGATGTCAACATTAATTATGGTGTTTCTTCCGTCAATCTGCGCGGATTTGAGAGCGACCAGTTCCCACAGTTGCCGGATTTGCAGAGAGAAATGAACGGTACGATGCGCGGCGACGTTTTTGCGCGTGTAGTGCGTCAGACTTCTATTGCAGCGGCAAATGATGACATTCAGCCGATTTTAACTGGTATTATGTTAGATATAGACGGCAAAAATATTAACTTTGTGGCGACAGATTTTCATCGCCTGACACTTTCCCGTGCTATTTGGCAGACTGACAACGAAGCCATGCAGCAGGCCATTGTTCCTGCTAAGACGATGCTGGAAGCAGCTAATCTGGCAGCAGTAGAGGAAGAAGTCGCCATCAGCCTGAGCCGCAGTAATATCAGCTTTAAAATAGGCAATACTTTAATCATATCACGGCTGATTTCTGGCCAGTTTCCAGATTACCGTCCAATTATTCCGGCGGATGATAAACTGGTACATCAAATATATGTGAACAGAAACGATTTTAACGGTTCGCTGAAGCGTGCCAGTCTGCTTAGTAAGGATGCCAATAATACCGTAAGGCTTGAGTTTGTGCCTGAGGGTATTGTGATGACGGCCAACACCAGCGATATCGGCAATATCCGGGAGGTTATTCCGGCTAAGGTTATGGGTGATGATTTGCTGGTGGGATATAATTTGAAATATATTCTGGATTTTTTAAAAGTTAGCGGCAGCGAGCATATTTATATGAAACTTTCCGGTAATCTGACTCCAGGTACTATGACGGAAGAGGATAATGAAAGTTTCACCTATATCATTTTGCCGTTGCGTCTGGTTAACTAAGCGGGGCGGGGAGTATGCTGCGGCTTAACAGTCTGCTGCTGCGGAATTTTCGTAATTACCGGGAATGCCGGCTGGATTTTCATCCCCGGCTGAATATCATTTGCGGCGATAACGCGCAGGGTAAAACTAATTTGCTGGAAGCCGTGGCCTATCTGAGCTTGGGCTCGTCTTTTCGCGAACAAAATGAAGATAAGATCAAGCGCTGGAATGCAGATTTTTTCTTTCTTAAAGCGGAGCTTTGCGCCAAGGATGGCGCTCATATACTTTCCGCCGGATACCAACAGCGGCGACGCTTCTGGAAAAAAGACGAGCAGCCCTGTCGCAAAATCAGCGAAATTGCCGGTTTGCTGCATACCGTAGTATTCCAGCCTGAGGATTTAGAGCTGGTAAAAAAAGGACCGGAGGTGCGGCGGCATTTTCTCGATCGTGAGATGATCCAGCTTTACCGAGGCTATCATTTATATTTGAACAATTACAAAAAGGCTCTGCTGCAGCGTAATAATTTTTTGAAACAGTTGGAATTAAACACTGCGGTTGACGATGAGCTGTCCGTCTGGGAGGAACAACTTACAGTTAACGGCGCGGTCATTGTTAAAATGCGTTATCAGATGATTAAGCGGTTAAATATGATCAGCCGTCAAATTCATGGTGAGCTTTCCGGTGGAGCGGAGGAATTGCGTTTAGAATATATATCGCCGTTATCTGAACTAACAGCAGATGAAGCAGAAAATGAAACAGTATTGGTGGAACGTCTGCGGCAGCTTTATGCCGCTGGGCGCAGCGAGGATATCCGGCGAAGGCAGACTTTACTTGGCCCGCATCGCGATGATTTTCGTATTTATATCAATGACGTCGAGGGGCGCTATTTTGGCTCGCAGGGTCAACAACGTACAGCTGCGCTGGCGTTAAAACTATCTGAGGTGGAACTGGTGCGGCAAGTGGCAGGTTACTATCCGCTTTTGCTGCTGGACGATGTTTTTTCGGAGTTGGATGCAGGACGCCGGCAGGCATTGCTGCGGCTGATGCTGCACAAGGCGCAGATATTTATTACTGCCACCGAAGTGGGCGGCGATATGCGTGGTTTGCCAAAAGAAGATTATTATCTGTTTCGGATTCAAGATGGTGAAGCTGCATTACAAAAATAAAAAATGGGCTGAATTTCAGCCCATTTTTTATTCAGTTTTGCCATACTCTGGCGTATGGCTGCCAATGCCATTCCGCCAGCAGATTATCTAAATGTGCAGTGGCGGAAGGAACAGGCATGGGTGCGGGCATCGGCGCAGGTGTTGGTGCTGCTGTGATAACCGGAGCCGCTGCTTCTGCCGCCGGAGTAATAGTTTCTGCTGCTGGAACTGCTGCTGCCGGGTTTAGGCTTTGCAGCATAGCTTGTAGATGCTGCGGATCCTGACCAGTCAACGAAGCAATCATTGAAAGGCTTTGCGGATTGGCGGCCACTTGATTCAGTATGTTCATCAGCTGTGGGTTATCGTGCAGTTCGGCCAATGTACTGGGGAGATTACCGCCTGGAATTGACGGCATACCGCTGCCAAATAAATTTAACAACTGCATAGGATTGCCGCCTGGTAAATTCAAATTGGGCGGAGTAAAGCCGGAAAGCAGCTTTGCCAACGGATTGGTGTTTTTCGGCGGTTCGGCTTTAGCCGCCGGAGCGGTTTTTTCGGCTTCTGTTTCGATTGATACGTTTTCAGGCGTAGCTGTGTCGTTATCAGTCGAGTGTTCTGTATTACATATTGTGCCCTCGTTTTCATCTGCCAGAGTAATTGGCTCAGCTGCCTGTAAATGCTCAGCTAAAGTTTGCAGGGTTTGACTGCAATCCAGCAGACGGTCGATCAAATCTTGCTTATTCATTAAAAAACCTCCTTTTTGCGCAAAAACGGAGTTTATAGCCAAAAGGCGGCCGGAAAATACCGGTCGCCCCGTATGGCTTGCTTTGAGACTTCTAGACGTCTGACTTAGGGCGGTTTAGTTGTTGCAGCCGCAGTTCCAGTTGCAGACCAAACCGAGAATGCTCTGCAGTACAGTCAGGGTGACAACGATGTTTACCCATTCGCCGACAAAGCAGAAGGCGGAGCTGCCGAGGTTGCTGCCGGTGTTGGCGCCCATAACCCCGTTGTTGCCACAGCCGCAGCCGCAGCCGTTGTTGCAGCCACAGGTGTTATTGCAGCCACAGGTGTTGCAGCCGCAGTTATTGCAGCCGCAGGTGCCGAAGATAGAATTGGAAAGCATAGATGATGACCTCCTTTTAAGTTTTGATATTTATATTTATGAAAAACAGCGGCAGGTGGTGCAAAAAAACTGAGCTTTTCCCACCCGCCGTGTTTGACACCTTAGTTTATTTAGGCCCCCGGCTTTTTTAATATTTAATTGTTACAACCGCATCCACAGCCGTTGCTGCATCCACAGCCACAGCGGCAGCTGTTATTGCACCCACAGCAGTTGCTATTGCGGAAGAAACCGGGGAAACCGATAAGACCATTGCAGCCACAGCCGAAGCGGGTCAGCCCGCCCAGCGGAAACTGCCGGCCGAAAATACCGATACCTCCGAAATTACAGTTATTGCAGGAGCAGTTGTTGCAGGAGTTTCTGCCGCATCCACAGTTGCAGCCGGTATTTCTCGTGTTATTATTGCAGCAGCAGCCACAGCCACAGCAGCAGGAAGTGTTACGGGTATTTGAATTATTACAGCAGGCCATTTTATTAGTCCTCCTTGTTTTTGGTTTTGTTTTATTTTATAGTACAGGTTATGCGGCAACAGGACGGCGGGTGCAGACAAGATTTGGTAAAACACTGAAATTGCAAATAATTTTCTTGCCGCAGCGTTAAATCTGTGCTATAATTGTTCTATTCAGGAGGCTGCTGCCAAGTTCGGCAGCTTCGTCAAAAAAATCCGCCGCCAAAGCGCGCGGAAGAGGGGGAAATTTCATGACTAAACATGTAGAGGTTGTCTTTAAGGGCAAACTTCAGAAAAGCGCTAAAACCGGCGGCTGCGGCAATTGCCAAAGCTCCTGCCAGTCTGCTTGCAAAACCTCTTGCACAGTAGGCAATCAGGCCTGCGAAAAATAATTTTTGCAGAATCAGCGGGGGCGCTTGGCGGCGCCTCCGTTTGGTTTATCTTTAAGCTGATTCGAGGGATATTATGGGAAAGATCAAAAT
>DVMH01000020.1 GCA_018715045.1 Candidatus Avidehalobacter gallistercoris
TTAACTTTTCGCCGTTCAGACAAATTTTATCTGTTGTCTATTTTTTCAGGGTATAGATCATGCCACAGCAGGCGCTGCTCTGACGCCTTTTCCCAACGGGTGCCTGGCTTACCCCAGTTAACATAAGGGTCGATGGAAAGACCGCCGCGCGGTGTGAACTTGCCCCAAACCTCAATATACTTGGGCTCAAGCAGCTGCCGCAGGTCTTCCATAATAATGTTTACGCAGTCCTCATGGAAATCGCCGTGGTTACGAAAGCTGTAAAGATAGATTTTCAGGCTTTTGCTCTCCACCAGCCGCCCGTCCGGCACATAGCTGATATAAATAGTCGCAAAATCCGGCTGCCCTGTCACCGGGCAAAGACTGGTAAACTCCGGACAGTTAAATTTCACAAAATAATCCTGCTCCGGATGTTTGTTGATAAAGCTTTCCAGCACCTCCGGCGCGTAATCTGTGGGATAAGCGGTTTTGTTCGCACCAAGGCCGGTCACCCCGGCTAATTCTGCTTTCGTTCGCGTCATATATGTTCCTCCTCGTATTGCAGCGGGTCTTTTATGCCGTTGACCGCAAACGCCCGCAAACGGTCACGGCAAGTGCCACACTGACCGCAGGGTTTATCCCCACCCTCATAACAGCTCCAGGTCAGCTCATAAGGCACGCCAAGCGAGATACCCTGCTTCACCACGCCGGCCTTGTCAGTCTCGATAAACGGCGCCACCAGTTTTAAATGACCGCCGGTACCCTCCTTGATCGCTTCGTTCATCGCCCTGTAAAACGCCGCGCTGCAATCGGGATAAGCGTTACCCGCCGCGTCGTCAAGATGCGCCCCATAATAGATATACGAACAGCGCGCCGCTTCAGCCGCGCTGGCTGCCGCCGCGATAAACAGACCGTTACGAAACGGCACATAGGTGCTGACCGGCTGATTCGGCGCCGCCTGCTGCTGCTTGGCATAACTCTCATGCGGCACTGCCGCCCGCCCCTGCAAAAGCGAACAGTCGCTTGTCTCAAACACTGCCGAAAGATCCAGCGTCTGCTGCGCCACACCATAATACGCCGCCACAGCCTTAGCCGACTGCAATTCTTTTTGATGTTTCTGGCCATAGAACACCGAAAGCGCCAGAACCTCTGCCGCGCCGAAACGCTGCACTGCCAGAGCCAGGCAGGTAGTGCTGTCCAGCCCTCCGGAAGACAAAACCAATGCTTTCACTGCGATTCCTCCTTAATTATGTGTTATACGCCACGCATGTCAGGCGGCCAGATGAATTTATGCAGCTGTAATTGCAGCCGCACTCCATTTAACCGCCTTGCCCGCATAAAATCAACCATGTCAGACGGATCAATAGTACCAAAAACCGGGCTGAAATAAATCTGCACGCGCCCCGCAAGAGCCAATTCGTTGATGACCTCCACAGCTCGCGTCATATCCGCCAAGTCAGCGCAGACGAATTTCACAACATCCGCGGCGCCCAAAAGCGCAAAGGAAGGGCGATGCATTTTATTCTCCATGCCGCTGCCCGGCAGCTTGTAATCCAGCGTAAATACCGGCCGGTCAGGCAATGCGGCAAACGGCGCAATATCAATGCTGCCGTTAGTCTCAATTTCCAGAGAAAGCTCTGGATCTGCCGTGATTGCCTGCACCAATTTCAAAACGTTGGCCGAGAGCAGCGGCTCGCCTCCGGTCAGCGTTACATTGCGGATACCAGACGCATGGATATAAGCAAGGATTTCCGCTGCCGTCATATCCTCGCCGGGGCAATCGGATTCCCATGCCCAGGCGGTGTCGCAATATGAGCAGCAAAGGTTACACCCTGCCAGCCGGATAAACACCGAAAGCTCACCAGCCCGACTACCCTCGCCGTTAATGCTGATAAATTTCTCCACCACACGATATGTCTGCATAGCGCTCACTCCCAATACGCCGCGCAGTTTTCCGGCGTTTCATAGACCCATACCCTGGCGGGAGCAAAGCCTGCCTCACTCATCGCCCGGTAAAACCAGCGCGCCAGCTCCTCTGCCGTGGGGCGGAAAGGCAGCTCAAACAGTGTAAACCCCTCGTTTTGCAACGCTGCAAGCGTTTCTGGCGCAAGGCTTGCCGCCTCATATAGCAGCTTGTGGTCAATTTTTTCAGTAATGCGCTTCAAGGCCGCTTTCACCTCGGCAAAATCGCAGAGCATACCCCGCGCCGCGCCTGCCGTTTGCAAATCCGCTCCGGCAATTTCCAGCACCACACGCCAGCGGTGACCGTGCAGATTACGGCAAAGGCCAGGGTGATCCGGCAGAAAATGCGCCGCGTCGAAGCTGGTTTCCGTCTGTAAGCTGAACATGTTATTCCCCCTTTTTAATAAAAAGAAAAGGGCGCACTGCGCCCTTATAATTAACGGCCTAGTTTTGTTTTGTGACAGGAGGTTTACGAACTGTCATATTTAATTTGGTTTATTGTAACACATCATGCGGCAGGTGTCAATTCTGCGTCTCGGTCTGCGTATGTATGCCAATTTCCTCAAGACACTCCCACGTCACGTTAACCGACCACACGCCTTCTGGAAGTAATTGATAGGCCGTCTCCTCGTTTAGACGCTTAGCGTCCTCGCCCATCTGCGCCGAAAGAGTTTGCTCCGCCTGGCGATACGCGGCGGCCTTGGCCTCCTGCTCAGAAAGCTGGCGCTGTGTGATAAGTTCACGCTGCAACGCCTCACGCTGCAAATCCACCGCCGTGCCGAAGATATTAAACGTAAAATCCGCCGTCTGGCTACTGATTTGCCCGCCCTCTTCCGGAGTTTTGGGCGGCTGCCCCCAAAGCAGCAGCTCGCGCCCGTCCGCCCGCGTCAGACGGTATAAATAGGCAGGGCGCCCATCCGGAGTCACCTCCTCCTGCTCCAGTGCAGCCTCGCCGTATCCCTGGTACCACACCCTCCCCCGTACAATCGCGTCGGCACGCCCATCGGCCAGCGGCGCTACCAGCAAATCGCCTTTTTTAACCGTATCGCCCCTCTCCACCATCGGCTGGCCGTGCTTCAGCAAAACCTGCTCCACCAAGGCGTCCCGGTCCGCCCAGATAGCGCCCTTAGTGGCGTTTTCCAGCTCCTCAGGATAGATGGAACGCTCCGCTACCTTAATATTCACCACAGTACCGTTCCGCTCGATATATACCCAGGAAATCTCCGGTATCTGCGATTTCAGCTCCGCCGCAAGAGCGTCGGTATCCAGCCTGGCAAACAGCACGCCCGGTTTCAGCCCCAGCTCCGCCGCAAGGCTCTCTACCTGCGCTACGTCCAGCTCATGCAGTTCCTCCTGCGGCAGCACTTTCACCGCAAACACAAGCTGTGAGAGAGCGAACAGCCCCGCCGCAAACAGAATGATACCAACAGCCAGCGTTTTCCGTCCCCGCAGATAATGAATGGTGAACGGCAGCCCCCGACTACGGCGTATGGCCAGCTTGCAGCCGCAGATCTTTCCCACCCGGCGCAGCTCTTTCAAATCACCCCAAGCCGCCTTAAGCTCCAGCAAATCATCACGCAGCCAGTTGATATCCCAAATTTCAATCTCCCTCTGCAAGGCAAGATTCAAAAAACGCTCCTGACCGCCGCCTGTTAAATGCAGCAGAACATAGCCGGAAAGCCAGCTCCAAAACAAATTCAGCATATTTTCAAGCCCCCTCCGGCGAATCCGGCTGCGGCTTTTCACCGGACCTTTCATCGGGATTTTCTTCCGCCATTTCCTCGGCCAGCAGCGCCGCCAGATCAGCGTCTGAGAGCACGCCGCCGTCGCCTTTCATATCCAACACGATAGCCAGATTGCTGATCTCCCCCTCCAGAAAAACATCCGTCTTGCTGATACTGCGCAGCGCAAAGCCGCTCCCGCGTGCGATCAAATAGCCGTCGCTGACTCTGAGCCGCACCTCGTCAGCCGCGTAGCTGATAATCCCCTTGTGATTCTCCACGTTCAGATTCAGGTTGCCAACCAACGTTATTTTGGGCAGATCAAGCGCTAATTCCTCCGGTATCTCCAGTACATCAGCAAATACCGAGCGCATAACCCGCTTTTTTTTACCGAAATTTCCCCGCAAAACGCGCACCTCCTATCATCGGCAATATATATATGCCAAAGCCCCGCCGCAAAGACCTTCTGACACCAAATACCTGCTTGTATTCGGCAAATTTATGTGCTATAATATTGGAATGGAATAATTTACTTTCCTTATTTTTATAATTTGGAGGCTATTATGACTGAAACGAAGCATAAATACAGCGATTTGGTGACGGAGGCGCAGATCCGCGAGGCTTTTCTGAAATTCTTTGAGGCTAAGGGTCATACCCGCGTGCCCAGCTCGCCGCTGGTGCCGCATAACGACCCGACGCTGTTATTTGTGAACGCTGGTATGGTGCAGTTCAAGGATACGTTTCTCGGGCTGGAAAAACGCCCCTATGTGCGCGCCACCTCCGCTCAGAAATGCGTCCGCGCGGGCGGCAAACACAACGACCTTGACACTGTGGGGCGCACCGCCCGCCATCATACGTTCTTTGAAATGCTGGGCAATTTCTCGTTCGGCGATTATTTCAAGGAAGACGCGATCAAAAACGCGTGGGAGTTTATCACCGAAGTATTAAAGCTTCCTAAAGATCGCCTTTATGTAACAGTGTATAAGGAAGACGATGAAGCCCGCGAGATTTGGAAGCGCGTCACCGGTTTCTCGGACGAACGCATTTACAGCATGGGTGAAAAAGACAACTTCTGGGCGATGGGCGACACCGGCCCTTGCGGTCCCTGCTCAGAGATTTTCTTCGATCGCGGTGAAAAATATACCTGCAATGCGCCCAAGTGCGCCATGGGCGTCTGCGACTGCGACCGATGGATGGAAATCTGGAACCTGGTATTCATGCAATATGAACGCGACGAGCAGGGAAATCTGACGCCGCTGCCCAGACCAAGTATTGATACCGGCATGGGGCTGGAGCGTATCACCTCCATCATGCAGGACGTAGACAGCAACTATGAAATTCCCCTTATGCGCAGCCTGATCGGCTTTGTGGAGGATTTAACCCAAACAACCTATGATCCCGGCAAGGCTGGTTTTCCCTACCGAGTGATCGCCGACCATATCCGCGCCTGCACATTCCTGATTGCCGACGGCGTTATCCCTGGCAACGACGGCCGCAACTATGTGCTGCGCCGTATTTTCCGCCGCGCTGTGCGCTACGGCGTGAGCCTCGGCATCAACGAGCCCTTTATGCACAAAATGGTGCCGCTGGTCTGCCAGCTGATGGGAGACGCTTACCCTGAAATACGCGAACAGCAGGATTTTATTGCCAAGGTAATGCTGTTGGAGGAGGAAAAATTCCGCGAGACGATCAGCGACGGCCTTACCATGGTGGGCAATATTATTGCCCAAATGAAAGAAGCCGGCGACACTACATTCTCCGGCAAGAACGCTTTTCAGCTTTATGACACCTACGGCTTCCCTCTGGATTTGACCAAAGATATTCTGGAAGAAAACAATATGCAGCTGGACGAGCGCCAGTTTGAGGCCGCGCTGGAAGCCCAGCGCGAGCGCGCCCGCGCCGCAAGAAACGTCAAAACCAACGTGGAGGATTTACAGGAACTGACCAACCTGCTGGCTGATATCCCAGCCACAAAATTCACCGGCTATGAGCAGACCGAGGGTAAGGGCAAAGTGCTGGCCGTCATTGTGGATAAAAAACTGACAAATAATATTTCCGGCGGACAGGACGGCTACCTGGTGCTGGATGAAACGCCTTTCTACGCCGAAAGCGGCGGCCAGCTGGGCGACAGCGGCGAAGTGAACGGCGCCAATGCCGAATTGCTGATCAACAACACCACCAAACTGCCAAACGGTATCTTCCTGCACCACTTCCTGGCCAAGACAGGCGGCCTTAAGCCGGGCGATACCGTCACCTGCAAAATCAACATGGAGCAGCGCCTGGATGAAGCGCGAAACCACTCTGCCACCCACCTTTTGCAGTTTGCACTGCGTCAGGTTCTGGGCAACCACGTACACCAGGCCGGCTCTCTGGTGCGGGCGGACAGGCTGCGTTTTGACTTTTCACACATCGCGCCCCTTTCCCCGGCAGAACTGGATACAATCGAGGGTATAGTGAACGGCCTGATTTTGCAGAACGAACCAGTGAAAACCGTGCTTATGAGCAAGGACGAGGCCACTGCCCAGGGTTTCCTTGCTTTCTTCGGCGACAAATACGGCGAGCAGGTGCGCACCGTCACTATGGGGCCATCGCAGGAGCTTTGCGGCGGCACCCATGTTCACGCCACCGGTGATATCGGTTCATTCAAAATTATCAGCGAGAGCGGTATCGGTTCCGGTATACGGCGTATTGAGGCCGTAACTGGGCGGCATGTTCATAAGTTTATGAGCGAGCATTTGGAACATTTGTTCCAAACCGCGGCGCTCCTTAAAACCAACTGGCAGAATTTGGAGCAAAAGGTGGCTGCGCTGATTGAAGAAAATAAAGAGAAAGATCGCGAGATCCGCCAGTTGCGTCAGCAGCTAAGCCAGCAGTCGCTGGGCGACGTGACTGAGAAAGCCAAGGAAATAGCCGGAGTTAAGGTAGTGGCAGCCAAAGTTCCAGCCGAAAATATGGACGAGCTGCGCAGCACGATGGATAAGGTACGCGATAAACTGCCGGAGGGCGTGGCAATACTTACAGCAGCTACAGAAGGCAAAGTACTGCTGGTGGCATATGTCGGCAAGCCGCTGATCGCACGCGGTCTGAATGCAGGCAATATTGTGAAAGCGGCGGCGGCGGCCTGCGGCGGCGGCGGCGGCGGACGGCCTGATATGGCTCAGGCGGGCGGCAAAGACCCGGCCAAAATTCAGGACGCTTTAGACGCAGCGCTGAAGCATATCGAAGCAGCGCTGGCATAAACCCGCCAAATAAAGGCGGTATAAAAGACGTAAGTTTTGCTTAAGATTGAAAAGGAGGGCGCTATATGGCAGACAACAAGCTGGAAGAAACCATGTATTTCAAGGTCAGCAAGGAAGAGGAGTTGAACCCGCGCGATGTGCTGCTGACGGTCTACGACGCACTGGAAGAAAAGGGCTACAACTCTATTAATCAGCTGGTAGGCTATTTCATCTCCGGCGACCCAGCATATATAACCAGCCACAAGCAGGCCAGAAGCCTGATCCGCCGGGTGGAGCGCGACGATTTGATCGAAGAGCTGCTGGTAAGCTATCTTAAGGGCAGGAACAACAAATGAGACTGCTGGGGCTTGACTTAGGCGGAGCCACCATCGGCGTGGCCGTCAGCGACCCTTTGGGCATCACGGCTCAGGGCATCTGTACGCTGCACCGCCGCACCCACCGTAAGGATATGGCGGCGCTAAAACTACTTGTCGAAAAATACGAAACAAAGGCGTTTGTGCTGGGTCTGCCACTTAATCTTGACGGCAGCCGCGGCCCGGCGGTGGATAAGGTGGAAAGCTTTGCCGACCATCTGCGGCGCGAATTTGCCCTCCCAGTTTATTTTCAAGACGAACGGCTGACCACTGTGGCCGCGCACAAAACCCTGCTGGAAAATGATACCAGCCGCCAAAAACGCCGTCAGGTGGTAGATAAGCTGGCGGCGGTGCTGATACTGCAAACCTATTTAGATAACCCCAATACAATTAAGTGAGGTTTTGGTCATGACGCAAAACGAAATTGAAAACGAAAACATCATCACCCTGCTGGACGACGACGATAACCCGATCGACTTCGAGATCATCGAAGTGCTGGAAATTCAGGGCAAGCGCTATGCGTTTCTGCTGCCGCTGAACGACGAGGAAGACACCTCGGAGGAGGACGAGGCCGTTATCTTCCGTATCGACCCGGGCGAGGACGGCGAGGAAATTTTCGCCTACATCGAGGACGACGACGAATGGGAAATGGTCGTTGATACCTACAACGACCTCCTGTTTGACGAGGAGTAAACTGCAAACAAGCAGCAAATCAAAAGAGGGGGCAGTTTAGTCTGCCCCCTCTTTTGATTTATTTATTTAGAACTGATTATTTGTTGAAGTAATGCTTCATCAAACCGCGGAAACCGGCTCCATGCCGCGCTTCATCTTTAGCCATTTCATGCACGGTATCATGGATAGCGTCCAAACCCAGCTCTTTTGCTTTGGCAGCAAGCATCAGTTTACCCTCGCAGGCGCCATGCTCGGCCTCGGCACGCATTTTAACATTGGTCTTGGTGTCGGCAGTCACCACTTCGCCCAACAACTCGGCAAACTTGGCGGCATGTTCAGCCTCCTCGTAGGCATAAAGCTCAAAAGCGCGGCCAATCTCAGGATAGCCCTCGCGGTGCGCCTGACGCGCCATAGCCAGATACATGCCAACCTCGGTGCATTCACCCATAAAGTTGTCTTTCAGGCCGGAGATGATCTCCGCCGGAGCATCCTTGGCAATACCGACAACATGCTCACAGGCAAACGGCGCGTCTTCACCCTCAGTCTTCTCCACAAATTTCTCAGCGGGAGCCTTGCACTGGGGGCAGAACTCCGGAGCGGCAGTGCCTTCATGTACATAACCACAAACGGTGCAAACAAATTTTTTCAGCATTTGGTTTTCCTCCATACTTATGTAAAATTTTTGCCGCGGGATGCGGCATGGTTTAAACAGTGCGTTTAATAAGAACATTTCTTATTAAACCCTATCATTATTATACAGCATAGCCGGTATTCCGTCAATAGGCCTGACTGACAATTTCTGCTTTTTTATTTAATCAAACTTGCAGTACGCGCCGATTTACTATATAATATCAATAGAAGTTATTCTGACTAAATGTTAGGAGATTAGGCCATGAGTGAAAACAAGGTATACCGCATTTACGTGGAAAAAAAGCCGCAGTTTGCGCGCACTGCCCCGCTGATCCGGGATATCCGGGGGTATCTGGGGGTGGAAGCACTCTCCGGGCTGCGAATCATTGAACGCTATGACGTACAGGGTATCGACGACGCAACATTTGCCGCCGCCAGCCGCACGATTTTTGCCGAGCCGCCAGTGGATAACATCTATGACGCCATGCCGGAGGCGCCAGGGGCGCAGGTGTTCGCCGTTGAGTTTCTGCCTGGACAGTTTGACCAGCGCGCCGATTCGTGCAGCCAATCCATTCAGCTGTTGACGCAGAAAGCCCGCCCGCTGGTGCGTTATGCCCGTATTTATCTTCTGGAGGGCGATCTGACCCCTGCCGATATTGAGCTTATCAAGCATAATTTCATCAATCCCGTGGAATCGCGCGAAGCATCGCTGGCCCCAGTGGACACGCTGGTGGAGGAGTACCCAGAACCGCAGCCGGTAGCCGTGCTGGATGGCTTCACTGATCTATCCGACTCCGACCTTGAAGCACTGCGCCAGGATTTAGGGCTCGCCATGGATTTTGACGACATCGCGTTTTGCCGCGCTTATTTCAAGAGCGAAGGCAAGCAGCCGACCATCACCGAAATTCGCCTGATCGACACATATTGGTCTGACCATTGCCGTCACACCACGTTTTTGACGACGCTGGAGCAACCGGAAATCAATGTTCCCTACATCAAGGCAGCATATGACCGCTATTTGCACATCAAGAGCGATTTGGGGCGCGATGCAAAACCCATAACGCTGATGGATATAGCCACAGTAGCGGGGCGTTACCTCAAAGCCAAGGGCATTTTGCGCGATATGGACGAATCAGAGGAGGTAAACGCCTGCTCTGTCCGCGTAAGAGTCGATGTTAACGGAACAGACGAGGACTGGCTGCTGATGTTCAAGAACGAAACACACAACCACCCAACAGAGATCGAACCGTTTGGCGGTGCAGCAACTTGTCTGGGCGGCGCGATCCGTGATCCGCTTTCCGGCCGGGCTTACGTCTATCAAGCCATGCGGGTTACCGGCGCTGCCGACCCCCGCACGCCACTTTCAGCAACGCTGCCCGGCAAGTTGCCACAGAAAAAAATCGTCACCACTGCGGCGGCAGGCTATTCTTCCTACGGCAACCAGATTGGTCTGGCCACCGGGCAGGTGCAGGAAATCTATCACCCCGGCTATGTCGCAAAGCGCATGGAGATCGGCGCTGTGGTAGGCGCCGCGCCAGCAGATAACGTGGTGCGTCTGCGGCCGGAGGCTGGCGACGTGGTAATTTTGCTGGGCGGTTCCACCGGACGCGACGGCTGCGGCGGCGCAACCGGCAGCAGCAAGAGCCATACGGCAGAAAGCCTTACCTCCTGCGGCGCAGAGGTGCAAAAGGGCAACCCGCCGGAAGAACGCAAGATACAGCGTCTGTTCCGCAACCCGGAAGTCACGCGACTGATCAAGCGCTGCAACGACTTTGGCGCGGGCGGCGTCAGCGTAGCTATCGGTGAACTGGCCGACGGCCTGCAAATTGATCTTGATCGTGTACCAAAGAAATATGAAGGGCTGGACGGCACCGAGCTGGCCATTTCCGAATCGCAGGAACGCATGGCTGTGGTGGTGGCTGCCCCAGACGAAGCGGTTTTCCTCGCCGCAGCACGGGCCGAGAATTTGCAGGCAGTGCGAGTGGCCAAGGTAACGGCGGAACCGCGTATGCGCATGACCTGGCGCGGCGACACCATCGTTGACCTCTCGCGGGAATTCTTAAACTCCAACGGCGCTCCGAAAAAAACGCAGGCGCAGGTAACAGCGCCCGACCTGGCTGCTATCCCTACCGAATTTTCCGCCCAAGGTGCAACATACGCCGAGCGGCTTAGCAATATGCTGAGCGATTTGAACGTCTGCTCGCAAAAAGGTCTGGTAGAACGCTTCGACAGCACTATCGGCGCGGCCACTGTCACCATGCCGTTCGGCGGCAAACACCAGCTCACCCCCACTCCATTTATGGCAGCCAAGCTCCCGGTTCTTCACGGTGAGACGAACATGGCCTCCGTCATGGCGTTTGGCTTTGATCCCTATCTTTCTTCGGCCAGCCCTTATCACGGAGCATTGCTGGCAGTGGTAGCTTCGGTGGCAAAACTTGCCGCCGCCGGTTTGGATTACCGCCGTTTGTGGCTGACTTTCCAGGAATACTTTGAAAAGCTGGGGCAAGATAAAACCCGCTGGGGCAAGCCGCTGGCCGCCCTTCTGGGCGCTCTCACAGCGCAGTTGGAGCTTAACCTGGCCGCTATCGGCGGCAAGGACAGTATGTCCGGCTCGTTTGAAAATATCGACGTACCGCCCACGCTGGTCAGCTTCGCCATTGGCACGCAAAAGGCAGAAAATATCATCACGCCGGAATTCAAGCAGGCTGGAAACTGCGTCTACCTGCTCTCCCCTGCTTATAATGAAGAACAGCTCCCGGATTTTGCCAGCCTGCGCGGCGTTTTGCAACAGGTATATGATCTGGCACAAACGGGCAGTGTGCTTTCCGCACAGGCGCTGGGCTTCGGCGGAGCGGCAGAGGCAATATGCAAGGCGTGCTTTGGCAACAACATTGGTTTTACCTTTGACGCGAATTTCCCGGCGGATAAACTGTTTGCCCGCTGCTACGGCGCGATTCTGCTGGAACTCTCCAGTGACGCGGCAATCCCGCCAGACGCATTGTTGATTGGCAAAACTACTGCACAGGCAGAATTACGAATTAGCGGTGAAACAATACCGCTGGACAAACTGCTGGCCGCCTGGACAGGCACACTGGAAGAAATTTATCCCACACAGGCGCCGGCGGCGGGCGACGCCCCCGCCTACAATTACACCGAGCGTGCAGCGCACCGGACTGCCACCCATTTTGCCCGTCCGCGTGTGCTGATACCCGTATTCCCCGGTAACAACTGCGAATATGACACAGCGCGCCAGTTTGAAAAATACGGTGCAGAAATCGAAACGTTTATTATCGGCAATCTGACGCAGACCATGGTAGAAGATTCGGTGACACGGCTCGCCAAGGCGATACAAAAAAGCCAGATCATCATGCTTCCCGGAGGTTTCTCTGGCGGCGACGAACCGGACGGCAGCGGCAAATTCATCGCCACTTTCTTCCGCAACCCGCGGCTTAAAGAAGCCGTTATGGAATTGCTGCAAAATCGCGACGGTCTGATGCTGGGTATTTGCAACGGCTTCCAGGCTCTGATCAAGCTTGGTCTGGTGCCTTATGGCGAAATACGCGATATGACGGCAGAAAGCCCCACCCTCACGTTCAACAATATTGACCGGCACCAGAGTATGCTGGTAAATACCCGTGTGGCCAGCGTGAAATCGCCGTGGCTGGCTTATGCCAACGTTGGCGATATTCACACTATCGCCATCTCGCACGGTGAGGGCAAATTCGTCGCCCCGCCGGAGGAAATTGAGCGGCTGGCAGCGAACGGTCAAATCTGCACTCAGTACGTCGATTTGTCAGGCAACCCAGTTATGCAGACTCCGTATAATCCAAACGGTTCCATGTGCGCAGTTGAGGGCATTTGCAGCCCGGACGGCCGCGTCTTCGGCAAGATGGGGCACAGCGAACGCTTCCTGCCTGGTCTTTATAAGAATGTACCCGGCAACAAGGAACAGTACATCTTTCGGGCAGGCGTAGAATACTTCAAATAAAGCTGAAAAGCGTAAAAATCCCTGCAAGCCAAGGCTTAATAGTTATGCGGTAACTATTGACTTTACGAAAACAAAAAACGGCGTGACCTTAATGATCATGCCGTTTTTTTGTCTCTCCGGGAATAAAATTTGCAACAGCAGGCGTGGAAATCACGGGAATATACACGTTATCTTCCAAAACACTGACTGCCTTAAACAGCCAGCCACGTGCATACATTACATATTTTCGCTGAAAAAGGCAACCAGTGTGTCAAATGGAATCTTATTGGTATCATCATACAAATCCACATGATTTGCTTCCGGCACAATGTAAAGCTCCTTTGTACCAGACACAACCTCATATGCCGCTTCGCTGATTGGACGGGTTTCCGCATTTTCACCGGCCATGAACAGAACCGGCTGCGATAGCATATCCAGATGATCTAACAGTTGAAAATTATAAAATGCCAGATTGCTGTTGGTTGTAAATCCACCCAATGCTCGAGGATGATGGCCTCGCTCCAAGCCATAAAAGCTGTAAAACTCCGCCCATATACCTTCCAGACCTTCCGGGATTTCTTCAGTAGGAGTATTTGGATAGGTAGGAATATACTCTGGTGTTCCATTATCTACATCAGCCCATCTTTGCTGTGCCACCGGATCAACTGCGGCAAACCATGTCTCCGTATCCATACCGTTGCCCAAAGCGCTTACGTCAAATAGACTGGCGGTAGCTACCGCCTTGATCCGGGTATCTACCTGAGCTGCGGCAAGAGCAAAACCACCGCTTCCACAAATTCCAATCGCCCCGATTCGCTCACGGTCAACATAATCCAATGTACCCAGATAATCAACTCCGGCACTGAAATCTTCTGTGAAAATATCAGGAGAAGATACGTGTCTCGGTTCGCCGCCGCTTTCTCCGTTAAAGGATGGGTCAAATGTCAGCACCACAAAGCCTCTCTGCGCCAGTTCATTTGCATAGACACCCGGCCCCTGTTCTTTCACGCCGCCATAGGGAGGACCAATAACCAGCGCAGGATGGCTGATTGAAGTATCCAGATCCTGTGCAACATACAAATCTCCGGAAAGCTCAATGCCATAACGATTGGGGAAAGTAACTGCCGTCCGCTCAACATTTTCGCTCAACTTAAAAATGTAGTATTCTTCTTGCGCTTCCGTTGGCGAGGAACATCCTGCCAAACTAAAAATACCAAATATAAAAACCGCGATAAATGCAATAAGTTTCTTTTTCTCCATGTTCAAGCCCCTTTCTATTCTGCATGTAATGTAAGTGTTGCTGTAATATTTCCCTTACCCAGCACATTTTTCAATTCATTCTCCGTCATATTTGTAACGCGCCCCAACCGGGTGAAATTCCAAGTGTTGGGGGCATAATAAATTACAAGCAAATTGCCTTCGGAAAGAATCACGTCTCCGGCCTTTGTGGTGATATGCTGGTCATTACGTGGAAGACAAGCGCCCAGATCTCCAAATTTCTCCATATGGGCATAGTCTTTCATAGACAGGGTAAGGGGGCCTTTTCTAAGCAATTCCTCCAGCGCTTCTGTAGAGCTGCTTGGAATCAGTTCAACCTGAATTGTTATATGATTTACATCTATGTTCAGTATCATGGTCTGCCTCCTATTCTTAAAGGGTTATCAATACCGGGTCGTTCATTTATTCCACAGCGGATACAGTAATGATCCCGCTTAAATCTGCAATATGTTCCGCACCGGATACCGCTACGCCCAGCTCGTACAAGCTGATGTTGGGCGGGCAGGGCGCATAAAACATAACTACATCTCCCCATGGCTCATAATAGGAAAGTGAACCGGCAGCCCCATCCGAAAGCGGCGCATTCGTAACATCCAGTTTTTGGGGATAAAATGTCATCTCATTTTTGCTGAAAGGCTCCACTTCGACTGTAAGCGGCAGCTGCGCATATAACTCTCCGGCAGCTACACTGTCATTCAATTCATAAATGATCTCATGCTGTTCCGATTTGACGGAAATTCTTATGCCTGTTTCTTTTCTTTCCATGGTATTCGTATCCTTATCTGGCAGTGATCCAGTAATTGCCGGCAATTCCATTTCTGTTTCTACGACGGATGGCTGTGCGGTATAGCCGTCTGATTCCGGAGCAACCGCGCCGGCGGAAACGGACAATAGCATAAGAAGTGCAGAGATAATGCTGATCATATTTTTCATATCTGCTCCTTAATCCAGATTCTCATACAGAAAACGCTCGATTTCATCAAAGGGAATCTTTGACGTATCATCGTACAAATCCACATGGTTGCAATCCGGCACAACCATCATCCGTTTCGGCTGAGCGGCATTTTCAAATGCCATATCGCTGAAAAATCGGCTTTCAGCCTGCTCGCCCACAATAAACAGAATAGGACGCGGAGAAATTTCTGCAATATGGTCGTTCAGCGCATAGTTCATAAAGCTCAGATCAGAGGTCGTTGTAAAATTACCCAGCGCATTGGGGTGATGGCCTCGTTTAGTGGCATAGAACTCAAAAAATTCACGGTTAAGCCCTTGCACATCATCTGGAATTACATCTACAGACTCCTCCGGGAATGCAGGAATATACTCAGGCGTTCCGTTTTCTACATCTGCCCAACGCTGAAGAGAAAGTTGCTCCTTTTTTTTCTGAATCTGCTCCGGCGTCTGTTCCATACGGGAAGCGACACTCATGTCAAACATGCTGGCTGTGATAACCGCTTTGATGCGGGTGTCCATGGCTGCCGCAGAAAGAGCAAAACCGCCGCTTCCACAGATGCCCAGAGCAGCGATCCTGTTACGGTCTACATAAGACAAAAGGCCCAGATAGTCAACCCCAGCGCTGATGTTCTCGCTGAACAGATCAGGAGATGATACATGACGGGGTTCTCCGCCGGACTGACCCATATAGCAAGGATCAAAGGTCAGTACAACAAAGCCTCTTTGGGCCAGCTCATTTGCGTATACAGACGACCCCTGTTCCTTTACGCCGCCGTAGGGCGCTCCTATTACGACGGCCGCATACTTCTTTGTTCTGTCGATATTCTTCATGGTATAAAGATCGCCCGCGAGAGCAATGCCGTAACGGTTACGGTACCGGACATGTGTTCTTTCAACATTTGCATTGAGTTTGCAGATATAATTGCTCATGGTATTATCCTCCTATAATTAAATTTGGCAGCATTATATGCTGATTTTGCATGAATGACGGGAACATATAATTACCTGTCCTTGGGATTGCGGATCATCTCGGATGATTTCACCGACAGCAGGAACCTGAATTATGCCACTCTTCGGGTTCTTAATACTGGCTATCGGTGTAGTTACTGTGGCCTCAACTTCAGATTTTTCAAAGGCAAGATCACAGTCAATCATTTCACAGTGGATCAGCTTCAGATTGGTGCAATAGCAGAAAGGCTGTGTTCCAATGATCTTACAGTTTTCCAGAGTAAGACCATTAGAATACCAGGCCAGATATTCGCCCTTAATTACACTGTTCCGCACTGTGATATTTTCCCCATGCCAGAAAGCGTCCTTGGTCTCAAACGTACAGTTTTCAAATACGGCATTTTTAATGTACTGGAATGAGTATTTGCCCTGAAGCGTTACGTTTCGGAAAGTCAAGTCTTCAGAACGCATCATAAAGTACTCGCTTACCGCTTTCGTATCTTCCATGAATATCCTGCGAGTAGACCACCCAAACTCCGGCGAAAGAATATCGCTGTTGCTGACGCTTACATCACTGCATTCCCGCAAACCCTTTATGCCATGCAGCTTTGTGCCCTTAATCGTAATACCGCTGGAATACCACAATGCAGCGCGGCACAACTCTGTCAGCTCGCAGCCCGTAATGTTCAGGTCATGATCATGCCAGAAAGGATAACGCAGATTAAACAAGCTGTTTTCAACAGTAATATGGGAGCTTTCTTTCAATGCGCTTTCCCCATCAGCCGGGCCGCTGAAAATACAATCTGAAAGGAACAAATCGTTGCTGCCATACAGAGCCCGCTCTTCATCAAACGTCTGCCTGAAAATTCTTTTCACTTTTATTCCCTCCTTTTTCATAATCTGGTTTTCTTTACAGCTACAGTATAGGTCATTATCCAACACATTGCAAATAGTTATTAAAAATATTTTATCATAGTTTACAAGAATGATAAGACGTGATATAATGGAGTCAATGGGAGGGAGGCATACAGACTATGATTGAAACAAGACTGCTGCAATATTTTTTAACAGTTGCACAACAGTTAAATATTACAAAAGCGGCCGAAGCGCTGTATATTACCCAGCCCACATTATCCAGGCAGATGATGGAACTGGAGCAGCAGTTAGGTAAGCAGCTGTTTATCCGCGGCAAGAGAAAGCTGACACTGACCGAAGAAGGAGAATATCTGCGTGACCGTGCAAGGGAAATTCTTGAGCTGCTGGATAACACGGAAGCTTCGTTTCATACCGTGGAACAGACGCTTCGGGGGCATATCACTATCGGTTGCGGAGAGACCGTCGCCATGGATAAGATCGCAGGAATACTGGCTGAATTTCACAAACGCCACCCTGACGTGCATATTCATACCCACAGCGGCGATGCAGATATGATATTGGAACGTCTGGACAAGGGGCTGGTGGATATGGGGCTTCTTTTAGGGCCGATGCGCCAGGAAAAGTATGAATATATGAACATTCATATGAAAGACGTTTACGGATTGCTGATGCCCTCCGACTGTAAACTGGCCCGACAGGATACGGTCAACATCGATCAGTTAAAATCTCTGCCCATAATTATATCAGAGCAAACGTTCTCCGGACATCAGGATCTGGAGTGGTTTGGTGCAGATCAATCCGTCTTGAATGTTGTAGCTACATACAATCTGATCTACAATGCCACATTTCTTGTGGAACATGACATTGGCTATGCTCTTTGTCTGGATCAACTGGTAAACACCCGTGGCAGAAACCTAACTTTTAGACCCATCACGCCGGAACTCTCGGTTGACCTGTACATTGTCACAAAAAAATATCAGACGTTTTCACCAGCAGTAAAGGAATTTCTTGCAGAATTAAGGAAAGCAACAGGCGGTAAAAAGAATGAACCAACTAGTGATCTTCAATACAAATAGTGTTCGTCAATAATGAAAAAACTATCGTTCAATTCTTTAAATCAAACGGTGGTTTTCTAAACACACTAAAAACCGTGCCGACGATGAAAGAACACATACAAGCGCATAAGCGCAAAAAAATTCCCCGGTCTAAACCGGGGAATTCTGTTGTCAGCATTTTCAGTCTAGTAATTTTCGCAGCGGATCTGGAAATACGCCTGCGGATGCGAACAAACCGGACAAACCTGCGGAGCAGTAGGCCCTACGTGAATATGACCGCAGTTCAGGCAAATCCATACCGTCTCGCCCGCCCGGGCAAAAACTTCTGCCTTTTCGATGTTGGCTAAAAGCTTGCGATAACGTTCCTCATGTTCCTTTTCAATTTTGCCCACACCCTCAAAAAGCGCGGCAATATGCGCAAAACCCTCTTCTTTAGCAGTCTTGGCAAACTCGTCGTACATAGTCGTCCATTCATAGTTTTCGCCTGCCGCTGCGTCCTTCAAGTTAGTCATCGTGTCCGGCACACTGCCATCATGCAACAGCTTAAACCACAGTTTAGCGTGCTCCTTTTCATTACCCGCCGTTTCCTCGAAGATATTGGCGATCTGCACATAGCCGTCTTTCTTGGCCTGCGCCGCATAATAACGGTACTTGGTATGCGCCTGCGATTCCCCGGCAAATGCCGTCTGCAAATTCTGCTCCGTCTTGCTGCCCTTAAGTTCTGTCATTGTAAAACCTCCTCCTTGTATTGACAAAGATTTAATTAACAGAGCGTTTTTTTCAAATCACTCTCATTAACACCACAAGTATAGCATACTCGCTAATTTTTGGCAATATGTAAAAGCGGGGAAAAATCGTCCAAATACCATAATTTGGCGTTTAAGCCCGCTTTCAGCCGGTCAAGTTCAGTGTAATCGCAGGCAGCATTGCGCATACACACCGCAGGAAACCCCGCATTAAGAGCCGTGACCAGAGCCGTGCGAGAATCCTCAAACACCAGAGTGCGGCCAGGCTTAGTACCAAAGCGCCGTGCAGCCTCAAGGAAAATCTCAGGCTGATCCTTGCCCTGCCCCACCTCCGGCGTGGTCAGTACAAACTGAAAAAAGCCGCCGATATTATGAGTTTCCAGCACCGTTTCCACCTGAGGGCGATCCGTCATGGTGGCAATACAGGCAGGAATATGTGCAGCGGCAAGCTGCTGCAAAAACTCCAGCGCATACGGCATAAGCGGAATATCCTCGGCATAATGCCTGGTCATCGTTTCACCCAACACGGCGTATACCTGCTCTGCCGTCTCCGAAGAAGATGAATAACGCTCGGCCAAAAGCTCCGATGCCTGCCATAGATCCACCATGCCCAGCTGCACGTCCAAATCCTCCGGCACGGGCAAATGCCGCTCTCGAAACCAATTCTCCGGCAGTATGCGCCAATAGGGCATTGAATCCACCAGAGTGCCGTCCATATCGAAAATAACCGCGTCTATCTGCCGCAAATCCGGCCAAGAGTTTACCATATCCATGCTCCTTACTACATTTTTAACCTGATTTTAACATATGACGCGCCATTTCTCAATGCCTAACTTCCCCCTTGTGCCAGGGGCTTTTTTGTGTTAAAATGAGTTATTATATATTGGGAGGCAGAACAATGAGAGCAATTATCACTGTGCTGGGCAAGGATAACATGGGTATTATTTATAACGTTACCAAAATCGTTTCTTCCTACAGCGTGAACATTCTGGACATTTCGCAGACCATCATGAACAGCGATATTTTCGCCATGGTCATGCTTGTGGATACTGCCAAAATGCAGGGCGAATTCAAGGAGCTGGCGGCAGACCTGAAAGCATATGGCAACCAGGCCGGCTACGACATTTACGTACAGCGTGAGGACGTTTTCAACGCCATGCACACGATTTAAGGAGGCCGCGTTATGACTAAACTTGCACACAGCGATATTTTAGAGACTATTCATATGGTAGACGACCAGCATCTGGACGTTCGCACCATCACTATGGGCATAACACTTCTGGACTGTGTTGGAGACGACATCAACACCGTTTGCCGCCGGGTATATGACAAAATAACCACCAAAGCGGCTAATCTGGTCAAGTGCGGCGAAGATATTGAGCTGGAATACGGTATTCCCATCGTCAACAAGCGGATTTCCGTCACCCCTATTTCCCTGCTGGCCAACCCTTTTTCCGCTGATGACTGCGTTAAACTGGCCATCACGCTGGACAAAGCGGCCACAGCCACCGGCGTCAACTTCCTCGGCGGCTTTTCGGCGCTGGTACATAAAGGCTACACCAAAGGCGACCGCGAGCTGATAGCAGCTATCCCCGAGGCGCTGGCACAGACTGAGCGCGTTTGCAGCTCTGTCAACATTGGCACTACCAAAGCAGGCATGAATATGGACGCCGTTCGTGAAATGGGGCTGATCATCAAGCAGCTGGCCGAAAAAACGGCTGACCGCGACGGCTTCGGTTGCGCAAAACTGGTCGTTTTCTGCAACGCGCCGGAGGATAACCCATTTATGGCGGGCGCTTTCCACGGCGTAGGCGAACCGGAAACAGTCATTAATGTCGGCGTATCCGGCCCCGGCGTAGTTAAATATGCGCTGGAAAAGATGAAAGGCGCAGATTTCGGCGCCGTCTCCGAAACTATCAAAAAGACTGCTTTTAAAGTGACACGTATGGGGCAGTTGGTGGCGCAGGAAGCCAGCCGGCGTCTGAACACCCAGTTTGGTATCGTCGATTTATCGCTTGCCCACACCCCCGCAGTGGGCGACAGCGTGGCCACCATTCTGGAAGAAATGGGTTTGGAATGCTGCGGCACTCATGGCACCACGGCGGCTCTTGCCTTGCTGAATGACGCGGTGAAAAAGGGCGGCGTGATGGCCACCTCTTATGTCGGCGGGCTTTCCGGCGCATTTATTCCCGTCAGCGAGGATGCAGGCATGATTGCAGCGGCCGAAAAGGGCGTTCTGACGCTCGACAAGCTGGAAGCAATGACCTGCGTCTGCTCTGTCGGCCTGGATATGATCGTTGTGCCTGGTGATACCACCGCCGCCACTATCTCCGCTATCATTGCGGACGAAGCGGCTATCGGTATGATTAACCAGAAAACCACCGCCGTGCGGCTGATCCCTGCGCCCGGCAAGAAGGTGGGCGATATGGTGAAATTTGGCGGACTTTTGGGCAGCGGACCGGTGCAGCCGGTACACCAGGAAAGCAGCGAAGAATTTGTGGCGCGCGGCGGCAGAATTCCTGCACCTATTCATTCGCTCAGAAACTAACCTGCCCCTATGGGCATGGATAACCTGCTTCAGTGGATATTGATTATACTCTTCACTTAGTTTTTTCATAAAACGGAACACTTTATCAATGCTCCACCCAAAACAAACAACCAGGCCAGGGCTTACCCCGGCCTGGTTGTTTGCTATACAAAAATTTATTGGTAATCCTGTTGCAGCTCCGTCCAAGGTATAAAGCCCTCTGTGGTAACCACGCCATAGATCAGCGGCGGCAGCTCCGGCAGAGTATCGCTAAACGTACAGGCGGACAAAAGCGCGGCAGCTGCCGCTTTCGCCTGCTCCTCACTCTCAGCGTAAATATGAGCTAATGGCTCGCCAGACGTGAGTTTATCACCGCACTGCTTATCAAACCACACACCAACCTGATGGTCAATTTTATCCTCCACACGAAGCCTGCCCGCACCAAGATGCTGCACAATACCTGCCACCCGCGCCGCGTCCACCGCCTGCAAATAGCCGCCCCGCGGCGCACGAACCACAAGAACCGTCTTCGCCAATAAAAAGCCGCCCTGCTCCAGTTTTGCGGTATCGCCGCCCTGCGCCCGCAGGAAACGCAGAAATTTGGTCAGCCCACGTCCATCTTCCAGCGCCTGCGCCGCCAAGCGGAAACCCTGACGCCGTGTTTCGGCCAGCCCGGCCAGATATAGCTGCTCACCAGTCAACGCCAGCGAGAGCAAGCGCAGATCAGGCGCACCGTAACCGCGCAACGTCTCCGCAGCCTCCCAGACTTCCAGCGCATTACCAACCGCCCGCCCCAGCGGCGCCTCCATTGAGGTTATCAGCGCGGCAATTTTGCGCCCCGCCTGCCGCCCCAGCTCCACCATCAGTTCAGCCAGCTTGACGGCATTCGCCGCATCTGGCATAAAAGCGCCGCGGCCAAACTTCACGTCCAGTACGATAACGTCTGCGCCAGCAGCAATTTTTTTCGACATCACACTGGCCGCAATCAGCGGCAACGAATCCACCGTAGACGTTAAATCCCGGAGCGCGTAAAGCCGCTTGTCCGCAGGAGTCAGGTTGCTGCTCTGCGTTATAAGCACGAGGCGTTCCGCTTCCGCCTGATGCTGCAAATCCGCTGGTTCAAGCGTCAAGCGAAATCCCGGCACGGATTCCAACTTATCCGCCGTGCCGCCCGTTTTGCCCAGGCTGCGCCCAGACATTTTCACGATAGTCAGACCGCAGACCGCTGCCAGAGGCATTGCTATCAATGTCGTTTTATCACCCACTCCGCCAGTGGAATGTTTATCCGCCTTGCAGCCGGGAATATGGCTTAAATCCAACACATCGCCGGAACGCACAATAGCATCAGTGAGCAGGAACGTCTCATGTTCCGATAGCCCACGAAAGTAAATCGCCATTAAAAGAGCAGTGGTCTGATAATCAGGGATAGAGCCGTCCAGCACACCCCGCAGCCAAAACTCAATTTCCGCCGCGCCAAACTCACCGCCATCGCGTTTTTTGGCAATCAAATCGCACATTATAAAATCACGCTTGACAAAATCAGGCTCAGTCATACCTTACGCCTCCTCTTTCACCAGCAACGGCAGCATAGATGCGCCGGCCAGCGTCTTTGCCGCGCCAAGATAATCGGTCACAGTCGCTCCCACGTCAGCAAAGGTGGATCGAATCTGCAAATCAACCCCGGCAGCCAGACCATATGCCAAAAGAGGCACATATTCTCTTGAGTGATCAGTGGAGGGGGTGGTGGGATCGTTACCATGGTCTGCGGTTATTATCAGCAAATCGCCGGGGCGGATTTTGACCAGCAGCTGCGGCAGGAATGCGTCAAACTCCTGCAAAGCCGCTGCATAGCCCGCCACATTATTACGGTGGCCATACAGCATATCAAAATCCACCAGGTTCGCCCATATAAAGCCCGCCGGATGCTTGTCCAGTGCAGCCAGCAGCTTGTCCATGCCGTCGGTGTTGCCGGCTGTATGGTAGCTAAAATCAATATTCTGGCCGGCAAAAATATCATGAATCTTGCCGATAGCCACAGTAACAACACCTGCCTGCCGCAAGCGCATGAACACATTGCCCTCCGGCGGCAGCAGAGAAAAATCACGCCGGTTGGCCGTCCGCTGAAAATATCCCGGCTCACCCACAAAAGGACGCGCGATGACCCGCCCCACGCCGTGCTTGTCCACCAGCAGACCACGCGCTATATGACACATCTCATACAGACGCGTTAGCGGGATGACCTCCTCATGCGCCGCGATTTGGAATACGCTGTCTGCCGATGTGTAAACGATAGGATAACCTGTGCGCAGATGCTGCCCGCCCAGCTCCTGAATAATGAGCGTACCGGAGGCCGCCACGTTCCCCAACGTTTTACGGCCTATTCGCCGTTCAAATTCCGCAATAAGTTCAGGTGGAAAGCCGTTGGGGTAAGTGGGCAAAGGGCGCGTTACCGGAGTTCCGGCCAGCTCCCAATGCCCGGCTGTGGTGTCCTTGCCGCAGGAAACTTCACGCAGCCGGCCAAACGCGGCCAAAGGATTGTCCGTCGGGGGCACTCCCTTAAGCGGCAGAATATTGCCCAGCCCCAGACGAGCCAAATTTGGCAGAGCAAAGCCCGGCGTTTCATCCGCGATATGCCCCAGTGTGTTGCTGCCAAGATCGCCGTATGCTGCCGCATCCGGCGCTTCACCCGCGCCCACGCTGTCCAGCACAATCATAATGACCCGTTTATTATCAACACTCATAATTGCGCACTCCTCTCGTACCGTATTTTCAGTTTTATGGAAATATTCGAGAGTCTCCTCCAAACTCCTGCCAAGAGTAATACGACAATTATGCCCGTCTGCCTTGGTTTAATACGGTACGACCTCCAACTGTTCACCGAAGAAAACCGCGCGCAAATTTTGCAAAAAGCCCGCCTTTTCCGGAGCCTTCTGCTCAACAGGCTCAGACTGTTCAGCCAGTTCGGTCTGCTCTGCCGCTGTCTGCTCAGACGGTTTAGCCTGTTCGCCCTGCACGTTCTGCTCAGTCTGCCCTGCCTGCTCTACTGCCGTCTGTTTAGTATTCCCGGTTTGTTCGTCATGCTGCTCGCTGATAGCTTCGCCAGAGGCAAACAGGCTCATCGCTCCCATGCCGGAAAGCGTAAAATATATCCCTGGAACCACCACCGCCACCAGCAGCACCAACGCCGCCGCCGAAAATAGCTTCCTCAGCTTGCGTTTTGGCTTGGTTATCGTAAACATGATCATATCACACACGCCTCCTTTCATGTTAAAACATATTGCCCAGCGCACAAAAAAATGAGTAGCTTCAAGCAAAACCACTCATTTTTCTGCATGAAAAATTAAATTGGGGGAGGTAGTATATTTACAGCAAAATGCTCAGTTGATCCTGCAAGATCAGATAACCTTTTCGCCAATACGCAGGCGATCAGCCACCATGGCGATAAACTCACTGTTAGTCGGTTTGCCGCGATCCATGTTGACGGTATAGCCGAAAAAGCGGTTCATCATATCCACATTGCCGCGATCCCATGCAAGTTCAATGGCATGACGGATCGCACGCTCCACCCGGCTGGCAGTGGTATCATATTTTTCCGCAATCAGCGGATAAAGCTCTTTCGTAACTGCGCCCAGCAGGTTCATCTCGTCCACCACAAGAATGATCGCATCGCGCAGATATTGATAGCCTTTAACATGCGCAGGCACACCCATCTGCTGGATAACGCGCGTCACTTCCACGTCCAGATTACGCACAACCGGGGTATATGTCTTGACATCACGGCTGTTCTTTCCGGATAAAGCAACAATACGGTTGGTCAGCACATTAAAATCAATCGGTTTCATCAAAAATGCTTTCGCGCCCAAAGCCATCGCTTCGTGCACCAATTCGTCCTGCCCCAAGCCGGACATCACAATGGCTTTCGGCGGCTCGCCAACCTGCTTTTCCACAAGAGCTTCCAATACACCGACCCCATCAATGCGCGGCATTACCAAATCCAGCACCACACAGTCAGGTTTAAGCTCCAGTATTTTTTCCAGCGCCTGCTCGCCGTTATACGCAACCGCGCAGAGATCAATCTGCTCATGCCCGGCATAAAATGTCTGAATCTGATCGCAAAGAGTCCGGTTATCATCGGCCAACAACACTTTGATTTTGTTTTTTAATTTTTCACCCATGTCAAAACCCTTCCTTTTCCCATTTTGCCCGGCTGAGAGCGCCCGCCGCCAGGCTTCTTTTAATTTTTGGCAGAATAATAAAATAATTTGAAGATTAATCTTGTAATAAAGTTTTCGACAGGCCTTTTATCTTTCCTTTTTTGTATTCTTTTAAAAAATAGTCTTATTTCCCTTTAATTCGACTTTTTTTGACAATGCTTCGATAAATGGGCCTTATCTCGTCAGTTTTCCGCTGAAAATCCTCAATTCCGCACGACAAATTTTGCGTTTTCGGCAAAACTTATCAAATTATTATCCACAACCTGCGGCTTCAACATGGCTCGTCAACACTCGCGATCAAGCGTTTTATGCCGTCAAATTGCCCGTTTCCTCCGCAAGATCCGGCGGTTTTCCACAAGCAATTTTCGTCTAATTACGTATTATATATGTAGGGAGGCGCAATGCCTCCCTTGACTGTATTACAGACTCAAAGTTTCGTCCAACATCCACTCGGCAAAGCAGCCATAGCCGGATGCACCGTCGTTGACAAAAACATGCGTCACTGCGCCCACCAGTTTACCGTCCTGAATAATAGGGCTGCCGGACATTCCCTGCACAATGCCGCCTGCCGCCGCCAGCAGGCGCTCGTCCGTCACCTTGATAACCATGCCCTTGTCGGCGGTGTGCTTCTGCGTCATAACACGCTCAATTTCCACCGCAAACTCCGCCAGTTCTTCGCCCTCCAGCACTGTGACAATAGTGGCAGGGCCAGGCTTCACCTCGTCCGCTTTCGCCACCGGCAGCGGCTCTGGATAGAGCGAGTTCTCCGGCTGCTGTTCCAGCTTGCCGTAAATACCAAGTTCGCAATTTTTCAAAATAGTGCCGTTCAAGTGCGTTTCATCAAAAACGCCCACTTTCTCACCCGGCTGACCATCACGGCTGCTCTCCACATATTGCACATCCGCCGCCAGTACACGGCCGTAACCGTTTTTCCCAGCGGATCCTGCCTCGTCGATCTGGTGCCCCAGCGCGGCGTAATTGCCGGTATTCGGGTCATAGAACGTCAGTGTGCCAATGCCCGCGTTGGCGTCGCGGATATAAAGCCCCAAACGATACGTGCCAGTATCGGCGCAAAGCTTTGGCTCAACTTCCAGCTGCATTTCCTGAGCGTCGCGCTTCAGTGTCAGTTCGATTGCCTCGCCGTCCGCCGCCAATTCATTCACTAAATCGGCCACTTCCTGATTATAGCTGACCGGACGGCCGTTAATGGCCAGCAGCTTATCCTCCAGTTTCACCCCGGCCTCTTTGGCAGGATAGACCTCCGTGCCATCAGAAAGCTTTACCGGCGTAAATCCAACAACTACTGCACCCTCGCTTTTCAGCACGATGCCCAGCGACTGCCCACCAACCAATACGTCATACGCATAAGCAGGCGCAGACAGCAGCATAATAGAAACAAAAAGCAGCGCGTATATCAGCTTTCTTCCGTTATCAAACGCATATTTGGCAATTTTTGGCAAAATCAAACACCTCCTTCTTAAAGTTTTCAGAATTACACTGCAAGGCCGCAGGCGGCGCTTCGCCCAGCAGCCTCACCATTTACCTTAACCAGAGCAAGCGACCTTTATCCCGGAGAAAATCCAGCAAAGCTATGCAAAATTACCACCCCGCCAGCAGAAGCGAAACGGCGGCGCCTGGGCAAAAAAATTTCCGGCTGAAATAGCAATCTCACCCGGAAAAACAAATCTAAATTTGGTAAATTTACGTAATTTTTTTACTGTTTTTCAATTTTTTGCCCGCTGCGATCAGCTCCGCCGCCTGACGGCGCGTCGTCTCGGTAACCTGGCCGCCCGCCAGCATCCGGCTGATCTCTGCCACCTTTTCCTCAGCGGATAGCGCCGTCACCTCCGTCACCGTGCGGCCAGCGGTCTCACGTTTAGCTACCAACAGGTTGTTATCCGCATAAGCCGCCAACACCGGTGCATGGGTCACACAAATCGCCTGCGCCGTTCCCGCCACCTGAACCAGCTTTTCAGCCACGGCTTGCAGCGCACGCCCACCAAGCCCGGTATCAATTTCGTCAAAAATCAGCGTGGGCACATCGTCCAGACCGGCCAGAATAACCTTGATAGCCAGCATAATGCGCGACATTTCACCACCGCTGGCAATTTTGGCAACAGGCTTGTGCTCCTCTCCCGCATTGGGGCAAATCATGAAGCACACATCGTCCACGCCATCCGCCGTGGGGGCTTTCGGCAACAGCGAGACTGCAAATTCCGCCCCGCTCATCTGCAAATATTGCAGCTCTGCCGTGATTCGTTCCGCCAGTTTCAGTCCTGTTACCTCGCGTAGGCTGTGCAGCTTTGCCGCCGCCTGCTCATATGCTGCCTGCAATTCAGCTTCCCGTGCCGCCAGCTCCGCCAAATACTCCTCGCGGTTCTCACGCCGTGTCAGCTCCGCCTGATTATCGGCCAAAAGCTGCAATAACCCCGCCTCATCGGCATTGTACCGCTTGCACATTGCCCTGATTTCGAACTGGCGGGCACTTATCGCCTCCAACCGCGCCGGGTCGTCCACGATCGTTTCCTTATAAGCACGCAACTCCACCGACGCATCTTCCAGCTCGTAATAAAGCCCCTGCAAACGATCTGCCAAAGGCTGCACGTTGGGGTCCACCTCAGCCAGCCGCGCCATCTCCCGCGCCGCCAAATCCAGCTGCGTGAGAGCCGCATCCCGTTCGCCGTAAACTGCCTGATAAGCAGCGTTTGCATGATCGCTGCGACGCTGCACGCTGGATAGAGCCTGCGCCTCCGCCGCCAAAGCCTCACTTTCACCAGGAACGAGCTTGGCCGCCTCCAGCTCCTTAATTTGAAATTCAAGAAAACGCCGCCTATCCTCGTCGTCCGTCTGCTCCTGTATCGCCTGCTTAAGCCCGGATAGCGCCTCGCGCCAGGCACGATAAGCCACCGCTACAGCCTCACGCGCCGCCTCATGAGCCGCCCCGCCGAAGCTGTCCAGCAAATGCAGCTGATTGGCTGGCTCCAAAAGGAGCATATGCTCCCGCTGACCATGGATATTCAGCAGCAAACGCGCAATCTCCCGCAAGGCGGAGAGCGGCACAGGGCGCAGGTTCAACCTGTTAACAGAGCGTCCGTTCAGACTGAATTCACGGCTCAATACCAGTTCCCCATCGTCCAGTGCGGCAGCAAGCCCCAGCTCTGCCAGTTTTTGCATAAGAGCAGCGGAAAACGGCGGCAAAAACCGCCCCTCCACACGGCAGGTCTCAGCGCCGCGCCTTATCAAATCACGTTCTGCCCGGCCGCCCAGCAGCAGGGAAACTGCATCCAAAAGCATGGATTTGCCCGCGCCAGTCTCACCGGAAAGAACATTAAGGCCGGGCTGCCAAATCAGACCGGCCTTTTCAATCAATGCCAGATTTTCGATGTAAAGTTCCGCAAACATGGCTGCCCCCAAGCGGCGCACCGCTATTCCACGTAATCCTGCAATTTTTTCAGAACTTCCTGCGCCTTCTGACGGCTGCCGGCCAACGCAAAAATGGTATCATCGCCCGCCACCGAACCCAGCAGCGACGGCCAATTCATCGAATCCAGGCAGGCGGCCACGGCCTGTGCCATGCCGGGCAACGTCTTCACCAGCACAATGCTCTCCGATACGTTTACTTTCAATACATTATCGCGAAACATGCGGCGCGAACGGTCGATGTTATTCATCATCACCGCCGTCGGCAGGCTGTAACGAAATGTATTCTCACCAGAAACTACCTTGATGAGCCCCAGCTCCTTAATGTCGCGGGAAATGGTAGCCTGCGTCACATCAAATCCATATTTTTTCAGTTCCTGCGTTAATTGCAACTGCGTTTCGATGTTTTCGTTCTCCACGATCTCGCGGATAATACGATGTCTTTTATTCTTCATGGCTATCTCCCTTGCGCCCACCGGGCAATTTTTACACCGTCAATTTCGCCTTGAGCTTGCTGAAAAACATATCTGGCCGCGGCCAGGCAAACAACGCCTTATGATCGCTCGCCTCGATTATCACCTCGTCGCCCGCCTGCACATCGCAGAACAGTTGACCATCAAACGCTACCTTGGCCGAACCGGCCACGTTGGCAAACTGCAACCGCAACACACTGCCCGCCGAAACCACCAACGGACGGGAATACAGACTGTGCGCCGCCACCGGGGTTATCAGCATAACCTCCGTCTCCGGCGGCACGATGGATCCCCCGGCCGAAAGCGAATAGGCCGTAGAGCCAGTGGGCGTGGCCACGACAACACCGTCGCCTTTCATTTCCAATGCCAGCTGGTTATCCACCCAAAGGCTTATACCAATCATGCGGCTGATACTGCCGTTATTGATAACAATATCGTTCTGCGCCGCCGCCCTGACAATCTTGCTGCCGCCGCGCCAGAGCTCGCCCGCAATCTGCATACGCGGTTCCAGATAATAGTCGCCTCGCACCATCTTCAGCAGATTTTCCGGCATTTCCGTTACTTCCAGTGACATTAAAAAACCCAATTGGCCGAGATTGACACCGGCAATTGGGATGCCGAAAGGAGCCAGCATCCGCGCCGCCGCGATCAGTGTGCCGTCGCCGCCAAAAATCACCGCCAGCTGCGGCCAGGCCGCCAGTTCGGCCTGCGACAAATCATGTGCCAGCTCCGCGTGCGCCCCACCTGCATAAGCAGGCAATTCTACCGTAGCAGTTTCCGGAGCAAAAAAGCATACTCCCGCTTGCGAGAGAGCCCGCGCCGCAGTCTTGGCCGCAGCCACAGCCTGCGGCTTTTGCTCATTTACCAAAAAGACCACGCGCTCAAGTCTATCCTGCCTATGCTCCATGCCGCACCTCTTGCCGCCCTGCATCCAAACAGCACCGGGCTTTATACATTATTTACCTATAATATACAATAAGATATTCATCGCCGTTTGTCAAGCATTATCTGCAAAAGCTTCGTTGGACGCCGCCACCACCGCCGCCGGATCGATTGCCCCCCGCATATGTCCCTGTTTACCCAACCAGAGTAAATATTCCACATTGCCCTCCGGCCCCTTGATCGGTGAATAGTCCAATCCACGCGGCACAAAGCCAAGTTCTTCTGCCGCCGACAGCACTCTTTCTATAACTTCCAACCGCACAGCAGAGTCACGCACCACGCCTTTTTTTCCCACTTTATCACGTCCTGCCTCAAATTGCGGCTTAATCAGCGCTACCAGCGAGCCATCCTCTTTCAACAGCGGAAACAGCGCCGGCAACAGCTTTGAGAGTGAAATGAACGAAGCATCGATCGTAATAATATCCAGCGGTTCGGGAATTTCAGCGGCGGAAAGATAACGGGCGTTGGTTTTCTCCAGCACAACAACCCTCTCGTCCTGCCTAAGCCGCCACGCCAGCTGGCCATAGCCCACGTCCACCGCATAAACCTTAGACGCGCCGTTTTGCAGGGCGCAGTCAGTGAACCCCCCGGTAGAGGCGCCGATATCCGCCATCACACAGCCCGTCAGATCCAGCGCAAAGCTCTTCAGCGCCTTAGCCAGCTTTAACCCGCCCCGGCTGACATAAGGCAGATCATGACCGGAAACGGTTATATCCGCTTCAGAGTTAACAGAAGTTCCCGCCTTATCTACCACCTGACCGTTCACGCTCACCCGCCGCGACATGATCGCCGTCCGCGCCTGCTCACGGCTGGGAAACAGACCACGCTCCAGGAGCGCCATATCCAAACGCATTTTTGTCATAAATTAATCTCCTTAAACCAGCGCCGCATTATCTGTGGCAGCAGCGTCTCCGCCGTCATATGGTATTTGCTGAAAATCTGAGCAGGCTTGCCCTGCGCCACAAATTCGTCCGGGAAAGCTGCCGTCATCAAATCAGCCTTAACGCCCCGCGTCTGTAACAACAATGCAATACCCTCGCCAACGCCGCCAGCCGCGATCCCATCCTCCAGCGTCAGCAAACGTCCATACTTCCCAGCAAAATCAACTATAAGATCATCGTCCAGCGGCTTGGCAAAACGCAGATCCGCCACCGCGGCAGGTATTCCCCGTTTCGCCAGCATAGCCGCAATCTGAAGAGCCGTCTGCACCATATCGCCCAGCGCCAGTAAACCAATTTGCGCCCCGGCAGGCTCAGCTAAAACCTCGCCTTTCCCCTGCATAAGCGGCTGCGGTGTATAAGACGCAAGCCTTGCCGCCTCACCACGCGGATAACGCAGAGCCACCGGGCGTCCTAAAGCAAGAGCATATTCCAGCATCGGCGGCAGCGTCAGAGCGTCACGCGGCGCCAAAAGAGTCATATTCGGCATGGCGCGCAACATGGCAATATCAAACAGCCCCTGGTGAGTCTCGCCATCCTCGCCAACCACGCCCGCTCTATCCACCGCCAACACCAGTGGCGCTTCAGCCAGGCAAACGTCCTGCATAAGCTGGTCATAAGCCCGCTGCAGAAAAGTGGAATACACTGCCGCCACCGGCCGCATCCCCCTGAGAGCCAGCGCCGCCGAAAACGTAACCATGTGCTGCTCCGCAATGCCTACGTCATAGAAACGCTCCGGAAATTGCAGACGAAATTTTTCCAGCCCGGTGCCGTGTGGCATGGCCGCCGTCACAGCCACGATTCTTTGATCTGTAGCCGCCAGTTCGCAAAGCTTGTCCGAGAAGCATTCGGTATACGTGCGCCCCTTGGGTCTAATCTCGCCAGTAGTCAAATTGAAGCTGCCCACACCGTGGAAAGCCGTGGGGTTCTGTTCCGCCGGGGCATAGCCGCGCCCCTTCTGCGTTATCACGTGTATCAACACCGGCTTTTCAATGCGTGCCGCCATTTTCAGCGTTTTAAGCAGCTCAGCAATGTCATGCCCGTCCACCGGCCCCAGATATACGAAACCCATTTCCTCAAACAGTACGCCGCGCACCAGAAAATATTTTACCGCGTCGCGCAGATGCTCCAGTCCGCGATAAAACGTATGCCCCAGCTTCTTTTTGCTGAGCAGAAACTGCGTCACCCGGTCTTTAAGGCGTCGATAGCGTTTATCTGTTCGAAGCCGCGTCAGATAGAGGCTCATCGCGCCGACGTTTTCAGCAATCGACATCTCGTTGTCATTCAATATCACGGTAAACGGCGTTTTCAGGTCGCCACCGTGGTTCATTGCCTCCCACACCATACCGCCGGAAAGCGCGCCGTCGCCAATTACGGCGTAAACCCGTTTTTTGATATGCTGCAATTTGGCGGCCTGGGCAATCCCCACCGCCACCGAAATGGATGTGCTGCTATGCCCGGCCACATAAGCGTCTGCCGGGCTTTCGTGCGGTTTGGGGAAACCACTTAACCCCTTATAAGTGCGCAGGGTAGTAAACTCATCCCGCCGCCCAGTCAGCAGTTTGTGCGCATAGCACTGGTGCCCCACATCCCAGACGATTTCGTCCTGCGGCAGGTTCAAAAAGGCGTGCAACGCCACCGTCAGCTCCACAACGCCAAGGTTTGAGGCCAAATGCCCTCCGTTGACGCTGACGACTTGTAAAATCTCCTGCCGTATCTCCTTAGACAGCAGATTCAGCTGTTCTATATTCAGTTTTTTTACGTCCGCCGATTCGCGGATAGTCTCAAGCACAACCATGCTTAATCACCCGATTTGTTCTGTTTGGCGGTTTTCTTTTGAGCCAGCTCACGATTCTTCAGTTCAAATCTGATAACCTCCGGCAGATCCAGCAAACGCCCTACGTTAAAGATGATATCGTCCGCCCGGTCAATGGCAATATTTTTGCCAAGAGCTTTTCCCGCCACTGTGGCCGCTGCAATGCAGCCGGATATGCCGACGGAAACAATCAGGCCTTTCGCCCCACCGGCGGATACCAGCACCGCCGCCAGCGCCGTACCAATACCGCCTGATACCGTGCCGCAGATATCGCCCACCACGTCGTTGCATATATTGGCCACGCGGCTGGCATTCTTGGCGAGGGTGAGAGCTTTTTTAGCACCAGGGATACGCCGCGAGGCCTTAGAGTTCAGGTGCTGCTGACCGCAAGCCGAAACCGCCGTGCCCACAATGTCAAACACAACGCCCACCAATATAACCACCAACAAAATAACAAAGCCGACCATAAACGTCTCCATCTCCTCCAGCACCAACGTGGAGACCAGAGTCATCAGGCAGGCTGTAAAAAAAGTGCCGATAAAAACCACAAGGGTGTAGAGAGCGGCACTGTTTTGCTTATTATCAGAATTTTTGCTTTTACTTCGCGCTTTATCCAATTTGTTTCTCCTATAAAGAAATTCAGCAATAATAAAAATATGTGAACAGCCGGCAGGTAAACTTTATGGCTTAGGTCTGGCAGAGTTTCTCGTTGACCGCGCCACAGCGTCGCCGCCGTGGCGGTTCCCACTTACGGGTCAACCCGGAGCGTTGCCGCGGCCGGAGCCAAATCACCACTTAGTCCATACTTTAATCCCTGACAGCATAACAGTCTAGGAGCTTTCCTCAACGGCAGTACCACATTTTTAGCCTCTTTTGCACCAGTGGTTTCATCAGTAGGACTGCCGGTCTGGTCGAACCAAGCAGCCTCTGTTTTGGCTAAAACAGCCAATCCACCACTCGCACTCAAGGCAGGCTACACTGCACCCAGCATTTAACCGAATGCAGGTTTAATCCCAAGCCATAGTTATCATGCCCGACCAAAGGCATCTCCCCACGCACTTGGGTCTCCACGGAAATTGGGTCGGCTTCCGTATGCCATTACAGAGCGCCCAAAAACCTTAACTCCCAGCACCAGCCCCCGACTGGGCGTCAGAAGCCAGCACCAGAAACTTCATCGATGTGCCCTTAACGGATTTTTAGCCCCGCCTTCAAAACATGGCCTGTCGACTAGAATACTGCGTCACATATCTTTTATATTATATCATATTTTCGCAAAATATCAACTACCCAGCACTTTACCAGTGAAGAAAATCCTCCACCAGCTCGATTTTAGACGGCTCACCGGGGCAGATTTCCACCGTCAGCAGCAGGAAACTGCACGCCGCGGTGTTTTTGCCGTGGCAATACAGCCAATATTCGGCACAAGACGCCAAGCGCCGTTTTTTATCAGGGGTGACGGCCTCCGCCGGACGCACCATCGTGCCGCGCCGCCGCGCTTTCACCTCGACAAAATAAATAACGCCGCCTTTTTGGCAGACAATATCCAATTCGCCGCCCGCGCCGCGAAAGTTCCGCGCCAGGAGTTCATACCCCAGCCCAGTCAGATAGATAGCGGCCAAATCCTCGCTCTCCCGACCGGTTTGGGCGCTTTGCTTACCCATCGTCTTTACCTCCAAATGCGCTTAAAAAAACATTATTCCTTCCCCTTGGGCGGCTTTAACGTAAAACTCTTGCGATGAATCGGCGAAAGCCCAAGCGCCCACACCGCCCGCTTATGCTCCGGCGTGGGATAGCCAGCGTGCTTGGCTAGATTATAACCTGGATAAAGCTCATCATAAACTGTCATCATGCGGTCACGGTGACATTTGGCCAAAATGCTGGCCGCCCCAATGCTGATGCTCTGCGCATCGCCTTTGATAATGCTTGTCTGCGGCAGGGGCAGCGGCAGTTCCAGCGCGTCCACCAGCAAATGCTGCGGATGCACCGGCAGCATTTTAATTGCCCGGCACATCGCCAGCTTCGTCGCTTCCAGAATGTTAATCTGATCTATCTCATGCGGCCCCACAGCTCCCAGCGACCAGGCAATGCTGGCACGGCGAATGACCTCCTCCAACTGATAACGTTTCCTGGGCGAAAGCTTCTTGGAATCGTTGATCCCCGGCAGCAGCAAATGCGGTGGCAAAATCACCGCAGCAACCACCACCGGCCCCGCGATCGGACCACGGCCAACCTCATCCAGCCCGGCCACAAATTCAATACCGTCTGCCCAAAGCGCTTCTTCATAGTGCGATAAGCCGCGCAGGCGCTCAGCCTCTGCTGTATCCGGCAATATGTTGCAAACGCCATCGCCTGTTCCCGCCATTTTAAGCTGCCACGGCGCCAAATCTGTTACTTTCATTACCTCGCCCCCGGTACATCATCCAGTGTGAAGCGGCCAATCTTGCCATTACGAAATTCCGCCAGCAGCAGGCGGGCAGTTTCCTCCTCGCGCACCACGCCGCCCGCGGCCAAAAGTCCCCGGCTGCGCCCGATAGCTGCCAGAACTTCCTCCACATGACAGGTTGCCATTTCTGCCTCGGCCAATTTATAACGGGCGCAAAGATCCGCCAGACCACGCTGCCGCAGCCAGTCCAGCAGCTCCAGCGCCACTTGATAATAATCATACACCGTCTCGCTAATCGCTCCGGTGGCAGCCAGACGAAACGCAACGCTGTGCGTCTCAAACTTTGGCCATAGCACGCCGGGAGTATCCAGCAGCTCAATTTTATCGCCCAGCCGTACCCACTGCCTGCCTCGAGTCACACCGGGCTTGTTACCGGTTTTGCTAACCGCTTTCGGTAGCAACGAATTTATGAGCGTGCTTTTGCCCGTATTGGGGGAGCCGACTACCATAGCTCGCACCGGACGGCGTCTGCGGCCTTTGGCCTCAAGCTCTGCAAACAGCGGCTCAGCAGTCTGCATTATGGCCTTTTCCAGCTCCTTCATACCATGCCCAGCCTGTGCATTGATGCCCACCGCCCCCAAGCCACGGCGGCGGAAATAGGCCAGCCATTGTTTGGTTGCCGTACTGTCCGCCAGATCCTGCTTATTCAGCACCATCAACTGCGGCTTTTTGGCCAAAATGCGATCAAAATCCGGATTATAGCTGGACAACGGGATACGCGCATCCAGCACCACCAGCGACATATCCACAACCCGCATATCTTCTTCCATCAGCCTGCGGGCTTTAGCCATATGTCCGGGATACCATTGAATTACTGTCATTATATAAACTCCTTACCTGCAAGCAATCTCGCATTAACACTGGCTACGATAATACTTCCCGCAAAATCTGCGCAACGAAACGAAATTCATGCTGAGGAAATGTTTTATCGGAGCGCATAATTTGCAATCATATCAGCGGGCATTTATAAAACGTGCCGTCTCATAACTTAATTAAATGGACAGTTTAATCAATACCTGCCGATATATTTTAGTATAACATGAATAAAAACGCCCTGACAATAGCGTTTTTACCCGTAAGGTATTTAATTGTATAACGTAACTTTTCAACGCCCAGCGCCTTGCCCTGTCGCGCTATTTGCCAAACATTCCCGAATAACTTCAGAAAGGTCAAGTTGCCATATCATTTTTATGTTTTTTTATAAAAACATTTTTCAGCCGCCATCCGCATAAGTTAAGGCAGAAAAGGCCGAAGGAGGTGCGCCATGCCAAAGCTGAAACTTGGCTGCAAGCTGTTGTTGCTGTTTCTGATGGGCGGCGCGGCCTATTTTGGGTTGGAAACTCTTTGGCGCGGCTTCAGCCACCCGTCGATGTTCGTGTTAGGCGGAGTGTGCTTCGTGCTTGTAGGGTTCATAAACGAATTTTTGCCATGGTACATGGAGCTTGAACTGCAAGCTCTGCTGGGCGCGGCCATAATCACGGCGGCTGAGTTTGCAACCGGGCTGACTGTGAACGTTTGGCTGGGGCTGAACGTGTGGGATTATAGCGCGCTGCCGCTTAACTTTATGGGACAGATATCGCTGCAATATTTTCTGCTGTGGATACCTCTCTCTGCCGTTGCGATTATTCTTGACGACTATATCCGCTATCGTCTATTTGGCGAGAAGCGCCCCCGTTATTGCCTGCTGAGCAGCAAAATTGGGCAAATTCTCGCAAAAAGCCTTGACAAAAAGCACCGTTCTTAATATAATAGTATGGTGTCACGGGGCGTAGCTCAGTTTGGCTAGAGCGCTACCTTGGGGTGGTAGAGGCCGCACGTTCAAGTCGTGTCGCTCCGACCATATAATAAAAGCCTGCTAAACGCGTTGATTTGGCGTTTAACAGGCTGTTTTTTTGCTCTTATTGCAGCTTTATCCTCTCTTTTTTATTTTTTAATCTTTTACCACAACACATCTGCAAACCGTTTATTTATTAAAAAGCGCACCAAACAAATAAACCAAATTAACTTGCAGCAGCGCTTAAAATAGCACTGCGCAATGGACAAGTAAACCCACAATTACCCATAAGCAAAAAAGAACGCCTACAGCGAAAATCCGTTGCAGTCGTTCTTTTGTGCTCGAGAAAATACTATAATACTTAACCTTTTTGCACACGAGCCTGTATATACGGATAATTACACCAATCAAGACGTTGACCGCAGCGGTCACAATAATTTTGGTATTCTCGCTCCATCGTAATATGGCAACGTGGGCAGACCGGATAACTGAAATTGCCGGCACTCTCCCTGAAACAATAAACCTCCCTCACTGCCGCAGGTATTTGCAGACTATCCGCCTCCGGCAGCAGCAGGCCGTCAGGCGTAACACTGAAACCATTACACAGCTTCTCAAGAGTTACAATGCTAATGTTTGTCCGCCCTCTGGCAATGTCTCCAAAATAGCGCGAGCTTAGCTCACAGTATTCCGACGCCATTTCGTAAGTAAGATTATTGGCTGTACAAAGTCGCAAAACAGCATGAGATAAATTGTCTGAAAACATCTTAATCACTCGCTTTCTGTAGAAATAAGATATTTTCAGCCTAACAACAATATACAGTCTGTTCAAGGAAGCATATTTCCTGAATTTTCCAAAAATCTTTTTTTGGCGCACCAAAAAGACGCTGAGCAGGTTTCCCCGCCCAGCTTCTTTCACCCAACTTATACCGCGTCCGCCGTTGGCTCCCTACTGGCTGCGTCATAGCCAATGGCCATACGCTCATCCCGCAAATCCTGCAAGCGCACATAGTTGTTGCCTGCCAGTTCAATGGCCGTCACAGTCTTTTCCACACCGTTAAGCCTTATCTTAATGCTTTTCTTCACTTCCAACCGCTCTTTTATAAACGCCAACGGGTCTATGTCCGCCGGGTAATGGTTATGGTGATAGAAGCCGCACAGTCAAGTCGTATCGCTCCGACCATAACAAAAAACGGTAATTCACTAAAAGAATTACCGTTTTTGATTTCAACGTCAATTTGCCGCCGTCAACCCGCCAGCTCGGCACAGGCAAATGTCTGGTGTACCTCGGTTATCCGCAGCAACCGCTTTTCACCAACAAAGTTCGCGCCATCGCGCACCAAAATCACATAGCCATTTACACGGCAAATTGCGTCAGCCTTATTTGCATTATGCCGTTCGCAGAGAAAGCAGTCGCAAAGCTGCCCCACCTTAAACGGCGCCGCATCCAAATCGGCCAGATCGCCGGAAAAAACACGCACTACATAATCGGTCATCTTAAGCTCAGCGTTGCCGCGAACACACAGTTTTTTGCCAAAGCGTCTTTCCAACGCGCCTTTCGTCTCGCCCGCCGGGCCAATGATATATGACGAAATGATGGGATTCGTCTCGATAAACAATGCCGGTTCCGCCGTGCGCCCAGCCAGCTCCGCCAGTTCGGTAAGAATATCGGCAAAAACGCTTTCCTCCGAAGCCACGCTACCTTTGCCGCCACAAAATGGGCAGGAACGCTCAAATAACTCCTGCAAAGTGTAGCCGTTCTTTTTGCGCGTCATCTCCACCAGCCCCAGCTGCGTAAAACCAAGCACGTTGGTTTTCACGCGGTGGGTGGAAAGAGCCTGCCGCAGCGCCTCCAGCACCTGTTCGCGATCGGCCTCCTCGCGCATATCAATGAAATCCACAATAATAATGCCGCCAATATTGCGCAGTTGCAGCTGCCGTGCCACCTCCTGCGCCGCTTCTATGTTAGTCCTAAGCACCACATCAGCAAAGCCGTGCGCCGGATCCCCCACATATTTGCCGGTGTTCACATCAACAATAGTGAACGCCTCCATGTGCTGAATGATAAGATAGCCGCCACATTTGAGCCAAACCTTGTCGGAAAGCGCCTGCTTAAGCTGGGCGGATACATTATATACAGCCATCACATCGTTCGAGGACACGGTAATTTTATCCAGATATTCCGGGGCAATGGCTGTAACCACGCTTGTAAGGTTTGCCGCCGTCTGAGAGTTATTCACGTAAATATGCTCGATATCGCTGTAAAATGTGTCGCGAACCACCCGCTGCATCAGCCCCAAATCCTGATACAGCAGTGTGACGGCCTTAGCCTGCGCATTTTTGCCAAGCAGCCATTTCCACAGCTTCAGCAGGGTCTTCAAATCGCGCGCCAGTTCCTCCTCCGCAGCCTCTGCTGCGGCTGTGCGAATAATAGCTCCCATGCCCTCCGGCAGCAGCCCCCGCGCCAGCTCCAGCAGCCGCTCCCGTGCCGTCTCGTCCTCAATGCGGCGAGAAAGCGTTAAACTCGGCGTGGTAGGCAGCAGAACCAGCAGACGTCCCGGCAGAGTGGGATTCATGGTAAGCCTGGCTCCCTTGCTGCCCGTCGGCTCTTTCACCACCTGCACCATGACCTCTTGCCCCGGCCGCAGCACCTGGTTTATCTCCACACATGGTTCCATCAACCTGCCATCGGCATCCAATTTATGCGCTACTACGTCGCGCAGGTGCAGAAAGCCGTTTTTGGCCGCACCGAAATTGACGAAAGCCGCCTGCATACCGGGCAGCACATTTTCCACTTTCGCCTTATAAATATTGCCGACAATACTCTGCTGATACTCGCGCTCGACGTATATTTCCGCCAGTCGCTCGTCCTCCAGCAATGCCACCAGCGTTTCAAATTCGTCCTGCTTAACGATAATATTTCTTTTCATTATACTCCCCCACCATTTTTACGGTAGAACCGGCTCGCCGGCTTCATTCATCGCATAAAGCCCCACCCGACGCAGGCAATATGTAATATTATCCGGCATAACGGCCTGCAGAATCTCCTTCGGCTTAACCGCCCCCGCCTCAGCAAACGGTATTTCCAGCAATAGCTTGTTACCTGAAAGCAAAAGCTTAGAGACGCCCCGCCTCACGTCAATAATTTTTACGCCCTTTTTCGGGTGAAATCGCTCTATTTCCCATTTATCCGCCTGCCAAAACGTCTGAACACGCTCTGCCAACGCCGCCCAATCCGTATCGGACGCAAATTCGGCCTCATACACTGCCAGCCGGATCACCGCCATCAGCGCCGGATGCGGCTCCGGCGGCAGCAAACGAGCGTCAGTGACTCTAACCCCCTGCGGCAGAGCGCTGTTCAACCGCTGTATAACCTCGTCCGGCGGCAATTCTGTCTTAAGCTGCAAATCGCCCCATTCTGCGAGCCCCTCAATGCCTACGCCGCGCGGCGGTCCAAAGCTGATTTTAAGGTGGGGATTGAAGCCCTCGGAATAGGCTGCTGGCAATTCAGCCCGCAGCAGAGCCCTGTTAAACATTTTCAACAGATCCAGATGCGATAGGAATTTAAGCACCCCTGTCACCTGAAAGCAAAAGCGGCAGGTAGTCATATTTCTTCCCCCTTTGCCGCGTAATAGTTATCACAGTCAAGGCTTTGGCATATGCCGCAGCCGCTGCACGGCCCCTGGCGGCAGTCCAAGGTTTTCTCCGCTTCGGCCGCTTTCTGCCATTCCCGCCAAAGCCAACGCTTGTCCACACCGCAGTCAATATGATCCCACGGCAGTACATCATCCGCACTAAACTCGCGCCCGGCATAGTCCTCCGGGTCAATGCCGCAGCGCCGGAACGCCTCCAGCCAGGCCTCGTAGTTGAAATGCTCATGCCAGGAATCGAATTTACAGCCCAATTTATGCGCTTCCAGCAGCGCCGCGCCCAAACGCCGGTCGCCGCGGCTGAACACGCCCTCCAAAAAGCTCAGCTCAATATCGTGGCAGGAAAGGCGCGCCCCGCGGATTGGTTTAAAGGCAGCGTAAAGCAACTCACGTTTTCTGGCCAGCTCTGACCGGCTATTCTGACCAAACCACTGAAACGGCGTATCACACTTGGGCACAAAGAACGAAACGCTGACGTTGATAGTAAGCTTCCGGCGGCCAGGCGCCGCGCCCAACGCCAAAATCTGCCGCGTCAGGGCAGCAATACCCAGCAGATCTTCATCCGTCTCATACGGCAACCCCGCCATAAAATACAGCTTAAACGAGTTCCAGCCCGCTGCCAACGCCGCCTGCACCGCCGAAAATATGTCCTCCTCATTCACGCCCTTGTTGATGATATCACGCAGGCGTTGCGTGCCAGCCTCCGGAGCCAGCGTCATGCCTGATTTACGCACCGTCTGAATACGTTCGGCCAGGCCGACCGACATCGCATCCACCCTGAGACTCGGCAAAGAAACCGACACGCCGTCCGCTGCGTGCTTCGCCAAAAGACGGTCAATCAGCGGAACAACACAGGAATAATCGGCGGTGGAAAGGCTTACCATGCCCAACTCGTCATAGCCGGTGGAGGCCAGAGCCGCCGCCGCCTGAGCCACCAGCTTTTCGGGCAATTTTTCCCGTACCGGACGGTAAATTATTCCCGCCTGGCAGAAGCGGCAACCGCGGTTGCAGCCCCGCATGACCTCGATCACCGCACGGTCATGCACGATCTCGGCAAACGGCACGATTTGATTGACCGGAAAAGGCGCTGCGTTCATATCTTTGATAATACGCTTTTTTACCCGACGGGGAGCCTGATCTGCTACCGTAACTGCGCTCAACCTGCCCGTCTCGTCATACTGCGGCTGATAAAAGACAGGCACATAAATGCCGGGGATTTGACAGGCGCGGCGCAGAAATTCCGCCTTGCTCACGCCTTGCGCACGGCACTCGGTATACAAATCGAGCAGTTCCAGCTCCACTTCCTCGCCCTCGCCTATCACAAACAGATCAAAGAAATCGCATAGCGGCTCTGGATTATAGGCACAGGGGCCGCCAGCCAGCACCAGCGGATATTCCCAGTCGGGGCGCTCGGCAGCCAGCAGCGGGATACCCGCCAGCTCCAGCATATTCAATATGTTGGTGAAACTCATCTCATATTGCAGCGTCACGCCAACCACGTCAAAATCGCGCACAGAATGGTAATTTTCCCAGCTGAACAGCGGGATCTGCCACTTGCGCATCAGCTTTTCCATGTCGGCAGCGGGGGCAAAGCTGCGCTCAAAAGCATACTCCGGGCGGCGGTTTACCGCCTCATACAGCACCCGCATACCAAGATGGGACATTCCAATTTCATAAAGGTCTGGGAAAAGCAGTACCATAGTGGCGGAAAGCGTTGTCCAGTCCTTTTCCGTGCTGTTATACTCGCCTCCCAGATACTGCGCTGGTTTATCCACCAGAGGCAGAATCCTCTCCACTTCGGCCTCCCAGCTTTTTACCTGTTTCAGCAAAATTATCGACTCCTTGCCAAAAATTCTAAACTTAATTTAATTCGGCAAGGTATGCTGCTTTTCCTTTATGCTGCACCTAATTTATCGGCAATTTTCGCCCAACAAGACAAGAGATACAATCGCCTCCCCCGCCCGCCGCCATATGCTCAATCAGCACATCGCCGTCCAGCAGCCGGCCGCGATAGAGCAACCAGTTGCACCAGCCTGGAGAAAAGCGCCGCACCGCACGGAAAACTGGCATATCCTGGTTTATCCGCACCAGCCGCCGGGGGCGCAGACTTTGCCCCACCGTTTGATTAAGCGCGGAGACAAGCTGATACGAAAGGTTGCGCTCCTCGCGCCAGGCAAGCAGATACAACCAAAGCGCGAGCAGCAACAGTAACTTTTTCAGGCCGAAGTAATAAATACAGAGAGCAAAGCAGAGCGCCGCCGCCCGTGCCCAAAACAACAGCAGCTTTGATACCGCTTTCCAGCCGAACAAACCAGCAGTAAGCCCCCGCAAAATTTTGCCGCCGTCCAACGGCAAAAAAGGCAGCATATTGACCGCTGCCAGTCCAAAATTCACCTGCGCTCCCGCTTGCCAGCCAAATTTCAGGCAAAACCACATCAAAAGCAGATTTACCCCTGGCCCTGCCGCCGCGGCCAGCGCCTCACGCCAGCCTTGGCAGGCCAAATCCGCACGCATAGCGATGCCAAGGCATCCCCGCAGTTGAAGCCCAGCGGCAAAACCCATAAGCCGCAGCACCAGATAATGTGCGGCCTCGTGCAGCAGCAAAAACAGCAAAAGCGCCGCAAGAAGCTCCGGCCAGCCTGCACGAATAAAAGGCGAAAGCTCCGTCATCATTCCGGCCCTTTCACGAACAGAAACGGATCCTGGGGCTGGCCGTCAACCAGAACCTGAAAGAACAGTGTCGAATCCGTGATACGCCCAATTGCCTCGCCCTGACGCAGTACATCGCCCACCTTAACCTCTGTCGTAAGCGCCCCTGTGTAGCACGTCTCCACCCCGCCGGTGTGAGAGACAGTAACCCTCTCGCCTGTAACTACCTCCGTCACCTTGCCGATGGCGGCCGCTTTCACCTCCTGCTCGCCCTGGCAGAGAATTTGCAGCCCCAAAAGCGGTAAGCCCTGATCCGTCACCTCGCCGAAAGCCCCCTCCATAAGTCCGCTGGCCGGAAGTATCAGCACCGGAGCGCCCTCGTCATTCAGTACGGCCGCAGCCAGATAATCCTCGCCCGGCTGATAATCGCTGTCTACGTTCAGCGGCTCATCTTCCGTACCGTTTTCTGCCTGTGATGGGTTTGGTTCATTTTGCTGCGGCAGCTTGGCCGCGGCAACAGTTTCGCGCCACAAATCAGCCAGACCGTTCACAGCCATACTTTCCTGCTCGTCGGCCTGCGCCAGCGCCACCACATAGCGTACGCCCTCGCCCAGCGCACTTTCCTGCTCATACAGACAGACCACACCCGCAAACAGCAGCAACGCCGCCACCCCCTGCCAGAACAAACGCCGCGAAAGCCAACCCGTGCCATGCGCTTCCTCTGCCCGGCGGCGGTTTGTATCCACCCCGCTGAATAGATCCCGGTTCGCCATATTGCCCTCCCTGACTATGCCCAATTTGCTTCAATATATGTGACAAGCCAGGATTTTATGCGCAAAAAAAACCGCCCCTGAAAAGGACGGTTTAACATTCAGAAACGGTTGTACGGCACATCTTTCATCACCGGCCGCCAAATCAGCTTCTCAATGCGGCGGTTCACGTACGTCCACTTAAACTCTCGCGCCAATGATATCGGTTTCAGCAGCACAGCGTCAATACCCGCCAAACGAGCACCGAGAATATCCGTCAGCAACTGATCGCCAATCATTAGCGTTTCACTTTTATCCGCATCAAGCATGGCCGCCGCCCGTGTATAGCCAAACGGCAGCGGTTTCCGCGCTTTTGGCAGAAATTCAATACCAAGCCGCTCCGCCAACGGCTGCAAACGCTCCGCCGAATTGTTGGATATGATACACCCGGCCAAACCGGCTTTCGGCAGTTTTGCAAACCACAGCAAAACCTCCGGCGAGATATCCGGCGAATTCCACGTAGTTATGGTGTTATCCACATCAAGCAACAAGGCACGGTAACCCCTTTGCGCCAGCTCCTCAGGATCCAGGACAGGCAGAGCATCAAAATACGCGCGCGGACGCAATAAACCGAACATCATCCGCCTCCCCTCCGCCTGCTCAGGCGCCAATAGTCGTAAAGCATCCCAGCAGTTCATGCACACTGCGATCCATATACCTTATCATGCCGTCTGGCTGTAAGCCAAAATACAGCGCCAAAACCAGCAGCGCCACCATCGGCACCAGCTCAAACCAATGGATATCGCGCACATTCTGCATATTCCCAGGCAAAGCGCCAAACGCCACCCGCTGAAACGCCCAAAGGTAATAACCCACAGCCAGCAATGCGCCCAGCGCCACCAGCAACACCAAAATGCCAAACCGATGATACACACCCAGCATGACGCTGAATTCTGCCAGGAAACCCATGAAACCAGGAATACCCATCGAAGCGAAAAACGCCATAACCAACAGCGTCATTGCGGCAGGCATACGGCCATACAGTCCGCCCAGACAGCTGATTAGGCGCGTACCGCAGTTATGCTGGATAACGCCGCAGCCCATAAAGAGCGCCGCCGAAATGATACCATGCGCCACCATCTGATACACTGCGCCCAGTATGCCCTCGTACGTCAGCGAGGCCAGGCCCAGCAATACAAACCCCATATGGCTGATCGACGAATAAGCAATCAGTTTCTTTAAATCGTCCTGCGTGAACGCCGCATAAGAACCATAAACAATGGAGAGAAGCGCCAACACCACGATAAGAGGCGTATAAGCAAGCGCCGCTTCAGGGTTGATAATATATCCCACACGGATCAGGCCATAACCGCCCATTTTCAGCAGCACGCCCGCTAACAGCACCGATGCAGCTGTCGGCGCCTCGACATGCGCGTCCGGCAGCCAGGTATGCAACGGCACCACCGGCAGTTTCACGCAGAATGCAAACAGCAGCGCCCCGAACACCACCATCTGAAAGCCAGGTTCAAAGCCAGCCGCAGTTATCTCCGGGATCAGAAACGTATAATGCCCCAACACGTCCGCCGCTTTGAAGAACATCGCACCAATCGCCAGCACCATTACCAGCGACGCTACGTGAGTATAGATAAGGAACTTCATCGAGGCATAGCTGCGGCGGCCGCCGCCCCAAATGCCGATAAGGAAGAACATCGGTATCAGCACAATTTCCCAGAAGATATAGAAAAGGAAGAAATCCAGCGCCGAAAATACGCCGAGAACGCCTGTCTCCAACAACAGCAGCAGAGCAAAGTAAAACGGCGCGCGCTCGGTGATGTTCCACGAATAGATCACCACCAGAAAGCACAAAAGCGCTGTCAGCATAAACAGCGGCAGTGATAAGCTGTCCAGCCCCACAGCAAAGCTGACGCAGAAAGCCGGAAACCACGGCGATATCTGCTCGAATTGATAACCAGAAACCGACGGATCAAACTGCCCCAACATATATACTGCCCCCAACAGCACCAGCCCGGAAGCCAGGAGAGCAATGTATTTCGCCATGTCCGGTCGCTTGGCCGAAATTCCTATCAGTAGCGCGCCCAGCAGCGGCAAGGCAAGCAAAATCGTAATAATACTCATTTTTATTCCTCCCCTGCCAGTTTAAGCTAAAGCGTTTACTGCGGTAATAGCAAAATCCGTAAGCTGGCCGGGGAATAAACCCAGCCCCAGCAACAGACCAACCGCTAGCCACACCGCCAGACCCTGCCACGAGAAGCCCCGTTTCATATCAGGAGCCTGCGCAACCTCCGACGGTTTGGCGTACATCTCGCGAATGACCCGCGCATAATAGACCAATGATAGCGCGCTGTTCAGTACCAGCAACAGCGCCAACACGGTGTACCAACCGCCTCGCCCCACTGCTGCCACCGTCATCAGCATTTTGCCCCAGAAGCCTAACAGCGGCGGTATACCGCCGTATGATAACAAAATAAGCATAAAGGCCACAGACGTATACGGCATTTCCCTGGCCAGCCCCCGAAAGTGCTTGATTTGTGTACCGCCCTTGGCCTCAGCCACCATACGCAGTACGAAGAAGCCGCCAATCGTCATTAATGCATGCGCCCAAATATGCAGGAACGCACCGGCCATTGCCAACCCCGTCGCTACCGTAATACCAACAAGGATATTACCGGCGTGCGCCACGCTGGAATACGCCAGCATTCGCTTGACGTCGTCCTGCAAAAGAGCAAGGACGTTACCTACCGTCATGCTGACGACGCATAGCAGCCCCAATATCGCACTGGCAGCAGGCATGGCAATACCAAACGTTACCAGCACAACTTTCATTGCTACGATGAAAGCGCCTTTCTGCGTTACGCCGGAGATAAAGCCCGTTGTTGGCGAGGAAGCGCCGGAATAAGTGTCCGCCGCCCACATATGCAGCGGTACCAGCGCCATTTTATAACCATACCCCGCCAGCATCAGCACAAAGGCTGCCGCCAGCACAGGGTGTACGCCAACCAGCTGGATAACCTCCGCCGTACCGCGAATCTGCAACGTGCCGGTGAAACCATAAAGCAGGGATAATCCGTAAAAAATCAGCGCGGAGGAAAACGCCCCCATCAGATAATATTTCAGAGACGCCTCGCGCCCCTTTGAGTTTGCCGGGTCAATCATCGGCAAGGTGTAGGTAGCGATACTGGCTAGTTCAAAGCCGATAGTCAGCGTGATATAATCCGTTGCGCCCGGAATCAGCACCAGCCCCAGCATAGCCGTCAGCAGTAAAGCGTAATATTCCTTGGCGCGGCTGATACCGCTCGTGAAATCCACCGAACCAATAATATTAATGAAGCCAAGCGATAGCAGCATAACCTGCGCAAACACGCAAAAGCCATCGATCCGATAGGCGCTGCCCAACAGGTCTGCTTCCACACCCCAAAGCATGGCGCACATCACCGCAGCCGCCGCTAAAGTTGCCGCCGATATGACCCACGCGGCCTTACCCGCCTTACGCGGCAGCAACATGATAATTATCGCCGCCAGAACCAGCAAAAGCTCCGGCAGCAACGGAATCAACTGGTCGAGAGTAATCGAATTCATCAGAACACACCTCCCAACGCGTTGATTATATAGGCTGTACCCTGGCTCACAATATCAGTCAGCGGCGCAGGATAAATGCCCAGAAGCAGTACCAGCACGCCCAGCACCAGGAGAGGCGCCGTCTGAAACCAGCGAATATCGTACGGTTGCTTTTCGATCAGGTCGCGGCTGGCCGAGCCGAAATATGCCCTCTCTAAGGCCCAGAGATAATATGCCGCCGTCAATATCATCGAAAGCATGGCGATAACCGTGAGCACCTTATGCACCGAAAACGCCCCCAGGAATACCATCATCTCCGGGATAAAGCCCAAAAGACCAGGCAGGCCGATGGACGCAAAAAACGTGAATACCGTCAGCGCCGAAAGCCGGGGCAAGACGTTGGCTACGCCACCCAAATCGCCAATACGCCGGGTGCCCACGCTGTGCTGCAAAATGCCGCAGCACATAAACAACATGGCAGAGATCAGTCCATGGGCAAACATCTGCACCACCGCGCCGTTGAATGCGCGCTCCTGCAGCATCGCCAGACCGAACAGCATCAAGCCCATATGGCTGACAGAGGAATAAGCGATCATCTTCTTCAAATCATCCTGCGCCAGCGCCAAAAGCGCCGCCCAAAGCATACTGATAATGCCCAGCACCGCCATCGGTATAGCGTAATGCACCGCCGCCGCCGGGAACATGCCAAACGCAATACGCACCAGGCCATAGCCGCCCATCTTCAGCATGACGGCCGCCAGAAAGACCGAACCCCCGGTGGGCGCTTCAACGTGCGCATCTGGCAGCCACGTATGGAACGGCACCGTCGGCATTTTCACTGCAAAGCCAAAGAAAAGCGCCAGGAAAATCAAATATTGCAGGCCAGGCGCAAACTGCACCCCAGCCATGATTTCGCACATATTAAATGTGTAATACCCGAGTTGCGTCTCCGCATTAAAGAAGATAGCGAAAAAGCCCACCAGCATGACTAATGACGCCATATGCGTGTAAACAAAAAACTTGATAGCCGCATAGCGCCGGCGCGGACCACCCCAGCCCAAAATCAGGAAATACATCGGTATCAGCACCACTTCCCAGAACAGGTAGAACAGGAAGAAGTCCAGCGCGGCAAACACGCCAAACAGGCCGCACTCCAGCAGAAATAACAGGCCGAAATACGCGCCCAGCTTTTTATGCTCGTCAAACGAGACAAGCACCACCAGCGGAGTCAACAGACTCGTCAAAAAGACCAACGGCAGACTCAGCCCATCCAGCCCCACAGTATATGTAATACCAAAAGCAGCTATCCAATCCAACGTAGTATAATACTGAAACTCGCCGCTGGCAGCATTGTAAGCATAGCCTGCCATGATGAGCAGGTTAACCGCCAGCGGCAGCAGAGAAAGCGCCAGCGCCAGCCCTCGAAGCACGTTGTCATTTTTCACCAGCCGCCCAGCAAGAAACATCACAATAGCAGCCAACAGCGGCAGAAAGAGCAATACGTTTAACCAGTTCACAGGAATATCACCCCTCCCATCGCCGCCAGCAACAGCACAAACACACCCGCCAGCGCCCAGCCGATATAGCTTTGCAGGCCGCCCGCCGCATAACGCCGCAGATACACCCCGCAACCGGAAACAACGAAACAGAATCCCCGCACAGCCCCGTCTATCACATTATAATCAAACCAGCGGCAAAAATCAGCCAGCTTGACCGAAGCCGCGCCAATCAGATTGACTACGCCATCTATAACATAACGGTCAGTGCAATCGCCCAACCGGGCTATACTCACTGCTACCAGCGCGGAAAGCTTCTCATACAGGCGGTCAATATAATAGCGGTTCAGCAGAAGTTTATGCAACGGCTTTAAGGCGCTTACCGCCCTGGCCGGATCAAAAACATGGAAATAATACAACGCCGCCGACGCTGCCACGCCCAGCGCCACCGCGCAGATGGATATAAGCATCGGCAGGTGGGTCTCCGGCATAGTGATCGGCCCCAAAAGATGGCTGACCGGCTCAGTGAGAATACCGCTGCCCAACGCAAACACCGCCAGCACCGCCAACGGGAATATCATCGGGAACGGGCTTTCATGCCCTTCGTAATTACCCCGCTTCTCGCCGCAGAAAGCAACAAAGAACAGGCGGAACATATAAAACGCCGTCAGCATACTCGTAAACGCCAGCAACCAGAATGCCACCGGCGACGCGCCATAAGCGGCCAACAAAATTTCGTCTTTGCTCCAGAATCCGGCAAACGGCGGAATACCAGCTATAGACACAGTGGCTGCAAGCATTGATAGCCCCGTCACTTTCTGATATTTCAGCAAACCGCCCATCTGGCGGATATCGTTGGAGCCTGCGCAGTGAATGGCCGAACCTGCGCCCATGAACAGAAGAGCCTTAAAGAACGCATGGTTGATCAAATGCAACACCGCCGCCACATAGTTAAGGCTCCCAAGCGCCACCACCATAAAACCCAGCTGGCTTAACGTTGAAAACGCCAGAATACGTTTGAAATCATTATTAACTACTGCCATCAAAGCCGTGCCCAGCGCTGTTATCGTGCCAATCACGATCATAAAATCAGTAACGGCGGGAACCAGCGCAAACAGCGGGAACAGCCGCGCGCAAAGATGGATGCCAGCTTTTACCATTGTCGCCGCGTGGATCAGAGCAGAAACCGGCGTAGGCCCCTCCATTGCGTCAGGAAGCCAGACATGCAGCGGAAACTGCGCCGATTTACCGATAACGCCGCCAAAGATGCAGAACATAGCAATGGTGAGCTGCCCTTGGTCATAAGCCCCCTGCTCGACCGCGTAAAGCATGGTGCTATAATTAACGCTGCCAAAAATATCAAAAAGCATAATAATGCCGATAAGCATAATAACATCGCCCACACGGGTAACGAGAAAAGCCTTTTTGGCAGCCGCAGCAGCGCTGGGCTTCATAAACCAGAAACCAATCAGCAGATACGAGCACAGGCCCATAATCTCCCAAAAGATAAACGCTTGCAGCAGATTTTCCGCCATCACCATCGATAGCATGGCAAACACAAAGAGCTGCACCTCGGCAAAAAAACGAGTCAGACCCTGCTCATGCTCCATATAGCCATAGGCATAAATCAAAATCAGCGTAGCCAGGAACGACACCAGCAGCAGCAATATCACCGAAAGGCTGTCTAACCTAAAGCCAATCTGCAAATCGTCAAACCATGTATAGCTCCAGACCTGACCGCCCTCGTTGAACACAAGCACGGCCGCAGCAACCGTCAGCAGAAACGAGCAGACCGTGCCCGCCACGCCGATAAAGGCGGATTTCCGTTGCAGCTTATGGCCCAGCGCCAGCGTCAGCAGCAGGCCCACCAGCACTGGCATTGGTATCAAACATAAATATTGCAGCATATCTTACCTTCCTCTTCCCTTATCAGTCGTATCTCACTCGCCCGCCACATCATCAGGCAGATATTCGCCGGATTTATCCTCCACGACTTGCCATTTTTTGTCCTTGTTCATTGCCTCGTACATCGTAGCATAGGATTTATCCTCCCAAGGCTCGATGTTTACATAATAGCTGACCTCGTAGCCGTCCAGCAGTACCTGTCCGGCCTCGCCCAACTCGCTCACCCGGCCCTGATAGGCAACCGACGCCTTCTCCGGCGTTATGAAACGCTGCGTAAACCGCATGGTTTGCAGCTTTCCGGCCTGCCAGTGCATGGTGCAGGAGGAATATACCATCCCTGTCATATCGTTATTTTCCGTAATGTACTGCTCAACAACCAAATCAGCGTCCAGCGGCTGGCTGTCAATTTCCTCACAGCCGGCGAACATCAGCAGCAACGGCAGCAGCAAAAGCGCCAGCGCCGCGCGAAATCTCCCCAAATTTCTCACTTATATACGCTCCTTCAGGCGGCATTTTAACCGCGCAGCTTCTGAAACTGCTCCATATCAATATTACCGTGCGCCCGGTATAAAGCCAGAGCGATCGCCAGCCCGACAGCCACCTCCGAAGCGGCCAGCGCCAGCACAAATATAACCATTATGCTGCCCGTGGCATCACCAAAATACTGCGCGAACGCCAAAAAATTGATATTAGCCGCGTTCAGCATTAATTCGATCGAAATGATTGCCGCGATCAGATTACGCCGCGTCAGAACGCCCAGAAGACCGATCGTAAACAACGCTGCGCCCAACAGCAGGTAATGCGTCAGGCTTAGGTGAAAGACAAAATCCACGGACCAACGCAGAAACGCCAGCAAATCAAAAGCACAAACCGCGTTCCAGCAGCGCTCCACAAGCGGAAACAGCAGGTCGCTGAAAATTCTTTCTATAGTATTAAACATTTCCTGCATTGTCCAACTCCCCCCTTATTTATCTTCCGGCTTGCTGATGATGACCGCCGCCACCAGCGCTGCCAGCAACAGCACAGCCATCGCCTCAAACGCCACCGGGTATTTGTTCAGCAGACCGTCGGCAATTTCCGTATACGGCAGCGGAGCAATACCCGATGTTTCGCCGAGGAAAGGCCAACCAGTCACGTGCGTGTACATAATAACGCCGCAAAGCGCCGCCCCCACCAGAAGAGCCGCCAGCACACTGCCCAGCCAGTTATGCCGCCAAAGGTTGGTACGGCTTAAATCACCGCTTTTATGGTTAATCAGCAGCAGAGCCAGCACGATCAGCACCGCCACCGAGCCGGCATATACTATCACCTGCACCGCGCCGAGGTAATCTGCCTGCAAACTGAAGAACACCCCGGCAATGCTCAGCAGACAGCCCAAAAAAGCCAGAAACGTATGAAACATATTGCGAAGTATCAGCGTGGCTAGTGCAAACAGCAAACAAAGCCCCGTCAGAGCGAAAAATGTCACAGTTTGCAGCATTATGCCTTGCCCCTTTCTTCTGGTGTTGCTTCAGATCCAGCCGCCGGCTTGGCCGCCAGTGGCGCCGCAACCGCAGTGGAATTCACAGGTTTTGGCGAAACAACAGGCTTCGGCAACGGCATCTTCTCCCCGTATCTGGAAATTGCTATGTTCGAATGATTATCAGCCAGCAGATCCTGCGGCACGTCGGCAGAGCTGTATACCGCCGTTTCAAACTCATGCGTCAGGTGAAGACAATCCTTGGGGCAGGCCTCCACACATAATCCGCAGAACAGGCAATACTGCCTTTCCATCACGAACTCAGTGCAGATTTTCTTACCGTCCTCATCCTTATCAAACTTCTGACGGATCACCTTGTTCGGGCAGGATATTGCGCACAGCCCGCAGTTGATGCACTTATCCTTTTCCAGCACAAACGTATTGCCGCGCCAGCGCTCCGGCAAATGCGGCTTTTCTTCCGGGTATTTCTCTGTCAGCCGCCTGGAGACGGCCTGTTTGCCCGTCTGCGCCAATCCTTTAAGTATACCTTTACCAAACATTCCGCCACTCCCTTTATGTCAAAACGCAGTTACGCCAGAATATAAACAACAACGCCCGTCACCAGCAGATTGGCCAGCATCAGCGGCACCAACACCTTCCAGCAGAAGCGCAGCACATAATCCGCCCGGATACGCGGTAATGTCCATCGCACCCATATGAACAGACTCATGATCACAAATGTCTTTAATAGAAACCATACCCAGCCCGGTAAAAACGGCCCGGTAAAGCCGCCCAAAAACAGCGTGGTGGCCAGGCCAGCAGCCACAAACATATTACAATATTCCGCCAGATAAAACAGCGCGTAGCGCATACCGGAATACTCGGTGAACACTCCCGCCGTCAGCTCGCTTTCGCCCTCCGGCAGGTCAAACGGCGCACGGTTACATTCGGCCAGCGCCGAAATCAAATACACCACAAACGCCACAGGCTGGAGTATTATCAGCCAGACATGTTCAGTCTGGAAATCAATAATGCCGTTCAGGTTGAACGTGCCTGCCACCAGCACTATGTTCAATATCGCTAACGCCTGCGGCACCTCGTAACTGATAGCCTGATTGACGACACGCAGCGCGCCCATCATCGCATATTTGTTGTTGGAAGCATATCCCGCGCACAGCACAGGAAGCGAAGCCAGCGTCGTCACCGCCATTATGTAAACCACGCCCAGATCGAGATCAAGCGCCGTCATACCCTCCCCAAACGGCATGGCCGCCAGTGCCAGCATCGGCGGCACAAACGCCAAAAGCGCCGCCAACAGATGAATCGGCTTGTCCGCGCCAGCGGGCACGATATCCTCTTTCATCACCAGCTTGATAGCGTCGCCAATGGTTTGCAACCAGCCGTTCGGCCCCAGGCGGTTCGGCCCCGGCCGTCGCTGAATATAGCCCGCAAGTTTACGCTCCCACACTACATAAAACAGGGCGCACAGAACGCAAACGATCACAATGGCCAGCCAATATACCGCCACCATGGCAATATCCACCATAATGTCCGGCAGGTGCAGCAGATCTGCCAGCCATGTAAACACCGCCCGACACAGCCCAGCGATATTAACAAATATATTGTTAATAAATTCCATAACAGTTTCCTCTTATTTTACAATTTAGGCATCGATTTCGCCGAGATTAATGTCAAAGCTGGCAATAATAGCAATCAAATCCGCCACCTTGTGGCCCGGCATCAGCTCGCTGAAAATAGCAATATTGTCAAAAGAGGGGCGGCGGAAGTGTACCCGAAGAGGATTAACCCCCTTGCCGTCCGAAGCCACCAGGCAGCCCATGATGCCCTTGGGGGCTTCCGTCTGGGCATAAGCCTCGCCCGCCGGAGGCCGAAGCATTTTTGGCACCGCGCCCATGATTTTACCTGGTTCAGTTTCCTTAAGCGCCGCGTGTATCTCATGAATCAAACGCATGATCTCCTCAACCTCCAGCATACGCTGGGCATAACGGGCATGACAGTCGCCCGCCTGCAGCACCGGCACATTAATTTGAAAACGGCCATACAGACAATATGGCGCATCCCGCCGCATGTCATAGTCAACACCGGAAGCGCGCAAGTTCGGACCCGTTAAGCCATAACTTTTGGCACGCTCCGCCGTTATCACACCGACGCCCTTGGTGCGGCACAGGAAAATCTCGTTCTCGTCGATCAGCTTATGGTACATTTCAATGAAAGGCGGCATTTCCTTATATAACACCGCCAACGCGGCCTCAGCCTCGTCGTTCCAGTCCGCCTGCACACCGCCAAAGCGGATATAACCCTGCGTCATGCGCGCCCCGCAAAGGGCAGACATCACCTCCAGCGCATATTCCCGCTGCTGAAACGGATAAAACACGCCGGACACCGCGCCCAAGTCCATAATATAAACGCCAATACCCACCATATAAGACGCCAGCCGCATGATCTCACAAGTCAACATACGCAACAGGCTGGCGCGCTCGGGTATCTCCACCCCCAGGAGCTTTTCCACTGCCAGTGCCAATGGCAGGTTATTGTTGACCCCGGCCACATAGTCCAGCCGGTCAGTATAGGGCAGCCCCTGCGTATACGTGCGGCTTTCCAGCAATTTTTCCATACCGCGGTGCAGATAACCGATAACAGGATCAACCTTAATGCAGGTTTCGCCGTCAAAATCGGCCACAAGGCGCATAACGCCGTGAGTGCTGGGATGCTGCGGCCCCAAGTTCAGCGTGTAGCGCTCGCTGTAAGCGTTGTCATTCTCACTCAATCCAGCCGCCTCCTGCCCTGATATTTGCTGACCTCCTGCACAAAATCCTTGCGCAGCGGCCAGCCTTCATAACCATCCCACATCAGGATCCTTCTTAAATCCGGATGCCCGGCAAATTTTATCCCAAACATATCGTAAACCTCACGTTCCAGCCAGTTGGCTGCCGCGAAGACGCCGCAAAGGCTGTCGGCCACGGCGTTCTCCCGCGGGATATCCAGCTTCAACGTGATAATGTCGCCGTTATGATAGTTGGCAATTTGATATAACAGACGGAAATTTCCCTCTGCCAGATAATCGACCGCCGTAATATCGGCCAAAAACTCATAACCCGCGCCAAGCAGGTATTCCGCCGCAGAGATAAGAGAGCCAGCCTCCACCGTATATTCACAGTCCGTATCGGGAATAGCGGCCACGCCGGCAATCTGCGTTATTTCCACCGCTAACCTGGTTTTGGTTTTAACCTCATTATTTGTCATTGCGCACCACCTGTTTTCTTTCCGGGTGACTAAGTTTCGCCTTTAACTGCAGCATACCGTCGATAATCGCCTCCGGCCGGGGCGGACAACCTGGCACATAAACATCCACCGGCACGACCTTATCCGCTCCTGCCACCACGGAATAGGAATCCACAAACGGCCCTCCGCTGATAGCGCAGCTGCCAATGGCAATGACCCACTTCGGTTCCGGCATCTGGTGATACAAAAGCTCCACTGCCGGGCGCATTTTTTCAGTGATAGTGCCAGCAACAATCATCACGTCGGCCTGCCGGGGCGAGTTACGAAACACCTCATAACCAAAACGCGATATATCAAAGCGGGTCTGGGTAGTACAGATCATTTCGATAGCGCAGCAGGCCAGGCCAAATTGCAGCGGCCACAGCGACCAGCCTGCCCCCCATCGGAACAGCTTATCCAGGCTGGTGAATAAAATACCGCGGCTCTCCAGTTCCTCCTGCGTCAGCAAATCACGCGTGTTGGCAGGGTCGCCATCAGGCATGCCGCCCCGCTGCGGAAAGCGGATATTTGTTTTTAATGCCATTCCAACACCCTCTCTCTCCAGGCATAAATCAGCCCCACGGTCAAAATCGCAATAAACACGAACATTTCCAGCAGCGCGGCTATCCCCATGCCGCGAAACGCCGCTGCCCAAGGCAGCAGGAACATCATTTCCACGTCAAACAACAGAAAAATCAAACCGGTCTGAAAATAAGAAGGTTTAAAGCGCACCCACGCGCCGCCAAAGGGCGGCATACCGCATTCATAAATCTGACATTTCTCTTTATAGGGGTGATGCGTCTGCAACAGGCGCGAAACTATCAGCGCCGCACAGGCAAAGAAAATTGCCCCAACAAATAAAATACCAACTGCCGCGTATTGCATCAGCATGGTTATCGCCTCACTTTCTGCCCGCGCCAAGGCTTACTGGCGCATACAAAAACTCGATTTTATTATAACTCATTTCAGAAAAATAGTAAATAGCAAAATTTCCTGCCCGGCATAAAATAAAGCAAAAATTCCGGAAGCTAAAAGGAGTATTTACCATGGCAATCAAAATTTTCATCGACCAGGGTCATAACCCGCAAAACCCTAACGCCGGAGCAGAAGCCGGCGGCGTGCGCGAACAGGACATTACATACGAGGTAGGAATCAGGCTGGCCGACCTCTTAAACGCCAATCCAAATTTCGAGGCGCGAACCTCGCGTACCTATCCGGAAGAACAGCTGGGAACCAGCACCACTACCAGTCTGGCGGCACGGGTGAACGCTGCGAACAGCTGGGGCGCCAATTATTTTATCAGTATTCACTGCAACGCCAGCGATATTCTTGAAGCCAGCGGCAGCGAGGCATATGTTTATCGGCTGGACAGCGAAGCCGCCGTTCTTGGCGAATATCTTTTGATCGGGCTGGAGAACGCCACCGGCCTCCCCAACCGCGGTGTAATGCAAAACAGCGGGCTTTACGTGCTGCGCCGCACTTATATGCCTGCTGTTTTAATGGAAATCGGTTTTATTACCAACGAATATGACCGTTATCTTATGACCACTGACCCGGAGAGCTTTGCACGGGGGTTATATAACGGCCTTTTAAGTTATTTTGGCCTGGCTTAGCGCCATGTGACGTAATCCCGCGTCAGCAGCTGATGCAGACCGGCCGAGAATTTAGGCAGACAAACCACTCGTGCATAATTAACGAAAAGTACCTCTTTTATATCGTTCTCCTCAATAATCTGTAGCGCGTTGAAGCTGCTGTTCCTCGGGTCGATAATATGTATTTCATCAAAATGCAGAGTTAAAAACGGTATGACAGTGTTGGCATAGGAATCCTTGATAACGGCAATTTTGCGGCCGCTCTGCGCATCCGTTTTCAGCCTGATATAGGGCAGATCGCCACCCAGAAAAAAGACGTATTTATTCGGCTGGCTCAGATACCACCATTTATACAGCCCCTGTGAATAGGTATGCGGCGCAGCGGTGTTATCCCAATAAACGTAATTCACATCAGCCGGTATCGGATAATAGGACAGTCTGTCCAGATTTTGGCCCAGCTGACGGCTGCCCGTCTCCGCCGCCACCGAACCCAGAAAGTCAATACCCGTGTCGCACTGATTCAGCTTCTTATCTGAATAGGCAGGGAACTTAAGCGGTCCTGCCAGCTGCGTATAGGCAAGATACCCCGCGCGCTGCGTCCAGTGATGGTCGGTGCGAAAATATAAATACTCGTTTTTATGCGCCTCCAGCGTGGGATAAATGTCGATACTGATAAAGCGCTCGTCCAGCATACCGGCCACATCGGCAATGATTTGGCGCTGATCCGGAAACAGCCCGGCATATTGCGTGGGCAGCGTGAAAGCCGCCGAGGTGGGCGCCAGCATCGAATACAGCTTAACATCCTCCGGCAAATTATCCGCATAGGCATTCAGCGCCCCAGCATAAACGGCCTCAGTCAGCTTGGAAAAGCCGTCAAACTTGGCATAACCGCAGCCGTCCACCACATAAAAATTCGCGTATTCTTCCAGCGCCCCGGTCTGAACCGCCTCCGCCGCCAAAGTCTGGCGCTCCGCCGCGGTAAGGAACAGCCCCGCCCCAGGCTGCACGGCGGGGTCAGTTCCGCTTGTTCCCAAGGCAATAGATAATGCCAGCAGACCCGAAACACCATATAGTTTTACCACTTTGTTACGCCCGGCTTCGTTACGCCTGGCTTCACCTTTGTGCCTGTCTTTAAACCACCGCATAAAAAAGCCTCCTTACACTATTTATTTATTTTAGCACAAAAGAGAACGGCAAACAAGCAATCAGCGGCATTTCCAAAATTTTTCTGAAATTTATAGCGAAACGGCTTGACAAGTGAACGTTTTTTTTGTAATATACTGTTTGCACGGCTTCATTTTATGTACTTGGCGGTGTAGCTCAGTTGGTCAGAGCACACGGTTCATACCCGTGGTGTCACTGGTTCAAATCCAGTCACCGCTACCACATGGCACGTTGGAGAAGCGGCTTAACTCACCAGCCTCTCACGCTGGCATTCATGGGTTCGAATCCCATACGTGTCACCATAAAACACAACAAAAGAATCTCATCTTTAGATGAGATTCTTTTGTTGCAAGTAAGGAGAATTAACAATGCAGAGAGAATCTTTTAAATCGCGCATGGGCTTTTTGCTGGTCAGCGCCGGGTGCGCAATCGGTATCGGAAACGTCTGGCGTTTCCCCTATGTGGCGGGCGAAAACGGCGGCGGTCTGTTCGTGCTGTTTTACCTGCTGTTTTTGTTGATCATGGGTATGCCGGTTCTGACAATGGAGCTGGCCGTGGGACGCGCCAGCCGCCAAAGTGCGGTGTTGGCCTATCAAAAGCTGGAAAAACCCGGCAGTCACTGGCATATACACGGCTGGTTCTGTATTTTAGGCTGCTGCCTGCTGATGATGTATTATACAACGGTAACTGGTTGGATGGTAAGTTACTTCGTCAAATTCGCGACCGGCAGCTTCGGTGGCGAGATGACTACAGAAGCCGTAAATACGGTTTTCGACAATCTGCTGGCCAACCCTGTGGAAATGGGCGCATATATGCTGGGTATTGTACTGGCCGGCTTTGGGCTTTGCAGCTTCGGCCTGCAAAAGGGTCTGGAAAAAATCACCAAAATCATGATGGCAGCGCTGCTGCTGCTGATCATCGTGCTGGCGGCGCACAGCCTGCTGCTGCCTGGCGCAGGTGAGGGTCTCTCATTCTTCCTGCTACCGGATTGGAGCAGCGTATTGGATAAGGGTATCGGCAATATTATCACCGCGGCAATGAACCAGGCGTTTTTCACCCTGAGCCTGGGCGTGGCGGCTATGGAAATCTTCGGCAGCTATATGAGCCGCGAACATACGCTGGCAAGCGAGGCCGTGCGCATTTGCGGTCTAGATACGTTTGTGGCGCTGATGGCCGGTCTGATCATCTTTCCAGCCTGCTTCTCGTTTGGTATCACTCCCGATTCCGGCCCGCAGCTGATTTTCATCACTCTGCCCAATGTGTTTGTCAACATGACGGGCGGCCAGATTTGGGGAACGCTGTTCTTCCTTTTCATGACGTTCGCAAGTTTCACCACTGTGCTGGCGGTGTTTGAAAACCTGCTGGCCTGCTGCATTGATATGTTTGGCTGGAGCCGCCGCCGTGCGGCTCTTGTCTGCGGCCTGTTTATTGCCGTGGCAAGTCTTCCCTGCGTGCTGGGCTATAACCTTTGGAGCGACCTGCATCTGATCGGCGAGCGCGACGTGTTGGACAGCGAAGACTTCATCGTCAGCAATTTGCTGCTGCCGATAGGCTCACTGGTATATCTGCTGTTCTGCGTAACCCGCTGGGGCTGGGGTTTCGATAATTACATCAAAGAAGCCAACCACGGCAGCGGTCTGAAAATATCGCGCAGGCTGAAGCCATACTTCCAGTTTGTGCTGCCTGTACTGATTTTGATCATTCTGCTGCAAGGCCTGCTATAAAATAAACTTTAAATAATTAAAAACCACCCAAACGGCTTAAACCGCATGGGTGGTTTTTTTACGTCTAAATATTATTCGGAATTATTCGGGTTGCAGCAGACCGTAATCCTCGTCCTTACGCTTATAAACAATGTTGATTTCGTTGGTATCCGCATTGACGAACGCAAAGAATGTATGCTCCAACAGTTCCATCTGCATGATGGCCTCTTCCACAGTGAGAGGCTTCTTGTCAAAATGCTTGGTTTTGACAAGCTTCTGTTCGTTAGGCAATTCCTCTAACGCCTGCATCGAGGTGCGTTGCGCCTCCTTACGGAAGCGTTTTTCCAGCTTGGTTTTGTGCTTGCGAACCTGGCGTTCCAGCTTATCAACCGCGCCGTCCACGCAGGCGTACATATCCGGACCGGAAACTTCGCTCCTAAGAATAACGCCGTCCACAAAAATGGTGACCTCCACGCTGTGGGTGTCTTTAACCGCATCGTGCAGCACAGTCACTTCATCCACACCGCCCATCATTTTATCAAACTTCTTCAGCCGCTTTTCCGCGTATTCGCGCATGGCGGGCGTTACGGCATTTTTTCTCGATCTCACGTTAATATCCATACAATCACCTTCCATTTATCAATTAACGGCAAGCACTGCCGCTATTTGTATATTTTTTACATCCAGGTAGAAAAATCCTGCCCAAAGCACAAAATTAATTCAGCGGAATATAGCCCGCGTCTTTAATAGCCTGCGTACCGGCGTCGGAGAGTATCCATTCGCGCAGTTTCATAGTTGGGCTATCCGGATCTTCATCGGCGCGCACGGCCAGATAATACTCGTTCAGCAACGGATAGCTGCCGTCGGCAATAGTCTCGTCGCTGGGCATAACGCCGTCCACCGCGACAAAGCGCAACCCCGGCTTTTGGTACATATACGAAGCGTAATAGAACACGGAATAGCCGATCGCGTCGGCGCTGTTGTTATATTCCGCCAGAATTTCGATCAAATCGCCCATCGCACTGGGGCGGTATTCCGTCGGCGCGTCCATCGGCTCTTCGTCCGTCATCAAGAGCTTCATAAACAGACTTTGGCTACCGCTGGCCTCTGGCCGCTGAAACGCCTGAATCGGCTGATCATTGCCGCCAACCTCGCTCCAGTTGGTGATTTTGCCGGTATAAATATCTACCAGCTGCTGCCGCGTCAGGCTCTGCACCGGATTATCCTCGTTGACGATAAAAACCAGCGCGTCGCGACCCAGCGGCGTAATATCCAGCTCGGTGCCGATCTCCGCCAGCTGCGCCTTCGTACCCTCCGAAGCTTCATATACCAGCAATAGATCAGAACGCCCCTCGGCCAGCTCTAACCACGCGCCAGACGTTTTGTTGCAGGTGGTATTCCGCTCGGCTTCCTCCGCTGTAATGCCTGTAGTGCGCTCCAGAATTTTTGCCATCATCGGCAGGTTGGCAGTGGAGCCATCCACCACCGGGTATTCATCAACAGTCAGCAGCGGCGGCTCGGTATTGGCCTGTTCGCCGCAGCCTGCGAAGGCCAGCATTGCCAGCAGCAATACTGCCGGCAGTGTCAAAAGTCTGTAGTTTTTTCGCATGATATACCTCCTTAATTAATCGTCCAGTTCGGTGAAAACGGACTCTTGATATATCCAGTTGCCGTCAAAATCCATCAAGCCGCGTTCAAAACCGCGCTGGCAGTAGATGAGTCCCTCGGTGACGGCATATTGCTGAGTTATGCCGCTGACCAACACGCTTCCGTCCGCCGCCAGCAAATCGTTCAGACGAGAGCCGCCTACCCCATTATATCCGGCCACCAGATAGGGCAGCTGCCTGCCAGTCACCTCGTCCGACACCGACCAAATGCTGTCATAATCCTCGGCCAGCGTCACCGGCGTGCCGTCCAGATTATAGACGTCGGCATAGTCCTTCCAGTCGCTCCAATCGCTGTTATGCACGCTATAGCTCACCCAAAGCAGCTGTCCGTTCTGCCACATATTGGCATAGTCTGCCGCATAATCTGGCGAATAACCATCCGGCGCAGTGCGCATTTCCTGCTCCACCAGCAAAGTGCCGTCGAAACCGTAGATTTTATAGCCCGAATCACCCCTCATATAAACCAGAAAGCACCCGGTGGAAATATCCCCGTCATAATAGAAGAACTCCGCTTCGCCCGGCGTATCGAGGTGAACGCTGGCAATAGTATTACCCCAAGGATCAAAGAACGAAAACCGCGTGCTTTCGGTCAGCGGATTGTTCCATTGGTCAACCTCCGTTTCAGACATCTGCTGGCTGCATTGCATAGCGGCCACCTGCTCGCCCGCCGCATTGCTCCAAATCCGCGCGCTTTCATAGTTATGATCGCCGCGCGCAATAATTTTACCATCGGCATTGATAACGCCATAGCCGTCGTTGTCATAGAATTGCAGCAGTTTGGGCGCGTCTGACTGCATCGCATCCGTGCCGCCCTGCCCGCCGTCCGTGGATACGCCAGGCTGGCCGCAGCCCGCCAGCGACAGCAGCAAAACCAGCAGCAGCGTCAACAACGCTTTGCAATTTACTTTCATAACTATACCCCTTTCTTTTCACAAACTTTATAAAAATAATATTCGGCAAACTATTACAAAAAACCTGCCGGGGCAGCGGTTTTTCCATCGCGTAATTTGCGGTTGCAAACCGCGCTGTGTCTGTGCTATAATAATTTAATAGTCATGCGACAAAATGCGCGGTAAAATTCTTAACACAGCCAGAAAGGCGGCAGGAATAAATGACAGAGAACAACATTATCCGCCTGGAAAACCTCAGTAAAACGTACACCACCAAAGCGGGCAGCGTACAGGCATTGCAGGACATCAACCTTGATATCCGTCAGGGCGAGATTTTCGGCGTTATCGGCTTATCCGGCGCCGGCAAAAGCACTCTGGTGCGCTGTATCAATTTTCTTGAGCGCCCCACCGGCGGCAAAGTCTGGGTGAACGGACAGGACATGAACAGCCTGTCGCCCGCCGGGCTGAACCAGATCCGCCGTTCGGTAGCAATGATTTTCCAGCAGTTCAATCTCCTGATGCAGCGTACGGCGCTGGAGAATATCTGCTTCCCGCTGGAGATCGTCAAAACACCCAAATCAGAGGCCAGAAAGCGTGCGCTGGAACTTTTGGAACTGGTTGGCCTGGCCGATAAAGCGCAGTCCTATCCATCCCAGCTTTCCGGCGGGC
>DVMH01000021.1 GCA_018715045.1 Candidatus Avidehalobacter gallistercoris
GCTTTCGGAGCAGCAGCGCCAGCGCCTGCTTCTTCAACTTCAACAGCAAAAGTTTCGCCATTAACAGTAACATTAAACTTACGCATTATCTTTGTCCTCCTTTAGTATAACTGGCACGGTCAGCCATGATATCGGCATTGCCGGAAGCAGCCCAGGGCAAAACAGAACCGCTGTTTCTCTGAATAGCGGTAAATTTCAGTTGTTCAGAGCCCATAGCCATGCTTACAGCAGCCATGATAGCAGCAATTTTGGCATTATTATTTGCCTTAGGTGCAGCTGCAGTTGCCGGAGCAGCGGCCGGGGCAGCGGCTTTAGCGGCTGCCGTCGGAGTAGGGTCCTTGACGATACTGTCAACAACTCTGTTCAGCAACCAGGTAGTAAAGGTCAGGAGCGCCAGAATTACAAAAACGCCGCCCATACCAAAAATGGTTGCCAAAAGCCCCATTTCAAAATTACCATATGCGTATACAGCTTCCATAACAGATCATCCCTCCCTTACAGCGGAATGTTGCCATGCTTCTTGGCAGGACGAGCTTCCTTCTTGCCAAGCAGGCTATCCAACGACTTGCAGAGGTAATAACGAGTCTTGCTCGGCTCGATTACCAAATCTACGAAGCCGCGAGCAGCAGCCTTGTAAGGATTGGCGAATTCTTCCTCGTACTCGGCGATCTTCTCGGCACGGGTCTTTTCGGGGTTGGAAGAGTTCTTGATATCCTTGGCGAATACGATGTTCGCAGCGCCGGAAGCACCCATAACGGCAATTTGAGCAGTAGGCCAGGCGATGGCCGTGTCAGCGCCGAGGGACTTGCCGCACATTGCGAGGTATGCACCGCCGTAAGCTTTTCTGGTGATCAGAACAAGCAGCGGAACAGTGGCTTCGGAATATGCGTAAAGCAGCTTCGCGCCATGACGGATGATACCGCCATGCTCCTGAGCAACACCAGGCAGATAGCCGGGGGTGTCAACACAGGTCAGAATCGGAATATTGAATGCGTCGCACAGACGAATGAAACGAGAAGCCTTATCGGAGCAGTTAATATCCAAGCAGCCGGCAGCTACGCTGGGCTGGTTGGCAATAACGCCTACCGCACGGCCGTTCAAACGAATGAATGCGGTGATAATGTTCTTGGCGTACATTTCCTGTACTTCGAACACATAGCCGTTATCAGCGATGGAGGTGATTATATCCTTCATGTTATACGGCTTATTCGGGTTATCAGGAATAATGCTGTCCAAAGCTTCGTCGCAACGCTCTACCGGGTCGTCGCAAGCGAAAACAGGCGCTGTTTCCAGGTTGTTGCTGGGCAGGAAGCTCAGCAGAGTCTTAACCTGTTCAATGCATTCGTCCTCGTTAGCGGCATAGAAGTGAGCGTTACCACTCTGAGAGTTGTGAGTACGAGCGCCGCCCAGGGCCTCGGCAGTCACAACTTCGCCGGTTACAGACTGAATTACAGCCGGGCCGGTGATGAACATCTGGCACTTATCAACCATGAAGATGAAGTCAGTCAGAGCCGGAGAATATACGGCGCCGCCCGCGCAGGGCCCCATGATGACAGACAGCTGCGGCACAACGCCGGAAGCCAGAGTGTTCAGTTTGAAGATACGGCCATAGCCGTTCAGGGCGTCAACCGCTTCCTGAATACGAGCGCCGCCGGAATCGTTGATGCCGATGCAGGGAGCGCCGTTCTTAACGGCCATATCCATTACCTTGCAGATTTTAGCAGCGTGCATCTCGCCCAGAGAGCCGCCCTGTACGGTAAAGTCCTGAGAGAAAACATAAACCAGACGGCCGTCTACGGTGCCGTAACCAGTTACAACGCCTTCGCCCGGAGCCTTAACCTTGTCAAAGCCGAAAGCAGTGCCGCGATGAACCACAAACTGATCCAACTCAACAAAGCTGCCTTCGTCCAGAAGCTTGTTAATTCTTTCGCGGGCAGTATACTTGCCCTTGGCGTGATGCTTGTCGATCTTTTCCTGACCGCCGCCCAGAATAACTTCTTCACGTTTTTTGATCAACTGAGCCAACTTTTCTGTAGACATCCTTTTACCTCCTACTAAAAGTTCCTTATTCGTGTTCGCAGAGTTCCAACAAGATGCCGCGGGTCGCCTTGGGGTGCAAGAAAGCGATTCTTGCGCCGCCAGCGCCTTTGCGGGCAGTCTTATCGATCAAACGAACACCGGCAGCGTCCAAATCGGCCAAAGCCTGGTCGATGTTATCAACCTTGAACGCAACGTGCTGAATGCCCTCGCCATTTTTTTCAATGTACTTGCCGACGGGCCCATCAGGAGTGGTGGATTCCAGCAATTCGACCCAGCTGTTCTCGCAGGGGATAAAGCCAGTGGTGGTCTTCTGTTCTTCAACGGTTTCCTTGAAGTCCAGTTTCATTCCCAAAGCATCGCCCCAAAAAGACATAGCCTCGTCGATGTTGGTTACTGCAACACCCAGATGATCGATTCTTTCTACCTTGAACATAGTTTCACCTCCAAAAAATTTTCTGCGCCGCACAGCCGAGTGGACAGTCCGGCCATAACGAGCAATAAAATGGAATTGGGATTTATAAGAAAAGCGGGAGAAAACCTGCCTTTTCCTATCAAAAAAATAAGATATATATGGAACTTTTACACCCTGAAAACGTAAAAAGTGATACTCTAAATTATGTATACCACATCACCTATATAATAACATTATTCGGAAATTTTAGCAATACAAATTTGTGAAAAAATTTTTCCGCCAGGTGCAATTATTTTACCGTCAACGCTGGCAGAGATAAATACGGCAAAAACTGAAAAAAATGATTGACTTCGCGCCATAAATCCATTAAAATATATTGTACGCCATATGCGCCTGTAGCTCAGTGGATAGAGCGTCGGCCTCCGGAGCCGAAAGCGTAGGTTCGATTCCTATCAGGCGTACCAAAAATACCCACAGTTATACTGTGGGTATTTTTTTTATTTGTCCAACTTGATTTTTTTGGAGCAGGCAATGCCCAACCCTCCATGGCCAATATGCGTGGAAAGGCTCAGCGGTAAATCGTCATATAACACATCAAGCGGCGCGAAAGCCTCCCTGACCTGCGCCACCCAATCAGCCGTTTCTGCCGCATCTGCGCTGCCCGCCGTCATGATATACACCTCGCCAGCTTCATAAGCCGCCTTGTAATCATGCGCCAGCTCATTCCTTACCGCTTCGATCATCGTCTGACGCGCCCGCTTCTTTCCGCGCACCTTGGCGTATACATCCAGCGTTCCGGTGGAAAACTGCAAAACAGGTTTCATATTGAGTATGGTACCGAGTTTTGCAGCCGTGGCGGAAATGCGCCCGCCCCGCTGCAAATGTTGCAACTCGTCCACCGCTATATAAATCATGAAGTTATCTCGCTGCTCTTCCAGCAGGCGTTGCACCTCGCCAGCGGAAAGCCCCTGCGCCAGCAATTCCTGCGCATCCAGAATAGAACGGTGCAGCGGCGTAGCCGCCCGCCCGTGGTCAACCACGAACACTCGCCCCGCGTACGCACCCTCTTTGGCCAACACCGCCGCCAGCGCATAAGCGCCGGAAAGTCCGCTGCTCATCGGCATATAAAGAACTTCATCATAAATAGCGAGAGCCTTATCCCAAATATCCGTCACCGTAAGCGGCGCGGGCGCGCTGGTTGAAATCTCTGCTCCCGCCGCCATCAGACGGAAAAATTCCTCCCGCGGCAGGTCTACATTCTCCTGATAGCAAACGCCGTCAATGTAAAACGGCATTGGCACCACAAACAGCCCCATCTCCTCCGCCTGTTCCGGCAGAATACCGCTGTTGCTGTCAGTTACAATCCCCGTTTTGGGCAATTCTTACACCACTCTTTCATTGCAAAAATATTTATAGCTAATAGATAAATATAATACAAACCCACCAAAATGTCAAGTAAACAGCCTGTGCCGCTATTTTGTACATTGTCTGTCCGGGCAAATTATGTTATACTGATAAAAATAAGGTTATTTGGCAAAACTCTACAAGCTACGCAATTTTCTACTATTACATATTAGGATGGGAGGTTTTTCATACCATGAAACTGACATTTCTGGGGGCGGCCGGCACCGTAACCGGCTCCTGCTATCTGCTGGAGCATGAAAACAGCCGTTTTCTGGTGGACTGCGGTATGTTTCAGGGCAGCAAAAAGCTGAAAGAGAACAACTACGTTCCTTTCGCTTTCAATCCTGCGGATATTGATTTTGTGCTGCTGACCCACGCGCATATCGACCACAGCGGTCTGCTACCAAAGCTGGTGAAAGGTGGCTTCAAGGGCCCCATTTACACCACATCAGCCACTTGCAACCTGGCTTCGGTGATGCTGCCGGATTCCGCCCACATTCAGGAAACTGAAGTGGAGCGAAAAAACCGCAAAGCCGCCCGCGCGGGCGAACCACTGCTGACGCCGATATACGATATGCAGAACGCCTATACCACTGTGCAACAGCTGGAGGAGCATGAGTACGGCGAAACGTTTTTGCCCGCCGGCGGTATCAGCGCCACTTTCTTCGACGCGGGGCATATTTTGGGTTCCGCTATGATTTTGCTGCAATATACCGAGGGAGGCAGAGCAAAAAAACTGCTGTTCTCCGGCGATATCGGACGTTATAACGCAGCAATCGTCAACGATCCGGCAACGATCGAGGCAGCTGACTATTTGGTGATGGAAACAACATACGGCAACCGCCTGCACAACGATAACAACATGGATTGGAACAGCAAAAAGCGCTTCCTGGCCGCCACTATCAACGACACGTTCAACCGTGGCGGTAATGTGATAATTCCGGCGTTTGCAGTCGACCGCTGCCAGGATCTGCTGCTGGAACTGACCCAGCTGCAAAACGAAGGACTGATCAGCAACTGCAAAATCTATGTGGACAGCCCGCTGGCTGTAAAAGCCACCGAGATTTTCGACAACCACCCGGAATATTTTGATGCAGAGACACACGCCATCATCGCCAAATATGGCAAAAGCCCGTTCAAAAACGCCAACATCGTTTATTCCCAAACGGTGGCGGAATCGCAGGCCATCAACCAGATCAAAAGCCGCGCTATCATACTTTCAGCCAGCGGCATGGCCGACGCAGGACGCATCAAGCATCACCTGAAGCATAATCTGTGGCGGCCGGAAAGCACCGTTATCTTCGCGGGCTATCAGGCCGAGGGCACGCTGGGGCGTCGCCTGATCGAGGGTGAAAAAATGGTACGTATCCACGGCGAACAAATCGACGTTAAGGCCAAAATCGCGGTACTATCCGGCTATTCCGCCCACGCCGATTACAACGAGCTGATCAGGTGGCTTTCCGGTTTCAAAAATCTGCCGCAAAAAATCTTTCTTACCCACGGTGAAGACAACGCGCGGGAGGCCTTTGCTGAGAGAGTGCGAAACCATTTCGGACTGGTGGCGGAGATACCATCCCTTGGTCAGACATTTGACCTGTCGCTTCCCACCATCAAACCGGTTTTACAGGCCAAGCTGCCTGATACCTCCGCTATTGAACCAATGCTGCTCTATCTGGATATTGAGGATTTGCTGAAAACCATGGCCAGACGTGGCGACAGTGAAAAGCTGCAGCAGATCAAAGACTATGTGACACAGCTGGAGCAGAACACGCAGGAAGCAGGGCGCTGACGCTGCCTTACGCTGACCCTTTACTGACATATTAAAGAAAGGATTGACGCAAGCAAATGAAGCGTATTTTCAAATGGCTGGTCAGGATAATCTTCATTGTTATCCTGCTGGGAATAGGTCTCACGATATATAGTCTGCTCGCCCCGCCGGAACCGCCGGCCACTGCTATTCACGGCGGCTATGCTCTAATGAAAGAAAGCTCCCGTTCCGCTTATATTGTGCGGCAAACAGAAGACGGCAATACAGTTGAAGTTATACCCAGCATTATCATTTCCTACGCGGTGAACAACACCTATATTGCCGCCAAGCAGACAGAGGTGCCTGCCAGCGAGGACGTGAAACCTGATTTCACCACTTACAGTTACTGGCTTATCGACACCGCAAGCGGTGAAGTCTTCGGCCCCTTCTATAATGAAGCCGATTTCGCCGCTAAGTGTACAGAGCTGGACTTAAGCTTTGATGAATGGCTGGGCACCTAAGAGGCTTAAAATAATTTCAGGGCAGACATTAAAACGTCTGCCCTTTTTCTTTGCCACAAAAGCAGTATTAAAGCATTTTCAAATATGGCTCAAAATCCAGACCATCTTTCGCTAAGCCGCCGGCCGCCGCTGTGTTCTTGGCCGACAGATATACAAAGAAAGCCGCTTTCTCCAGCGCCTGCTGCATATCCTGCCCCAGCAGCAGTGAGCCGCAAAGAACCGACGCAAACACATCGCCCGACCCGGCAAAACCTGGCTCTACCATCGGCTCTTCCACCCAATAAAAGTGATTCTCTGCTACATCAAAGCCCAAGTTGGCAATCGTATCCGGCTTCACGCGCACGCCTGTCAGCACCACGCGGCGAGAGCCCAGCTGCGCCAACTCTTTGACCATTTTCAGCGCAGCGGCCTCGTCAATATGCTCGCCAGGATAATCACGCGAAAGCAGCAGGCAGGCCTCAGTAATGTTAGGGGTGATCACATCGGCCTGCGCCGCCAGCTTCTTCATAGCAATACAAAGCTCAGAATCGCAGGTGGCGTATGGACTGCCGTTATCGCCCAGCACCGGATCAACAAAGACAAGCTGCTCCGGGTTCGTCTGCTTAAGCTCACCGATAATTCTACATACAATATCAACCTGTTGAACCGAACCAATAAATCCGGTATAGACACCGGCAAAACACAGCTTTAGCTTCTGCCACTCCTGAAAATACTGCGGCATAGCAGCAGTGAAATCCTCAAAATAACAGCTGTCATACCCGGTGTGATTGGATAAAATAGCGGTGGGCAGCGGGCAGCACTGGAATCCCATCACCGAAAGTATCGGCAGCGCCACCGTCAACGAACAGTGGCCGAAGCCGGACAAATCATTGATTGCAGCCACCAAAGGGGCTTTGCGCATGATCAAGACCTCCCCAAAATTAATCCACCGGAGTAAAGCGATACGCCGGCGCATCGCCCCAGAGATGCTCCAAATTATAATAAGCGCGCTGCTCGTCGCCGAACACGTGTATGATCAGCATGCCGTAATCCAGCAATACCCACTCAGCCTCGCGGTAGCCCTCCACCCGGAGAGGTCGCAGCCCCTGTTCGGCCAGCTTTTCCTCAATATTATCGCTGATCGCCTTGATCTGCGGTTTGTTAGACCCAGACATAATCAGAAAATAATCGGCCACTGGTGAAATGCCGCGCAGGTCAATACCAATAATGTCTCTAGCCTTTTTGGCATAGCCATAGGCAGCAGCTGCGGCAACCAGCGCGTCCAAATCGTCCACGTCAAGCTGCGCAGCGGCTTCTTCACTCGCAGCAAAATTACGTCTTTCCACCACACGCTCGTCGCTAATCGTTCCAGCCTTTTCCTGTTCCGTCAAATTTTTATGCAGTAAATCTTTCAAATTCTCAGTCAAGCTTAAGCACTCCCTTGCTATTTAATCTGTTAATTACTCTCGTTAAGTTTATTCTTATAATAATTATACCCTTCATACGCCAGCGGATGAATATATCTGCCTTCCATCTCCAGAAAATGTATCGCGCCGTACATACAGGCTGCGACACCAGCAGTCAGGCTTTGGGCCGCCGCTTGACGAATTGCAGGTAAATCTGGAAAATCCCGCCCAGGCTCAATCAAATCAGCTATAAAAACAATTTCCTCCAACCTGGTCATCGCAGGCTTACCCAGCGTATGCCAAAGACATGCGTTCTGCACCGCATCATCCAATTCCGGATGAACCGCCGCCAGATCGGCCAGCAGTACTGAACCTGCCGGTGCGTGCCACAGCACCTTATGCGCCAACACACCCTCGTCTTGCGCCAGCTTCGAGCGTTTTACCAGCGCCAACTGCTGCTCACGCGGCAGCTCCTTTGCAATATCATGGCACAGCCCCGCCAGATACGCCTTGGCCGCGTCACCGCCAAAAGCTAAGGCCAGACCCGCCGCCGTCTGCGCCACGCCCAACGAGTGCAACAGACGTGGCATTTGCAGCCGCTCTCCGACCAGACCGTAGACCGCCGCAAACTGGTTTAGATAGACAGCGTCTTCCTGCTCAAAACGCGCGAGAAGCACGGCATGTTCACTTTTATCCTCAGTCATATTCATATTATTCTGCTTTCTGGTATAATCCATGCTTATAAATGTACATCTCCACAGTTTCCGGCAGCAGATATTTGATCGGTTCGCCCTGCCGTACCCGGTGGCGGATATCGCTGGAAGATATCGCCAGCGCCGGCACTTCCATCAACGCCACTTTTTCGGCCAGCTTGTGTGAAAGCGCCGCGCCATCCAGCCTATAACCAGGGCGGGTAGCCGCTATGAAACTGCAAAAATCGATCAGCTCATCAATCTTACGCCACTGCATAATCTCCAATACCGCATCCGCGCCAGTAATGAAGAAAAGCTCCGCCTGCTCGCCATACTCCCGGTGAAAGGCCTGCATTGTGTCATATGTGTAGGACATCTGCGGGCGATCTACCTCCCAGGGAGAGACGACAAAATGCGCGTTGGCCACCGTGGCCAGCAGCGTCATCATCAGACGCTCCGCCCCAGGCGTAACCGGACGATTCTGCTTGTGCGGCGGATGACCGGAGGGCACAAATATCACCTTGGTCAGGTCAAAGCGGTGCCTCGCCGCCTCCGCTGTCACCAGGTGGCCGAAATGTATTGGGTCGAACGTACCGCCCATAATGCCAATGCGCTGCTTTTGCCGCATGAACCGCATCCTCCTTATAATGTGCCAAGAAAACCGAAATCCGGTGGATAGCTGCGGCTCGCAAATGTCACGTCCACCGACCATGCCGCCGCCATTGCCAACACCATCTTTTCATCCGGGATCACCGGGCGGAAACCGGGCAGCCGGCGTTCTTCGGCTTCAGAAAGGAAGCCAGGGTTCACTGCGATTTCCTCCTCCGTCGGCTCGCCCACCAGCCAGATAAGCTCCTGCAGCTCACCGCTGTAACCATAGGCCCGGGCGATAGAGCCGCCGCGTATACCAATCCAACCATGATTGCCCAGCCCACGCATAGTTGAAAAGAAGCAGGCGTTACCGAACATTCTACCAACATCTTTCAGCCATTGGATATTTTCCGCCGAACGGTTCATGTCCGCTTTCTGCCACAACGTTTTGCCGATGACCAACACCCATCCGGAAAGCAGTGGTGAAACAAACACTCGATTATTATCGGCATATGCCTCGGTTAAACCTTTTGTCCAGTTGGCAGGCTCTACCTGCCCCAAACGCAGCGCCGCAATAACCTCGGAGGGCTGATAGCCCGGCACCGCCAGCCAAGCCATTTTGGGGCCAAAGGGCAGCGGTTGCTCCGGAAACAGGGCATCATGCCGGAGCGCTTCATTCTCCGTTCCATCGCCAAAGACGGGCAGCACAGGTGCGTCCTCCACTTTTGGAATTTTATCCAGCTTATCAATCCCATCTATCAGGCGCGTCTCCTCCAGCGCCGTCTGATCCAGCGCTTCGCCTGTAGCCGCAGCAACGCCATCTGCCACTGCCGCCGCGATAGCCGCCGCCTCGTCAGGATCCAAAATGCGAGTAGCTTCAATATCGCCGTCGTCCTTTGGCAACTCGTCCGCCGAGAGCATACATGTAGCTTCCATATCATCGTCTTGAGCCGCACTGATATCTTCTTCCGCTGCCGCCGCCGAAAAATCAGATTCTGCCACAGATTCTACACTCGCCGCCTCCGCTGCGTCCAAGTCGGCGGTAATGCGGTCAATTGCTGCGTTGTAATCTACATCAGCCGGGTCAAGCTCCTCGCCCTCTAAAAAACTCTGGGCAAACAATGGCTGGCTGAACTCCGCCGTACGCTCAAGTTCCGGCGTATCCGTCAGCAAAGTAATCGCGTCGTCCGGCTCGTCCTCTGCGTCCACTGTTGGCGCCAGAGGCGTTTCCGCCGGCGGCTGCTCTACCCGCTCCGCCGATTCTCTAATCGCCCGGCCGCCCCAAACGATGAAGCTAACCCACGCGATCAGCATGGTAGCCAGCACAATGCCGGGGCCGACAAAAACTCCTAAATCAAACACAAACAAACCTCCTCCTGCGGCACAACTTATCCACTGCCCTGCCGTTATTCGGCATAATCAAACTCTTTATCAGCAATACGCACCAGATCGCCGTCCTGGGCGCCCGCCGTGCGCAAAGCCGCGTCCAGCCCGATCTTAGTCAGAATATTCTGCAAACGGCGCAGCGAGTCATCATGCTCCCAGTTAGTCATGATCACCAACTTTTCCACCTTTTCGCCCGTTACTCTCCAAACGCCATCCGGGTCACGGTTTATTTCAAATTCCGGCTTCGTGGTCACCACTGTCACCCTGCCCTCATCCTCTTTAGCCGGTTCCGGCAGCGGCGTATCCTGCAAAATCTCGTACACCTTATACATCAGCTCTTTCAGGCCTGCGCCAGTCAGCGCCGATATCTCGAATATCTGATAATTATCGCCGTTTCTATCCTTGCCAATACGCTGTTTGAACTCGGCAAGATTCTCCGCAGCATCTGGCATATCCATTTTATTCGCCACGATAATGCGCTGTCTGGCCGCCAAATCAGCACGATACAGCTCCAGCTCTTTATCAATGATGGCAAATTCCTCCCACGGCTTACGTTCGGCCAGGCCGCTCATATCCACCAAATGCAGCAGCAGACGCGAACGTTCCACGTGACGCAAAAAGCGGTGCCCCAAGCCAACGCCATCGGATGCGCCTTCAATCAGCCCTGGAATATCGGCCAGTACAAAGCTCATGCCCGGCTCCAGATTGACCACGCCCAAATTCGGCGTAAGCGTAGTGAATGGATAATCGGCAATTTTAGGACGACTAGCCGTCACCCTGGAAATCAGGGTACTTTTGCCAGCGTTCGGCAGGCCAACCAGAGCCGCGTCTGCCAGCAGCTTCAACTCCAGCCGCAGCCATCGTTCCTCGCCCGGCTCGCCATTTTCGGCAATCTCCGGCGCACGGTTCTTGGCTGACATAAAACGAGCATTTCCGCGGCCGCCGCGGCCGCCTCTGGCCACCACTACTCGCTGATCTTTCTCAATAATATCAGCCAGCATTTCGCCAGTATCAGCGTCCCGAATAATGGTGCCGACCGGAACTTTCACGATCAAGTCGTCACCATTTTTGCCGTGCATATTTTTGCGCATACCGTTTTCGCCGCGTTCCGCCTTGTAATGCTGGCGGTATTTGAAATCCACCAGGGTAGTCAGGCTTTCGTCAGCAACGAAAACAACGTCCGCACCATCGCCGCCGTCACCGCCGGAGGGGCCGCCCATCGGCACGTATTTCTCACGCCGAAAGGTAACAATGCCATTGCCGCCGTCGCCGGCCTTTACATATATCTTTACATAATCATAGAACATGAAATTTTCCTCATAAAAACATTTTTACGGTGTCAATATAAATAATTTTCACTCTATAACCCAGGCAAATTGCATGGCAAAGTATTATACGCACACGCAAAGATCGCTGTTTTCCATAATACTAAAAATCATACTATTACAAGTTATAGTATACCACAAAATGGCAGAGCAGAAAAGTGTTTTAGCGAAAAAAAGAACGGCACAGCCGAAAAGCTGTGCCGTTATCATTATTCAGTTAGCCGCCTACGCGGTTTCCACCTCATAAACGCTAACCTTCTTACGGGTTTTATCCTTGCGCTCGAATTTGACGGTGCCGTTCACCATAGCGTAGAGCGTGTCGTCCTTACCCAAACCGACGTTAGTGCCAGGATGAAAATGAGTGCCGCGCTGACGCACAATGATGGAACCGGCAGTCACGAACTGGCCGTCATGGCGCTTCAGCCCCAAACGTTTAGATTCACTATCACGACCGTTTTTAGAACTGCCGCCTGCTTTTTTGTGTGCCATGAGAATCCACCTCCTCGTTTGTGGAAAAATCGTATAAAAACTTATCTTATGCGTTGATTGCTTCAACCTGTACTTTAGTGTATGGCTGACGGTGACCATTCTTCTTGCGAATGTTCTTCTTAGGCTTATAGTGGAAAACCACGACCTTTTTACCTTTGCCATGCTCAAGCACTTTAAGGCTGACGCTGGCGCCAGGAACCGTGGGATTGCCCACCTGAAGGCCTGCGCCCTCGCCCACAGCCAACACCTTAGCGTCGGTTACCACCGCGCCTACTTCGGCGTCCAGCAACTCCACGCGTAACACGTCGCCCTGAGCAACTTTATACTGCTTGCCGCCGGTCTCAATGATTGCGTACATCGTATTTACACCTCCCATGCCAAAGACTCGCCCCGCCGGGTGACCAAAAGGCACTTTTTGACCCGAAACAGGTGCGGTTTACCTACATAAAACGGCTTATTTACATAAAACCTTATAGATTTTAGCACAAAAGCCGCGCAGTGTCAAGCATTTTCCACTTTTTACAGACCAAAATACTCGTGCAGTTTGCGCACGGCGTCTTTGGCGCCCTCTTTTTTCAGAATACAAGAGACTTTTATTTCCGATGTGGAGATCATTTCAATATTAAAGCCATTCTCATACAGACATTTGAACATACGCGCCGCCACGCCAGGGTTGGTTATCATGCCAGCGCCAACAATAGAAACTTTGGCCACATCCGTCTCCAGCGTGAAGTTATCAGCGCCAAGTTCGGCAATAACCGGCTCCAGCACTTCCTCCAACTTGCCGTCAGCCTCTTTGCTGGTGGTAAAGGAAATATCGTTTTTGCCGTTCTTATGGCCGCTCTGGATGATCATATCCACGTTTACCTTGGCGTCGGCCAACGCACAGAACAAAACACTGGCAATGCCGGGGCGGTCAGGTACACCGTAAACCGTCACTTTCACCAAATCATCGTCATAGGCCACACCGCTGACAAGAACCTCCTGCTCCAACTGCTTCATCTCAACTTCCTCCTTAACCATAGTGCCTTCGTTATCGTTAAAGCTGGAACGCACGCAAACCGGCATATTAAAGGTTTTTGCCATCTCAACGCTTCGGGGCTGCAAAACGCCTGCGCCAAGGCTGCTCATCTCCAGCATTTCGTCAAAAGAAATCTCCGGCAGCTTGTGGGCTTCCGGCACAATGCGCGGGTCGGCTGTGTAAACGCCGTCCACGTCGGTATAAATTTCACAGAAATCCGCGTTCAGACCAATGGCCAGCGCCACGCCGGAAGTATCAGATCCGCCACGTCCTAACGTATGGATTTCACCCAGTGAATCAATACCCTGAAACCCGGTGACCACAACTATTTTGCCGCCGGCCAGTTCTCGCTCCAGCCGCACCGAGTCGATCGAGATGATTTTGGCCCGGCTGTATACCCGGTCGGTACGAATACCCGCCTGCTCACCAGTCAGACTCACGGCCTTATAACCCATCGTTTGCAGAGTAATGGCCAGAAGCGCAACACTCTGCTGCTCACCAGTGGTCATCAGCATATCCATTTCGCGCTCGGAGGGATGCGGCGTTATCTCTTTTGCCATTGCAATCAAATCATCGGTGGTATCACCCATCGCTGAAAGCACCACAACCACCTGATTGCCAGCGTCTACCGTGCGCGCCACCCGCTGTGCCACGTTGCGGATCCTTGCCAAATCAGCGACGGAACTGCCGCCGAACTTCTGCACAATTAATGCCATATATCTTCCCCCTAAAAGGCCAGTATTGCAGACCTCAAGTTTTCTTTCTATATTTTATGCGCTATGCATTGCCTCAGCAATCCTGCGCGCCCTGATTATCCTGCTCCAGCAGCATGGTTTTGGCTGAAACGCCGGCAAACTCCCACGCGCGCTGCATGGCCTTTTTGATTTGTTCCGCCCGGTTATCCTCGGTGTTTATAAAAGCGATCATCGTCGGCCCCGCGCCGGAAAGCCCCGCCGCGATAGCGCCCGCGCTTCTGGCCGCCCTCAGTACTCTTTTCGCACCTTTAATTAAGCGATATCGCTGCTCCTGGTGCAGACGATCGTCAAACGCCGCCGCAAAAAGCTGCAAATCGCCCGTTGCCATTGCCCCCACCATCAGCGCGGCGCATTGAATGTTATGTACAGCGTCAGCGCGTTTTACCTCCGGAGCCAAAATCTTCCGCGCCTTGCTGGTGGAAAGATAGAAATCAGGGATAGCCACCACCGCAGCCAGATTAGCAGGCGGCGTCAGCTTCAGCGCCACTGTTTTGCCGCCCCGCTGGCAGGAGGACACAAACCCGCCGTATAAAGCGGGCGCCACGTTATCGGAATGCCCCTCCAGCTCGACCGCCAGCTCTAACAGCTGCGCTTTATCCAACGGATCGCCCAGCAGCCGGTTAGCAGCCATCAGGCCGCCGATAATAGCGGCAGATGAGCTTCCAAGACCACGGGAAACGGGTATCACATTATACATTTTAAATTCCAGTCCGGCGAAAGGCTCACCCACTGCGTCAAACACTTTGCGCGCTGAGCGCACCGTCAGGTTATCTTTTACCTGCTCCATCGTTTTAGTATGCGCGCCTAAATTTTCCAGCCGGATCGCGTTGCCGGTGATACGCTTCAGCGCCACCGTATTATACATGGCGAAAGCCATGCCAAAAGTGTCAAAGCCAGCGCCCATGTTAGCGGTGGTGGCCGGCACCCGGATATTTACCTCTTGCAGCATAAGAATTCTCCCATTATATAATTAGTCGTCGTTCACGCGGATCAGACTGGCTACGGTATCCACGCAGGCAAGCCGGTTGACCCGCCCGATAGCTTCCTGCATATTAGCCTCTTTCACTTTATGGGTGATCAGCACAATTTCGGCCAGGCCGCTGTCCATCACGCGCTTTTGAATCACGGAATCCAAACTAATATCGCTGGCAGCCAGAGCATCCGCGATCTGCGCCAGCACTTTTGGCTTATCCTGTACCATCAGGCGTATATAGTATTTGTTCACGCACTCGCCGATTGGCAGCACGCGCTTATGCTCAAAGAAACGCAAACCCGAAACGCCGCGGGTATGGTTGACAATTTTCTTGGCAGCGGTAATAACGTCACCCGCCACCGCACTAGCCGTGGGCAAAGCACCCGCTCCCCGCCCGTATAACATTGACTGTCCCAGCGCATCGCCTTTCACAAACACAGCATTAAACACATCGTTCACGGCAGCCATGGGGTGTTCCTTGGCAATCATCAGCGGATAGACGCAAACAGCGATCGCATCGTCGTCTTCCGGCGCCGGCTTAGCCAGCCCTACCAGCTTGATGGTATAACCCAGCTGGGCGGCATAGGCGATATCAAACTTGCTTATTTTAGTGATACCCTCGACGTAGACCATATCCTCGGTGATATTGGTGTTATACGCGATAGAAGCAAGAATAGCCATTTTACGCGCCGCATCGAACCCTTCGATATCGTTGGTAGGATCGGCCTCGGCATAGCCAAGCTCTTGCGCGCGTTTCAGACAGGGTTGAAAATCCGCGCCGCCCGCCGCCATCTGAGAGAGGATATAATTCGTCGTGCCGTTGACGATACCCATAATTTCCAGGATGTTGTTGGCCGCCAGGCTGTCTTTCAGCGCTTTAAGCACGGGTATGCCGCCCGCCACACTGGCCTCAAAGAAGAAATCCACACCCTCCTGGTTGGCAAGTTTGAACAGCTCAGCCCCATGCGAAGCAATCAAATCCTTGTTGGCCGTCACCACCGATTTCCCCGCAGAAAGCGCCGACGTTACCATCTCCAGCGCCGGATGGATACCGCCGATCAGCTCAATAACAATATCTATTTCCGGGTCATTAATTAAATCATTGTAATCGCCGGTGGCAGTAGTATTAGAAAGACCCAGCTCGGCGATTCGCTGTTCGGCATAGGCCACATTCAGATTGCAGATGCGGCTGACCTCGATCGGTACTGCACGATTGGCAATAAGCGCGCTGTTTTTCGCCAGCACCTCAAGCGTGCCGCCTCCTACCGTGCCCAGACCGATCAGACCCACCTTAACTGTTTTTTCTGCTTTATCCATAATCAAAAAACCTCTTAATGTTATATTATTTACCGCCCGCCAACTCACCGATATATGTGGCGCTGATGATACCGGGCAGCTCCTGAATTTGCGCGAGAAGCCCGCCTAATGAAAGCTGGCTTTCAGAGACTTCCATGGTGATAGTTGCCGCCGCCACGCCGGCCAGCGGCATATCCTGATTAAGCGTGTGGATATTGCAATGGTTATCGGCCAGCACCGCCAAAACCGCCATCAGCCGCCCCGGTGAGTTATCCATGCGAATACTCAGCACAACCACACGGTAAGTTTCCTGTTGATAGAACGGGAAAATGCCGTCCTTATACTTATAAAACACGCTGCGGCTGATATCAGCCATTTTCACAGCCTCGTTGATATTTCTGGCCTCGCCCCGCGCCAGCAGCTGCTTGGCATGAGCCGTACGCTTGATGGCCTCCGGCAGGATATCCTCATAGATAATATAGGCCTCACGGTTGTTATTATGCTCTGACATAACATTCTCCCAAAATACTTCCGAACCGTCCTTTGTCCGCAAAACGCGGAAGAATATCCGCGCTGGGTAAACATGACTTGTTTGCAATTATAACAAAAATCCATCTGCAAGGCAAGCTTTTTTATAAATTTTTCGGCAGTTTTTTTAGCCCATTTCTGCATATAGCAAAAGCCGCAGCTATGCTGCGGCTTTCCGGTAATGCGAAGCGTCGGTTTTAGTTTACAAAATAATGCATATAAGCCCACCGCCGCCTTCGTTGACAATGCGCTGCAACGTTTCCTGCAACTTGGCCTGCGCGTTTTCCGGCATTTTGTATAACTTGCCTTGGATACCCTCCTGCACCAGCTCGTTCAGCGATTTACCAAAGATATTTGTCTGCCATATTTTCTGCGGGTCTTCCTCAAACTCGCTCAAAATGTAGCGCACCAGCTCCTCACATTGCTTTTCAGTGCCGATAAGCGGTGTGATCTCGGTGGAGATGTTAGCCCGCAGCACATGGAAACTGGGAGCGCTGGCTTTCAGGCGTACTCCAAAGCGGCCGCCCTGCTTGATCAACTCCGGCTCCTCCAGATACATTTCGCCCACCCGCGGCGTAACGACGCCATAGCCCTGGACTTTAGCCTCCTCCATTGCCTCGGCCACCTTGTTCCACTCGCGGTTTCCATAGCTGAAATCGCGGATAACACGCAGTAAAGTGTGCTCACCCTCGATCTCCTCGCCGGCATATTCCGCCAGCACCTGATAAAACAACTCCGCTGGGGTATCCAGCGCCACGTTGGCCAAGCCGCTGCCCAGATCCATCTCAGTCAGCTGCGCGGAGGCGATATTATCAATCGCCGCCAGATCCTCCACCAGATTATCCACATCGCGCACCCGCGCTACCTTGGCCATCGCCGCGCCAATATCCCCCTCCAGCTGCTTTTGCAGTGGGTGACCGGCAGGCAGTTCCTCAAACCAGCGTGGCAGGCCAATATTGATCTCGCTGACCGGGAATTCAAACAGCAGCTCCTGCAGCACCTGCAATACTTCCGGCTGCTCCATCTTCGCCACGTTCAAAGGCAACACAAAAGCGTCATATTCTTCATGCAGACGCTCGCACTCAGCCAAAGTTGCCTCAGAGGCAGGCTCAACGGTGTTATAAATCAGCAGAAAGGGTTTGCCAAGTTCCTTAAGCTCGCTCACCACACGACCCTCAGCTTCGGCATAATCAGCCCGCTCAATGCCGGTGATACTCGCATCTGCCGTCACCACAATGCCGACGGTACTGTGATCGCTAATGACCTTTTTGGTGCCGATCTCCGCCGCCTCCTGAAAGGGAATAGCCTCTTCAAACCATGGTGTGTTCACCATGCGGGGAATATCCTCCTCCTGAAAGCCCAATGCCACCGGCACGCCGTAGCCAACGCAGTCCACCAGACGCACCCGCGCCGAAAGCCCTTCTTTCACATCAATGGCCGCCGCCTCTGCCGGAATAAACTTCGGCTCGGTCGTCATCACGGTTTTGCCCGCACCACTCTGCGGCAGCTCGTCAACCGCCCGCTGACGCGCTTCGTCCTCCATCATGCCCGGCAGCACTAAAAGCTCCATGAACCGCTTGATGAAAGTGGATTTGCCCGTCCGCACCGGCCCCACCACTCCCAGATAAATATCGCCGTTGGTTCTGGTGGCTATATCCTCAAGTATATCAAACTTTTCCACCACTCGTTCCCTCCCCTTCGGCCTGTTCAGCCGTATAAAAATAAAAAGTATGGTTGGTTTCCATACTTTTTATGCTTATTCAACTGGGAATAGAACAATCTATCTGGCAAATATCTTATTCCGGCTTAACGTCGCGCCGCATCAGATCCACTGCCAGACGGCTGATCGGATAGTCCTGATAAAGCACGCGATAAATCGCCTCAGTTATCGGCATTTCAACGCCATGCTCCTCAGCCAGCACATGGGCGATGCGGGCGGCGTTTATGCCCTCTACCACCATGCCCATCTCGGCCTGAATATCAGCCAGTTTTTTACCCTTGCCCAGCATAATGCCCGCTGTGCGGTTACGGCTGTGGCGGCTGCCGCAGGTGACCACCAGATCCCCCATACCGGAAAGACCGTAGAACGTGGTCTCTTTCGCGCCCAGCTTGCTGCCCAGACGCACGATCTCCTTTAAGCCACGGGTCAAAATGGCCGCTTCGGTGTTATCACCACCGCCCAATCCATAGCAAATGCCGCTGGCCAGCGCCACAATATTTTTCAGAGCGCCGCCCAGCTCTACACCAATCACGTCGGAATTGACATAGACACGCATATAATCGTTGTTAAAATATGCCTGCACCTGCTGCGCGATAAGTTCGTCACCAGATGCCGCCACGATCGCCGTAGGAACACGGCGGCTGACCTCCTCCGCGTGACTGGGGCCGGAAAGAACCGCCACCGGATTAGCGGGAAATGTCGCTGCGATAAGCTCGCTCATTCTGGCGTGGGTCTCAATATCAAATCCCTTGGCTACTGAAAGCAGCAGCTGATCCTTATGCACCAGCCCCTGCAAAGACTTCGTCACAGGTCGCATGGCGTGACTGGGCACGGCCAGTACCAGCATGGCCTTATCTCTGGCCGCTTCGGCCAAATCAGCTGTATAATTCAGACTGGCCGGAAGCTTCACCCCCGGCAGAAAGCGTGGGTTCTCGCCCGTCCGCTTCAACTCGGCGATATGCTCCTCCTCCAACGACCAGAGCGTCACGGCATGCCCGTTATCATGCAGCACCATTGCGAGGGCAGAACCCCAGCTGCCCGCCCCGATTATAGCTATATTTGCCATAAATCAATACCTCGCTTATTTTTTATGAAAGGTTTTGCTCTCCGTGCCATTCAACAGGCGTTTAATGTTGGCGCGGTGCATGAACAGCACAGCACTGGCCATCACAAGATACAAAAGGCGGAAAAACCACGGCTCCGGCACGATAAACACCGTAACGATAAGCACCAAACAGCCCACCACCGAGCCGAGCGAAACATAGCCCGATACCCCGGCCAGTACAATGAACGTAAGCAGTGCCGGTATAAAAGTGAACGGCGAGAGCGCCAAGCACGCCCCCGCGCCGCAGGCCACCCCTTTGCCGCCGTGAAAACCCAGCCAGAAAGGAAACATATGCCCCAGAATCACGGCCACAAAAGCCAGCAGCCCTCCAACATCACCATAAAGCGCCATGCCAAGCTGCGCCGCCAGATAGCCTTTGGCAATATCCAGCGCCATCACCAGCAAAGCCAGCGGTTTGCCTACCGCGCGGGCGGTGTTGGTTGTTCCGGCGCTGCCGCTGCCAATTGTGCGGATATCCTTGCCGGTTTTTGCTTTCACCACTAAATAAGAAAAAGAAATGGAACCCAGCAGATAGGCAATTATAACGTCAGCCACTGCGCGTAAAATTTCCATATCAAAAATCTCCCCCAAAATACGCGCCGTTATTTCTGACGGCGGTTTTCCTCTGCCTTTTCATTATCCTTTTCATTGCGGCCGATAACTTTCAGTCGAAGCGGCGTGCCTTCAAAACCAAAGTTTGTACGCAGCTGATTTTCCAGATAACGCAGATAAGAAAAGTGCATAAGCTCCGGATCGTTCACAAAGAACAGAAAAGTCGGCGGCTTCACCCCGGCCTGGCTGGCGTAAAATATTTTCAAGCGCCGTCCCTTATCACCAGGCAACGGATTCAACAAAATAGCCTCATTCAGCACCTCATTCAAGCGGCTGGAGGGTATGCGCTTGGTCTGCTCTTCTGCCGCCTCGTCTACCAAATCGAGAATCTGGCCAGTGCGCTGTCCGGTCAGCGCCGAAACATAGGCCACACGGGCATAGCTCATAAACGCCAGGTTTTCGCGCAGTTTTGTTTCAAACTCTTTCATAGTGCGGTCATTCTTTTGCAGCAAATCCCACTTGTTTACCACCACGACCAGCCCCTTGCCCGCCTCATGGGCATAGCCTGCGATACGCTGATCTTGTTCGGTCACGCCGGTCTGCGCATCAACCACCATCAGAACCACGTCACTCCTGTCCACAGCGTGCAGAGCGCGCGCCACGCTATAGCGCTCCGTCGTTTCAGCAATTTTGCCGCGGCGCCGCATACCAGCAGTATCAATAATGCGGTAAAGCTCGCCATTATGCTTAAAATCGCTGTCTATAGCGTCGCGGGTGGTGCCCGCCATGTCGGCCACGATGCTGCGCTCCTTGCCAAGCAGACGGTTGACGAGCGAGCTTTTGCCAACATTGGGACGGCCTACCACTGCAATGCTTACGCTCGCCTCGTCCTGCTGCATTTCATGCTTGGGCGGAAAGTATGCCACCACTGCGTCCAGCAAATCACCGGTATTCATGCCATGCATGGCGGAAATGCCGATCGGCTCGCCTAAACCCAGCTCATAGAACTCGTAAATATCGCTCTCATTGGCGAAGTTATCCATTTTATTAACAGCCAGTACTACCGGCTTGCCGCTTTTGCGCAAAAACTCCGCCGCCTCGCGGTCTTCCAGCGTCAGCCCAGTGCGGCTGTCCGTCACGAAGACGATGACATGCGCCTCTTCGATGGCGATGGCCGCCTGCTCGATGATCCGAGTCAAAATCTGGTCATTTTTGTCGGTAAAATCAATACCGCCAGTGTCAATGACAGTGAAATCACGATCCAACCAAGAAGCTTCGCGGTAAAGGCGGTCGCGCGTTACTCCAGGCACATCCTCCACAATAGCATGGCGCGCGCCGATCAGACGGTTAAAGAGCGTGCTTTTGCCGACGTTGGGACGTCCAACAATGGCCACGATTGGTTTCATTATATTTCAATCCTTTTCTTCTATAAAAAATTCTTTGACTTACAACCACGGTTTTTTTGCAAAACCTATCAGTTAATCATAGCACAGAATAAGCGCAATTTCAAGCTAAAGCATGAGCCCGCTTTTACTTCGAAAATACTACAATTAAGTGCAAGAAAGGCAAACGCCGATCTTGCACTATTTTTTTTACTGTTACGGAGGAGGTGACAGAACTTGATCGGAGGAGGTGACAGAACTTGATCGGAGGATACTTTAGCCCAGCAGACCGGCAGCAAATAGCCAAAATGTGGGCGGCATATCAACCCGTATCTGTAATTGCCTGCGCTCTCATGGTTGACCCCTCGACCATCCACCGTGAATTAAAGTTAGGCAACGAAAACGGCGAACTGGACGAAAACAAACGGCTGGCCTACAACCCAGAACTGGCGCAGCTCCGTTTTCAGGAAAACCTGCGCCGCCGTGGCAGACGGAAAATCACCAAATAAACCACAAAGCAAGCCACACAAAGGAGGAACCATTCCATGACAAAGATGACCAAAAACGGAGTAAGCACTACCGCCGCGCCGGGGCAGGAGCAGTTTGAAAACTTCACCCGCAAGGTAGGCCGGCAGGTTAAGCGGTACGTGCAGTACGACTACCGCCACACTGACGGCGAACTGTTCAGCTGTGTACGCCCTACCCTCGACGCCTGCCGCGCTGCGCGTGACGCATGGCTGGGTACGAAAGCGGGGGCGATGGCATGAGCGACATTAAGCCCATCGTGCTGAAAGCACAATCCACAAGCAACTGCGTGGGGGTTATCCGATTGACTCCAGAGGCTGAAAAAGTGGTAAGACGGCTGCACAGCCGCTCCCACCTGCCGATCCGTCAAATTGTGTCGGAAATCATTATACAGGCTGAACACCTGATCGACATTGACCTGTCCGAATACAGCGAGGAGGAAGATGATTTATGAGAGAATGCACCCTTAATACCGTGGCGCCCGGTACGCTGATCAGCTACCGCGAACGCCACGCAATCGTGCTGGAACACCTGCCGCAAGGCGTGTTTGTCCAGCTGGTTGATCCCATTGAGGATCGAGCCTTTGGCAAAACGAACGACTGGCGCGAAAGCGATCTGCGCCAGTATCTGAACGGCGAGTTTGCCCGCCTGCTCTGCGAGGGCAACACGGACGAGCTGCTGGATACCGTAACCGACCTTACGGCGATGGACGGCACAACGGACTATGGCTCCAGCGTGGACAAGGTAACGCTGCTGACCGTTGACCAGTGCCGCAAGTACCGTTATACCCACCCCCTGCCGGACGAGTGGGAGTGGACTTCCACGCCGGCCAGCACACCGGGTGGATGGGATGAAAACAAGCGTTACGCCTGCTACCTGCTCACTAATGGCAGTGTGGTCAGCAGCAACTGCTCCAATACCCACGGCGCCCGCCCCGCTTTCACCCTCCCCTCCAACCTCTGCGTGGAACTGCCGTACTGCACTGGGCTTGCGGACTACACGGACGTGGAACTGCTGGAGGAGCTGCTGAAACGTCAGCAGTGCGAGAAATGACCCGGCATCAAGCCGCACGGCAGAGGCGGCTATTACGCAGGCGCCGCCGCATCGTCACGCTGCTGCTCCTGCTTACTGCCGTACTTATTATAACCCCTGTGGCGTGTACGAGAAAAGCGGCTGCGCCGCAGACCCCCACGGCGCCGCCTGCAAGTGTTTTGCCGTCCGTAACAACCGACAGCACCGCCGTGCCTTTATCCCCCGTTCCAACGCCGGAAACGGCCCCGTGGACGGAGGAGGACGTACTGGCGATTGCCAGAACCCTGTCCGGCGAGTGCTACGAGGACAAGACGCAGGACAAGCGGCTGGTTGCGGAGGTCATCGTCAACCGCGTAAGCGCAGGGCATTTTGGGGACACCGTGATCGATGTGGTCACAAGCCCGTACCAGTTTGTTGGTTATTGGAACCCCAGCCGGGAGATCAGCGAAAACGATATGCAGATCGCAACCGAAACGCTCCGCGACTGGTACGCAAACGACTGCAACGCACTTTCTGAATGGCTGTATTTCACGGCTGGCGACAACCGCGAAAACAATTTTAGAACCGAATATGAGGAGGAATAACCATGTTTGAAATCAACGTAACCGTCAACGCCCCGGAGATTGCCGAGGCACTGAACAACCTCGCTGCCGCGCTGAAAGGCGCAAAGCCCGAACCCGCCGCCAGCAAGACGGGCAAAGCGGACAAGCCCGCGCCCGTTCCCCCTGCGGACTATATGCCGCCTGCTGATACCGCACCGGCTCCTGCCGCACCCGCGCCCGCCGTAACCCCGGCGCCGGCTCCTGCGCCTGCACCTGTTCAGGCTCCCGTAACGCCCGCCCCCGCACCCGCGCCTGTTCCTGTGGCGCCCGCACCCACCTACAGCCGCGATCAGATTATGACGGCAGGTGCCGCGCTGATTGACGCGGGCAAGATCAACGAGCTTATGGGGCTGCTCAATTCCTTTGGCGTTCAGGCCGTGACCCAGCTCAAGCAGGATCAGCTGGGCGCATTCGCAACAGAATTGCGCAAGCTGGGCGCCCAGATTTAAGAGAGGAGGACACCCGATGCCGGATAAACACGCAATTCTTTCCCCGTCAGCCGCGCACCGCTGGCTGCACTGTACGCCGGCGCCGCGTGTGGAGGCTGAATTTCCCGAAACCACCAGCGAATATGCCGAGGAGGGCAGACTTGCCCACAGCGTATGCGAACTGGCGGCAAAAAAGAAATTTACCGTTATGAACAACCGGGCATACAACAGCCGGTTGAAAAAGCTGAAAGCTGATCCCAAATGGGACGATGAAATGCTGTCCACCGCCGCCACCTATGTGGAACACCTGACCGAACACGCAATGCGGTTTGAACACGCGCCCTACGTTGCGCTGGAGGTGCAGGTAGACATCACCGACTACGCCCCGGAGGCGTTCGGCACCTGCGACTGCATAATGATCGGCGGGGACGAGCTGATCATTACCGACTACAAGCACGGCAAAGGCGTACCCGTTTCCGCGCAGGACAATCCGCAGATGCTGCTGTATGCGCTGGGCGCCCTCAAGCTGTACCGCCCTATTTACGGCGATATGATCCGCCGCGTCAGTACTTACATTGACCAGCCCCGGCTGGACAGCTATGACGGCGCATCCATGACCGTGGAGGAGTTGCTTGCATGGGGCGAAAGCATTAAGCCCAAAGCCGCCGCCGCGTTCATGGGAACCGGTGAATTTGCACCCGGCGAATGGTGCCGTTTCTGCCGCGCAAAAGCAAAGTGCCGCGCCCGCGCAAACCAAAACACCGCGCTGGAAGATTTTAAGGACTGTATCCCGCTGGGGCGATCCATTCCGATGCAGACAGAGTACGACGCCACAGGGTTTAAGCCGTCCAACTGCCTGACAGACGAGGAGATTGGCGCCCTGCTGGTCAGAGCTGAGGGGCTTGTGGCATGGTACAACGACCTGAAAGAATACGCCCTTGTTGCCTGCCTGAATGGCAAGACGATCCCCGGCTGGAAAGCCGTAGAGGGGCGCAGTACACGCGCCTGGACAGACCAGGACGCCGCGCTGGAGGCTCTTATGGCTGGAGGCGTGGAGGAGGCGATTATTTACGACCGCGTACCTAAAACGCTGGCGCAGCTGGAAAAGGTCATCGGCAAACAGCGGTTTGGCGAACTGGTGGGCGGCATGATCACAAAATCCCCCGGCAAGCCTGCGCTTGCTGCTGAAAGCGATAAACGCCCCGCATACAACGGCGCGGCAGCTGATTTTTCGGAGGTGAAAGCAATATGAGCATTGAACGCCTCGGCGGCGCCTATATCCCTGTTTGCGACTGCTGCGGCGAGGAACTTGCAACGGAGTACGACTTTTACGATGCGCTTGCCGCTGTCAGAGCCGCAGGCTGGCGCAACGTGAAACGCGGATCGGAGTGGATGACTTACTGCCCGGACTGTTACAATGAAATCCACGGTGCGGCAGCTGACTTTACGGGGGTGGGGCGATGAATATTACCTACCTGCACGGCGAACCGACGCCCCGCAAAGAACTGGAACCATTTGACGTTGTACAAGGCTCTTTTCACGCCCAGCTGTACGACATAAACAGCCTGCTGGATTTACCCCTTGCGAACGTCCGCAAGCTGTGGAAAATCATGCTTTCAGCCGCATGGGAAAATGAGAAATCCATTGAACAGGTGCGGGGCTGGCTGCCCCGCGCCGCCGAAAATGCGGCAGAGGATATACGGCTTGCAGAAAACGCTCTGAAAGACGCAAAAACTGCCGCTGCTGCGCGCCACAGTGAAAACGCCGCGATGGGCGATGGCTACTGGCAAAAGACCGTTACCGACCTGAAACGGATGCTGAAAAACGCAAAGGCAAAAAGGGCGTCGGCATCTGTAATAGACAATATCACCCGCAACCTTGACAGCGCGATCCAGCATCGGGACGCGCCCAGACTGGCAGACCGTGCGGTAAAGGACGCACAAAGGCGTCTGACAAACTGCAAAGCCAGACGGGAAAAGGTGCAAAAGCTACAAGCTATTTTCGATGACATGGCTGCAAAAGCCAAAATATAAGGAGGCATTTATTATGTATCAGAATATCCCCACCAAAGTGTTGACCGGCGAAGTGCGCCTGTCCTACGCCAACCTGACCACTCCCCGCGCCGTCCAGCAGGGGCAGGATGCAAAGTATTCCGTAACCCTGTTGATCCCCAAAACGGATACCGCCACAAAGGCGAACATTGACGCCAGCATCGAGGCAGCTGCGCAGGACGCGCAGGGCAAGCTGTGGAGCGGCATCCGCCCGCCTGTGCTGCCCACCCCGCTGCATGACGGCGACGGCGTCCGCGAGAACGGCACCCCTTACGGCCCGGAATGCAAAGGCTGCTGGGTAATGACCGCCAGCACCAAAAACAAGCCGCAGGTTGTCCACCAGTCTGACGTCAACACCGAACTGGCGCCGCAGGACATTTACAGCGGTATGTACGCCCGCGTAACCATCAATTTCTTTGGCTACATGAGCAACGGCAAAAAGGGCGTTGGCTGCGGACTGGGCAACGTGATGAAAACACGGGACGGCGAACCCCTGGCGGGCGGCGCGTCTGCCGCGTCTGACTTTGCATCCGTAGGCAATACGGTTGCCGCCCCGGCTGCACCTGCCGCGCCCAACCACGGCGGCGTACCTGCTGGCGCAGCTCCCTTGCAGATTAACCCGCTCACCGGCCAGCCTATGGGCGTTTAACCCTCTTATTTCCCCGTTTGGGGCGTTTCTGGGCGGTTGTACGATAACAGCCGCACCCCAGTGTCAGCACGGGCGCGGTGCGCAACGCGATGCTATCAAAGCGCGATCCCGTTAGTGCTTTGAGGTTATGTGGTTATCCTCACGGCGGCAGCACCATCCGCGAAACCGCAGGGTGCCGTTTCTGGGCGGTTGTACGTCAACAGCCGCACCCCAGTGCTATTTTTGAAAAAGGAGGCGGGCGTATGCACCATTTAAGCATTGACCTTGAAACATACAGCAGTGTGCCGATTGCAAAGGCCGGCGCGCAGAAATATATCCAAAGCCCGGATTTTGAAATCTTATTATTTGCTTACAGCCTGGACGGCGGGGACGTGCAGATCATTGATCTGGCGCAGGGCGAACTGCTGCCGCAGTGGCTTGCCTCTGCCCTGTCCGACCCCCAGTATATCAAACACGCATACAATGCCTCGTTTGAGTGGGGCTGTCTGTCCAAATTCATGGGAACGCTGCCCATTGACCAGTGGCGTTGTACCATGTTCCACGGTCTTTACTGCGGCTATACGGCGGGGCTGGACGCTACCGGCAAAGCCCTGGGCTTACCGGCAGACAAACAAAAGCTGTCCACCGGCAAGGCACTGATCCGCTATTTCTGCGTCCCCTGCGCCCCTACAAAGACCAACGGCGGGCGTACCCGCAACTACCCGCGCCACGATCCGGCGAAATGGGCGCTGTTCAAAGAATACTGCATCGGGGACGTTACCACCGAAATGGAAATACTGCACCGGCTGGAAAACTTCCCCGTGCCGCCAGAGCTTGAAAAGCAGTGGCAGACGGATGTGCTGATAAACGCCCGTGGCGTGGCGGTTGACATGGATATGGTGCGCGGCGCGCTGTGGATCGGGGAAACCACCCGCGATCAGCTGACCGATGAGGCGGTTACGCTGTCCGGGCTGGATAACCCCAACAGCGTAAAACAGCTCATGCAATGGCTGGAGGAAGAACTGGACGAGGAACTCACCGACTTGCGCAAAGACACCGTAAGCCGCCTGTTAAACGGCAACCTGACGAACGACACCGCCCGCCGTATGCTGGAAATCCGGCAGGAGCTGGGCAAGACCAGTACAAAGAAGTACAACGCCATTGAGGCGGCTGTCTGCGCCGATGGGCGCGTCCGTGGTCTTTTGCAATTCTACGGCGCCAACCGCACGGGGCGCTGGGCCGGCAGGCTTGTGCAGGTGCAGAACCTGCCCCGCACCTACGTGGAGCCGCTGCCGCTGGCGCGCGACCTTGTAAAGCGCCGGGAAACCGCGTCACTGCGGGCGTTGTTCGGCTCCGTGCCTGACACCCTCTCACAGCTGATCCGCACCTCATTTATTGCCGAACCCGGCAACGCGCTGGTGGACGCGGATTTTTCAGCCATTGAGGCGCGCGTCATATCGTGGCTGGCCGGCGAAAGCTGGCGGCTTGATGTATTCAGGACGCACGGCAAAATTTACGAGGCGTCTGCCTCGCAGATGTTCGGCGTACCGCTGGAACGGATCAAAAAAGGCAATCCCGAATACGCCCTCCGGCAGAAAGGCAAAGTTGCGGAGCTTGCGCTGGGGTATCAGGGCAGCACCGGCGCGCTGATCAAAATGGGCGCTCTGGACATGGGACTGACTGAGGCAGAGCTGCCGGACATTGTGAACCGCTGGCGTGACGCAAACAAGCGCATACGCGATCTGTGGTACAGCATGGAGGCGGCTGCGGTGCAGGTTATCCAGACAGGGCAACCCGTGGGGCTGCGCAGTCTGGTGCTGGCACGTGAAATGGACGCCGGCAACAATCTGGACTTTCTGACCATACGCCTGCCCAGCGGGCGCAAGCTGTATTACGCGCACCCCTCACTGGGGCAAAACCAGTGGGGCAAGCCGTCAATCACCTACATGGGCATGGATCAGACCACAAAGAAATGGAAACTGATCGAAACCTACGGCGGCAAACTGGTGGAGAATTGTGTGCAGGCCATTGCCCGCGACTGTCTGGCAGAGGCTATTGAACGGCTGGAGGCGGCGAATTACCCCGTTGTTTTCCACGTCCATGACGAGGTTGTGGTGGAATGCACCGCAGAACGCGCCAGCCTGGACGATATAGCCGCCATTATGGGGCAACCCGTATCATGGGCGCCAGACCTGCCGCTGGGCGCAGACGGCTGGGTGGGCGCGTTCTACAAAAAGGATTGAGGAGGTATCGCAATGCACGACCCGGTAAACCACCCCGCCCATTACACGGACGGGCAGATCGAGGTCATTGACTTTATAGACGATAAACAGCTGTCTTACTGCCTTGGCAACGCGGTCAAATACATTTCCCGCGCAGGCAAGAAAGACCCGGCTAAAACCATTGAGGACTTGCAAAAGGCAGTCTGGTATCTGAACCACGAAATTGAAAAACGGAAACGGGAGGCGGCGCAATGTACGATATCAGACCCGGCGCAATCATAAACGCGGACTGCCTCACCGTTCTGCGGCAAATGGACGCCGGCAGCGTGGACATGGTTATAACCGATCCCCCGTATGGCGTGGACTACCAAAGCACCCGCGCCGCAAAAGAAAACCGCAAGGACAAGATCGCGGGCGATAAACGCCCCTTTATCTGGTGGATATATGACGCTTACCGCGTCTTGAAAGAGGGGGGGGGAGTACTGTGTTTCAGCCGCTGGGATGTACAGCAGACGTTTATAGACGCGCTGAAAATCGCAGGCTTTTCCGTCAAGTCCGTAATCGTATGGGATCGCGTCCACCACGGCATGGGCGATCTGAAAGGCAGCTTTGCCCCTCGGTATGATACCTGTATCTTTGCCGCCAAAGGGCGGTATATCCTGCCAAACGGCCGTCCTGACGATGTGATCCAGTGTCAGCGCCTGAACGGCGCGGAACTGCTGCACCCGAATGAAAAGCCCGCCGCCCTTATGCGGCAGCTGGTGGAGGCGACCACAAAACCGGGTGCGCTGGTGCTTGATCCGTTTGCAGGCAGCGGCTCCACACTGGCGGCGGCAGCACTGACCGGCAGGCAGTATATCGGCGTGGAGATTGATCCCGAATACTGCCGCATTGCGCAAAAGAAAGTGCAGGACGCACTGAAAACGCGCCTGCTGAAAGGAGGCATCGACTTATGAAATTAGTATATATCTGTTCCCGCTACCGCGCGGATGCAACTCACACTGTAGAGGAGGCTGTGGACAGCGCATTGTACGCCTGTTCTGTGGCAATCAGCAAAGGCTATGCGCCGATTGCGCCCCACCTCTACCTGCCCCGCTGTCTGGACGATAACGAACCCGCCGAACGCGCGGCCGGCACGGCTGCGGGGCTGGCGTTCCTCGCTGTGTGCGATGAAGTCTGGCAGTGGGGCAAAACCATTACCGAGGGCATGGCGGCAGAGCTTGCCCGCGCAAAGGAACTGGGCATCCCCATTAAAGTTTACAACACGCTGGGCATCCCGTATGAACAATGGAACAGCGTAAAGCTGGCAAACGATCCCGCCTACATAGCCGAATGCCGGAAAGCGGGGCGGGAGCTTTGAAACACCTGGGCGACATAACAAAAGTACATGGCGGCGATATTGCACCCGTGGACGTGATCACCTTTGGCTCCCCGTGTCAGGACTTGTCCGTGGCGGGCGGTCAAAAAGGCATGAAATACGTTTGCCCCGCCTGCGGCGTAGAGTTTGCGATCACTGCCGGCGCCGCGTCCTGCCCCATGTGCGGCACGGAAATTGAAAAGACCCGCTCCGGGCTTTTCATTGAGGCGGTGCGGATTATTAAGGAAATGAGGAAAAAGACCAATGGAAAACAACCCCGCTTTGCCGTCTGGGAAAACGTCCCCGGCGCGTTCAGCAGCAACAAAGGCGCAGACTTCCAGATCGTCCTACTTGAACTGTGCCGCGTCACAGAACCAAAAGCCCCCGCTATTGCTGTCCCTAAAGGCGGCTGGCCAAACGCCGGATGCCTCACTGACGTGGGCGGCGGCAGCATTGCCTGGCGAACCCTTGACGCTCAATTTCACGGAGTACCCCAACGCCGCCGTAGGATCATCCTTGTCTGCGATTTTGCAGGACAATGTGCCGGACAGCTACTCTTTAAGCCCAGCGGCCTGCCGGGGTATCCTGCGGAGGGCGTTTGTAAGGGGCAAGCCCCTGCCGGAGCCGCTGCTGTCCGCGCTGATTATGCAGGCGAACCAATAGGCTTTGCTTATAAAGCCAGCGGCACCGCAGGCAGCGTTGCGGCAGCGGTCAACACTGCCCCTACCCTGTTAAGCGCGAGGCATGACGCGGCAATCTGCCTGCAAGGCTCCATGATCGGACGCGCTGACAGAAACGGCCCGCAGGGCAACGGCGTAAACGAGGACGTGAGTTTTACACTGAACACGACCGACCGCCACGCCGTAGTGATAGAAAACCATCCGCAGGACAGCCGCGTGTCTATCCGCAAGGATGGCACTGTACAGACGCTGACCGGGCAGATGGGTACAGGGGGGGGGATCACCCGGAATTGCCGCAGAGGACTGTGTGCTGCTTATGTGGGCGACGTATCCCATGATGCGGGAGGCTTTGTTTCTGATAGACGCATGGGGGTTTACCTACAAAAGCATCGCGTTTCAATGGGTAAAGCAAAACAGGAGCGGCAACGGTTACTTTTTCGGGCTGGGACGCTGGACGCGGGGCAACACGGAGCCGTGCCTGCTGGCAGTCAAGGGCAAGCCCAAACGCGCGTCAAATGCCGTCAGCCAGCTCATTATGTCACCGATCCGCGAACACAGCCGCAAGCCGGACGAAGTACGCGACCGCATCGTGGAGCTGCTGGGGGACTTGCCGCGCATAGAGCTGTTTGCCCGCGAGGCGGCGCCCGGCTGGGACTGCTGGGGCAAAGAGGCTCCAATAAATGGGGTGTTCCGCTATGATGATTAACGACAGAAAAATAATCATATCTGTGGGCAACCACCGGCGCAGTGTAAACTGGCAGCCGCAGACCCTGCTGCTGTCCGAACTGTACGAAAAACTCCGCGTACCGGCGCGGGGGACGGAAACCATGCAGGAATATCTCGCGCTGCGCAAGTCCGAACAGGACGACCGCAAAGACGTGGGCGGGTATGTGGCCGGCTCCCTTGCCGGGACGCGCCGCAAGGCGGGCGCAGTGACCGGCAGGGACGTTGTAACCCTTGACCTTGACACCATACCCCCAGGCGGCACGGAGGACGTTCTGCGGCGCGTGGAGGGGCTGGGGTGCGGTTACTGCATATACAGCACCCGCAAGCACTCCCCCGCTGCCCCGCGCCTGCGCGTTCTGATCCCGCTTGACCGCACGGCGACCGCAGACGAATACGAACCCATAGCCCGCCGCATGGCTGAATACATCGGCATGGAGTTTGCCGATCCCACCACGTTTGAGGTAACGCGGCTTATGTACTGGCCCAGCTGCTGTGCAGACGGCGAGTATATTTATACCTATCAGGACAAAGGGATGCTGTCTGTGGACGGGGTGCTGGCAACGTATAACGACTGGCACGATGTCACCGAATGGCCGCAGGCTGTGGGCGAAAAGAACCACGCCAAACTTGCCATGCGGCAGGGCGATCCCCTTGCCAAAAACGGCGTTGTGGGCGCTTTCTGCCGCACTTATGACATCTACCGCGCAATGGATGTGTTCCTGCCCCATATCTACGAGGCTGTGGACACCATGCCGGGACGGTACACCTATCTGGGCGGCAGCACCACAGGCGGCGCAGTGGTCTACGATGACGGCAAATTTCTTTACAGCCATCACGCCACCGACCCATGCAGCGGGCGGCTGGTCAACGCCTTTGACCTTGTGCGCCTGCACAAGTTTGAGGGGCTGGACGATGACGCCGTACCCGGAACCCCTACCAACCGCCTGCCGTCCTATACGGCTATGTGCGAGCTTGCTGTAGCGGACGCCGGCGTATCTGCCCTTATGGCGCAGGAGCGCGTACAGGCGGCGGCAAGCGACTTTGCGGACGTGGGCAGCACAGGCGCCGCAGAGGGCGCAGACGCGCCCACAGACGGCGAAACACAGCCCAGCATGGACTGGGTTGCCCAGCTGACCGTAAACAAGCAGACGGGCGTAATTAAGGCTACCATCGACAACGTCTGGCTGATCCTTGAAAACGACCCGAACCTAAAGGGCAAGTTTGCCCTCAACGAGTTTGCCGGACGCGGCGAGGTGCTGGGCGCCCTGCCGTGGGAAAAGCGCAGTAAACGCCGCCTGTGGGACGATAACGACAACCAGGGGCTGTACTGGTATATGGAAAAATATTACAACATTACCGGCAACGGAAAAATTGACGGGGCGCTGTCCCTGCACAGCGTCAAGCACAGTTTTAACGAGGTGCGCGACTACCTGAACAGTTTGCAGTGGGACGGTACGCCGCGCCTTGACACCCTTTTTATTGACTATCTGGGGGCGGCTGACGAGCCATATATCCGCACTGTGACGCGCAAGGCGTTTACCGCCGCCGTGAGCCGCGCCATGACCCCCGGCTGTAAGTATGACACGATGGTTATCCTGTCTGGCCCGCAGGGCATCGGCAAAAGCACCCTGCTGGACAAAATGAGCCGGGGCTGGTTTAACGACAGCATCCGCACCTTTGAGGGCAAGGAGGCAAGCGAACTACTGCAAGGGGTGTGGATCGTGGAAGTAGGCGAACTGGACGCATTCCGGCGCACGGACGTTGCGCGGATCAAACAGTTTCTTTCCCTGCGGGCAGATCGTTTCCGCGCCGCTTACGGCCGGCACGTCAAAGAGCTGCCGCGCTGCTGTGTCTTTTTCGGCACGACTAACACAACGGAATATTTACAAGACCGCACCGGAAACCGCCGCTTTTGGCCTGTGGACGTGGGACAGCAGGAACCGAAAAAAAGCATCTGGCGCGACCTGGACGACGACATCGATCAGCTATGGGCAGAGGCAACTATGCGCTGGCGGGCCGGCGAGGCGCTGTTCCTTACCGGCGAAGTGGAAGAAACCGCAAAGACCCGGCAGGAACAGCACCGGGAGATCAGCACCCGCGAGGGTATCGTGCTGGACTTCCTGGAACGCGAAGTACCGGAGGACTGGCAAAGCTGGCCGCTGGACAAGCGCCGGATGTTCTGGGCGGGCAGTATCACCGGGGAGCTGAAACTTGTGCCGCGTGATAAGGTCTGCGCCCTTGAGGTGTGGTGCGAGGCGTTCAACGGATCGCAGAAAGAAATGAAGTACACCGACACCACAGAGATCAACGGGATACTGGAAACGGCAAAGGGCTGGGTGCGATCCAGGAATGGCATCCGCTGCGGATACTGCGGGCTGCAACGCGGTTTTACACGGTGCTTTTAGCCGTTACATTGCCTGTTACATCTGGGTGTTACATCTCCTTTGAATGTAACAGGCGCCCGTTACATCGTTACATTGGTGTTACATTGAATGTAACGGGCAAAACCCTTGTAAACACTGGCTTTGAGGGCTGTCTGTTACATTGTTACATTCATTTCTATTAAGTACTAAAATAGAGAGATTAGAGAAAATAGAGAGTATTTTACACGCCTAATCCGCCTGATCCGCGCATATTACGCGCGCGATGTAACTAATGTAACACCCCTGTTTTTGATTGATTTTGGAGGTACGAATATGCGGGAAAGCGATATTGAACGCCGCCTTGTGCAAGGGGTGAAAAAGCTGGGCGGCAAGGCGTATAAGTTTGTCAGCCCCGGCAACGTTGGAGTGCCTGACCGGCTGGTTGTTCTGCCGGGGGGCGTAGTCCTGTTTGTGGAAGTCAAAGCCCCGGACGGCCGGCTGTCCCCCAACCAGCGGCTGCAAATGCGGGAGCTGACCCAGATGGGGGCGCACGTTTTTGCAGTGTGGGACGCCGGGGACGTAGACGTATTTTTACAAGCCTGCCGCGACAGGTACATGAAGTGAGGGATGCTGAATGATTTATGAACCGTATCCGTACCAGCAGTATTGCGCGGCGCGGATTGTAGCGGACGCCGCCGTGGGACTGTTTTTGGATATGGGGCTGGGCAAGACCGTGATCACACTGGACGCGATCAACACCCTGCGGTATGACCGCTGGGCGGTGCAGCGGGTGCTGATCATAGCACCCAAAAAGGTTGCCGAGGGAACCTGGACAAAGGAGGCGCAGAAGTGGGAACACCTGCGGCACCTGCGCATATCGGCGGTGCTGGGCAGTCAGCAGAAACGGCTGCGGGCGCTTGCCACCCCGGCAGACATTTACGTGATCAACCGGGATAATGTGGCGTGGCTTGTGGATTATTTCAAAAATGCGTGGCCGTTCGACATGGTGGTGCTGGACGAAAGCAGCAGCTTTAAGAACAGCCAGAGCAAGCGGTTTAAGGCGTTAAAGCTGGTACGGAGCCGGATCAACCGTCTGGTGGAACTGACCGGCACCCCCGCCTCTAACGGGCTGATCGACCTGTGGGCGCAGATATACCTGCTGGACGGCGGCGCAAGGCTGGGCAGGACGCTGGGGCAGTACCGTGAGCGGTTTTTCGATCCAGACAAGCGGAGCCGCACACAGATTTTTTCCTACACGCCAAAGGACGGCAGCATGGAATACATACAGCAGGCCATCGGGGATATATGCGTAAGCATGAAAGCCGAGGACTATTTGAACCTGCCAGATCGGATGTTTGACGATGTACCCGTGGTGCTGGACGATAAAGCGCGGAAAGCCTACCGGCAGCTGGAGCGCGACCTGCTACTGGAACTGGACGAGGGGCAGATCACCGCCGCCTCTGCCGGGGTGCTGACCGGCAAGCTGTTGCAGCTTTGCAACGGGGCGGTGTATGACAGCGAGAAACGGCCGCTTGCGATCCACAACTGCAAGGTGGAGGCGTTTCTTGAGGTGCTGGAACAGCTGAACGGGCAGCACTGCCTGGTGTTTTATAACTTCCAGCATGACCGCGACCGCCTGCTTGCGGCGCTTGAACCGCTGGGGCTGCGTGTGCGGGTGTACCAGAACGCCGCAGACGAGGACGCATGGAACGCTGGGGAAATTGACGTGCTGCTGGCACACCCCGCAAGCTGCGCCTACGGGCTGAACCTCCAGAACGGCGGGCATCACATCGTGTGGTTTGGCCTTACCTGGTCACTGGAACAGTACGAACAGGCAAATAAGAGGCTGCACCGGCAGGGACAGCGGCATCCGGTCATTGTCCACCACCTTGTGGTGCAGGGCGGCATGGACGAGGACGTAATAGAAAGCCTGCGGGCAAAGGGCGATACGCAGGAGGCGTTGATGGACGCATTGAAAGCAAGGATTAAGAAAGCGAGGGAAACTGCGGTATGAGTGAAAAAGTAAATTCCGCCGTTATGCTGAACGGCGATCAGGTATATCTGGACGAACTGATCCGGGAAAACGCGCGGCTGACTGTTATGCAGGAGGCTTTCCGTGTGCGGATCGCAGAATTGGAACAGCAGATTGAGGATCAGGCGGCGAATATTGCCAGCCTGGAGGTGCATTCCTATGCACGGGAAAGCGCGGACGATCTGCGGCATTACAGGCATTACAAAAGTCTGTTGAAAAAGGCGGTGAACGACCTGCATTTTGTTATGGCCGGCGGCGACCCATGCAAGGTATGTGCCAAAAAGTGCATGATGGGCGAGGGAAACTGTCAGCCGGTTTGGACGGGGGAAAAGGAAATATGACGTTAAAGGAGCTTTCCCAGCTGTATTACCTGAACCGGGAAATTGAACGCGACAAAGCGCGGCTTGACGAGCTGTATTCTAAAGCCGCTGGCTGCACCCAGACCATAACGGGGATGCCCCACGTCCCTGGCGTAACGGACAAGGTGGGCAAGTACGCCGCCGAAATTGCCGATCTGCGGGGTATCATTGAGGCGAACATCCAGCGGTGCTTTTACGAATTGAACCGGCTGAACCGCTTTATTGAGAACGTAGACGATGCACAAATGCGCATGATCCTGTCCCTGCGGTTTGTGAACGGGCTGACCTGGAGGCAGGTTGCGCACAGTATCGGCGGGGGCAATACGGAGGACAGTGTGCGCAAGGCCTGCCAGCGGTTTTTGCAGGAACAGGACGCAGAAAATTAAAGTTGTCCGTTTTGTCCGGTTTAGATGTGCTATAATGGCATAGGTGGAATTAGGCTTGATTATTCCTCCTTTGTGGCATGGGGCGGTGCGCGTTCAAAGGCGCACCGCCCTGCTTTATCTTATTTTTGTTATGAGGTGGTGATCTTGGCAGATAAGTTGACGCCAAAACAGCGGCGGTTTACGCAGGAGTTTACAATAGACCATAATGCGATACAGGCCGCGATCCGTGCTGGGTACAGCCCTAAAACGGCAGGCGCAATAGGCGCTGAAAACTTAAAAAAACCTCAAATTGATGCCGAAATCAAGCGGATCGAAAGCGCAACCGTGCAGAAACTGGAAATCACACGGGAACGAATTGCGCAGGAATTGGCGGAGATTGCGTTTGCCAAAGCAACGGACTATGTGAGCGTGGAAACCGAACCGTCTCCGCGCCTGATCATTCACCCGCTGACCGGGGAACCCGTGACCATTCCGGGCGGTATCTGCCAGACAGTGCGGATCGCTGACACCGATCAGTTGCCGGAGGATAAGAAAACCGCCATTGCGTCCATCAAGCAGGGCGCAAACGGTATTGAAGTAAAAACCCACGACAAGGTGCGGGCGCTGGAAATGCTGGGCAAAATGCTGGGTATGTTCGACAGCCGCGAAACGCCGCCAGAACAGGAAAACAACCTGTTTGACGCTATCGTGGGCAGTATGGAGGAGGTGCTGGATACGGATGATCTACCAGAAGTTGAGCAAGCGGCAGTTGCTTGCGATGACATGGTGGAACCGGCCGAAGTTTCAAAAGTTTGACGGCATTATATGCGATGGCTCTATCCGTTCCGGCAAAACCGTGTCCATGTCAGTGGGCTTTGTTCTGTGGGCAATGGCGCGGTTTGACGGTGCTGTGTTCGCTATTTGCGGCAAGACCATAGAAAGCCTGCGGCGCAACGTGATTGTGCAGCTCCCCACATGGCTGGAGGGCATTGTGACTATTAAGGAACGCCGCAATGAAAACAAGCTGCTGGTCACGGTGAACGGCAGGACAAACAGCTTTTACCTGTTCGGCGGGCGCGATGAAAGCAGCTACACGCTGATCCAGGGCATTACTCTTGCCGGGGTGCTGTTTGACGAGGTTGCCCTTATGCCCCGTTCCTTTGTGGAACAGGCACTCGCGCGTTGCAGCGTGGAGGGCAGCAAGTTTTGGTTTAACTGCAACCCAGAGGGGCCCGGCCACTGGTTTTATACGGAATGGGTGCAAAAAGCCGCAGAACGGCACGTTTTGCATCTGCATTTCACAATGGACGACAATTTGAGCCTATCCGCGTTAATCAAACGCCGGTACGAGGGTATGTACAGCGGCGTGTTTTACGACCGGTACATCCGAGGGCTGTGGGTTGTCGCGGAGGGTCTTATTTATACCTGTTTCAACTCGAAAATGCACGTTGTCCCGGCGCAGGAGCGGGCATACGACAAGTATTATATCTCCTGCGACTACGGCACCATAAACCCTACCAGCATGGGGCTGTGGGGCCGCGTGGGCGGCAAGTGGTACAGGATCGCAGAGTACTACTTTGACAGCCGCCGCGAAAAACGCCAGCAGACAGACGCCGAATACTACGAGCAGCTGTGCAAGCTGGCTGGGGATCGCAAAATACACGCTGTAATCGTTGACCCGTCCGCTGCATCGTTCATTGAAACGATACGGCGCGGCGGGCGTTTTCGTGTGGAGCCTGCGTCAAACGCGGTGCTGGACGGCATCCGGGACGTGTCCACGCAGTTGCAGCAAGGCAACCTGTTCATAAACGACTGCTGCCGGGACTGTATACGGGAGTTTGGACTTTACCGCTGGGACGAAAAGGCGGCAAGCGACAAGCCCCTCAAGACAGACGATCACAGCATGGATGATTTACGTTATTTTGTGCATACGGCGTTTGCACCGCCGCGTTTCAGCTTTTAGGGAGGTGAGCATACTTGCAGACGTTATATTTTCCCGTGGACGACCTGCCGACACGGGGCGCGGCCGGACGCATGACCGACAAGCGTTTTTTGGAGCAGGAAATCGGCAGATGGCTTGCCTCTGACGAACGCGCCCACCAGATTGCAGGCGAGGCGTACTACGAGGGCGTGCAGGATATTCTGCGCCGCCAGCGTACCGTCATTGACGAAAACGGCAAGCTCAAGGCTGTGGAGCATCTGCCAAACAACCGTTTGATTGATAACCAGTTTGCCAAAATGGTGGATCAGAAAACAAACTACCTGCTGGGCAAGCCGTTTTCATTCGACACCGAAAGCGACGCCTACGGCGAGGCGCTTTCCAGCGTGTTTACCCGCAAGGTAAAGCGCATGATCCGCATTGTGGGTGAAAACGCCTACACAGGCGGCAAGGCATGGGTATACCCCTACTACGATCAACAGGGCAAGCTGGCGTTTACCCACTTTCCCGCCTACGAGGTGCTGCCGTTCTGGGCAGACAACGAACACACCGATCTGGACTGCGCCGTGCGCCTTTATCCTGTGACCGTCTACGACGCCACCGGCGAGGCGCAGGTGGTCAACAAGGTGGAAGTATTCCACGGCGGCGGCATTGACCGCTTTGTGTGGGAGGATGGTATCCTGTCCCCCGACCCGGACGCACCGCCCACCAGCCACGCGGTTGTGGTGGCAGACGGCAAAGAAAAGCCCTACAACTGGGAACGTATGCCTCTGGTATGCTTTAAGGCAAACCACCGCGAAACGCCCCTCCTGCGCCGCGTAAAGTGCTTGCAGGACGCGCTCAACCTTATGCTGTCCAACTTTGTAAACAGCATGGAGGAGGACGTGCGCAACACAGTGCTGGTAATCCACAACTACGATGGCGAGGATTTAGGCGAGTTTCGGCGCAACCTTGCCACCTACGGCGCCATTAAGGTGCGCAGCTATGACGGCAGGGACGGCAGCGTGGAAACGCTGGAGATCGCTGTCAACGCGGAAAACTTCAAAACCGTGCTTGATCTGCTGAAAAACGCGATTATCGAAAACGCGCGAGGGTTTGACGCGAAGGACGAACGGCTGAACGGCTCCCCTAATCAGCTAAATATCCAGAGTATGTACAGCGACATCGACCTGGACGCCAACGAAATGGAAACGGAATTTCAGGCGGCATTTGAGGAGCTTTTGTGGTTTGTCAACCAGTACCTTGCCAATACGGGCGCGGGCGTGTTCGACACAGAGGATGTGTCCGTTATCTTTGACCGCGACATTTTGATCAACGAAAGCGAGGCCATTGACAACTGCGTGAAATCAGAGGGCATCCTGTCCAAAGAAACAGTTGTTAAGGCGCATCCGTGGGTGGACGATCCGCAGAAAGAACTGGAACGGTTAAAGCAGGAGGAACAGGATGCCGTTGCCGCTGACCCCTACCGCGCCGCCTTTGTGAACAACCACACGGCTGTAACCGGCGCCGGCACGGAGGGCGGTGAACCGGATGGCGACGAATAACGCAGAATACTGGGCGCAGCGCATGAAACTGCTGGAGGAGGCGCTTGCCGATCAGGGCTTTGACTACGTGCAGAACCTTGAAAAGCAGTTTGACCGCGCTATTGCCCAGATCGAAAAGGAAACCGCCGCGTGGTATCAGCGGTTTGCCGATAATAACGGCATCACCTACGCCCAGGCGCGCAAGTGGCTGACGGCTGACGAACTGCAAGAGTTTCACTGGACGGTTGAGGAATATATCCAGTACGCCCAGGACAATGAGCTGTCCGGGCAATGGATCAGGCAGCTGGAAAACGCATCCGCAAAGGTGCATATTTCCCGCCTTGACGCCCTGAAACTGGAATTGCAACAGCAGGTTGAACGGCTTGCGGGCGGGCAGCTGGACGGCATAGACGCGCTTGCAAGGCGCATCTATACCGAGGGGTATTACAAGACCGCCTTCGAAATCCAGCGCGGCGTAGGCGTGGGCTGGACGCTCCACGCGCTGAACGAGGACGCGATTGCCAAAGTGCTGTCCCGCCCGTGGACGACTGACGGGCAGACATTCCGGGATCGGGTATGGACAAATAAGACCGCGCTATTAAACAGCGTCAACCAGCACCTGACCCAGATGATCATACGCGGCGAAAGCGCACGGAAAACCATAGACGCCCTTGCCCATGACATGAACGTGTCCAAAAGCAAGGCGGGGCGGCTGGTTATGACGGAAAGCGCATACTTTTCCTCCACTGCGCAAAAGGACTGTTTCAACGCGCTGGGCGTGGAGCGGTATGTAGTTGTCGCTACCCTGGACAAAGACACCTGCGACATCTGCGGCGATATGGACGGCAAAGTGTTCAGAATGAGCGAATACGAGGAGGGGCTGACCGCCCCGCCGTTCCACCCGTGGTGCCGCTGCTGCACCGCCCCGTGGTACGAGGATTTGCAAAACCTCGGCGCCCGCGCGGCAAGGGACGGGAACAGCCAGACGTTTTACGTGCCGCGTGATACGACATACAAAAACTGGATGGCGCAGGCGGTACAGACTGCACCCGTTGCACAGAGCGGCGGCGCGTTGAATAATTCACAAAATCCTGTTACAATAATGGATATAGTGGAACGTGCTACAGGGGCAAAGAAAGGAACGCCCCTCGACCTGCAAACGGCCGTACAGGGCGCAAACCCGAATTACACCACGGGCGGCGCCCCGTACCACGTGAATTGCCAGCGGTGCGTACCGACCTACGAAATGCGCAGGCGCGGCTATGACGTGATCGCAAAGCCGAAACCGGCCGCCAACAATACGGTTTTGTGGGGATCGGAGCCTTTTGCAGACAGCGCGGGCAATCCTGTTTCCTACACGATGAACCAGACGGAGGCGGCGGTAAAACGCGAACTGAAAAACGCCCCGGACGGCGCGCGGTACGGCATATACGTTGCCTGGAAAGGGCGCAACAGGGGCGCGCACGTCTTTGTTGCTGAAAAGCAGGGCGGCGTGGTGCGTTATATCGACCCGCAGCCCGGCAACCTGGATGCGTCCGGCTACTTTGCGCTGGGGCGCCCCGGACAGTTTGGTTATCTGCGTATGGATAACCTGGACATTACCGCAGACGAAAGCATTTTGCAGGCAACAATGGAGGTGAAACAACCATGATAACAGTTGCACAGGCAAAGAAACTTGCCGCAGATACGTACAGTGAATACCCAATTGTGGAAATTCTGGACATTGGCGACCGCTGGGCGTTTTCTTTTGACAGCGGCGATCCCCCGCTCCCCGGTATTCCTACGGTAACGGTGAACAAAGAAACCGGCGAGGTGGGCTGGCTTACCATCCCGCCGCTGGAAAACCTGGAACTGCTGAACGCAGGCAAGGTTGTAACAGAATAACAGCATTGTTGATCAGGCACCACGCCCCATGCGGCGCGGTGCTTTTTCATACCCAAAATACCGCAGGCACAGCGGAATACAAGCAGGTGCGCCGCAGTGCTGGGACTGGCCAGCGAAAAAAGGACAGCGGCAGAAAAGGAGGACATTATGGCACTGGAATGGCTGAAAACAATCTTGGGCGATGGGTACACGGAGGACATCGAAAGCAAGATCGCGCAGGAAATCGGCAAAGGTTTTGTTTCCAAAGCCGATTTTAACGCGGTCAAAACCCAGCAGAAAAAGCTGGAGGACGACCTGAAAACCCGTGATACCCAGCTGGAAGAACTGAAAAAGGCCACCGGCACGGCGGAGGAGCTGACCGCGCAGATCGCCGCCTTGCAGGAACAGAACAGAAAAGATAAACAGGCTCACGAGGCAGAGGTTGCCCGTATCCGGCTGGACGCGGCTGTGGATAAGGCGCTCACCGAAAGCGGGGCGCGAAACAACATTGCCGTAAAGGCGCTGCTTGCGGCGTTTCTGAAAGACGCCAAAGTGGGCGAGGACGGCTCCGTAAAGGGGCTGGCGGCAGAAATTGAAACCCTTGCCAAAGGTGAAAGTACATCTTTCCTGTTCGATAACACCAAAGGCGCGGTAATTAAGGGCATGAAACCCGGCGAGGCCGGCGATGGCGCCGGGTATGGGGGCGAGGTCAACCCCTTTGCCGCAAAGACTTTTGACCTTGAGGCGCAGGGCAAGCTGTTCCGCGAAAACCCGGACGCGGCCCGTGCGCTTGCAAGACAGGCCGGCGTAAAATTCGTATAACTTGAAAGTGAGGTAATTTACTATGGCAAAAACCAGTATTGCTGACGTGATCGTGCCGGAGATTTTCGCGGCTTACGTCATTAAGCAGACCAAAGAACTGTCTGCGCTGATCCAGAGCGGCATCGCGGTGCAGAACGACAAGCTGGACGACCTTGTAACCCAGGGCGGCAAGCTGATCAATATGCCGTTCTGGGCGCCGATTACCGGGGACGATGAGGTGCTGTCCGACAGCGCCGCGCTGACCCCGGCAAAGATCACCGCATCGCAGGACGTTGCCGCCCTGCTTATTCGCGGCAAGGCGTGGAGCGCAAACGAGCTTGCCGGCGCCCTTGCTGGCAGCTCCCCTATGGCGGCTATCGGCGCACAGGTTGCCGGTTGGTGGGCGCGCAAGGAGCAGGCGGTGTTGATCTCTATCCTTAACGGTATTTTCGGCTCCGCGCTGGCAACCACCCATGTGAACGACATCAGCGCGGGCACCGGGGACGCGGCCGTTATCAGCGGCAACGCGATCCTTGACACAAAGCAGCTGCTTGGCGACGCGGCGGATCAGTTTACCGCTATCGCTATGCACAGCGCGGTGTACACCACCCTCCAGAAACAGAACCTGATCGCTTTTATTCCTAACGCGAGGGGCGAGGTGGACTTCCCCACTTATCTTGGCTACCGCGTTATTGTGGATGATGGATGCCCGGTCAGCGATGGCGTGTACAGCACCTATCTTTTCGGCGCGGGCAGCTTTGGACGCGGCGACGGCGTACCGGTTGATCTTACCCCTGTGGAAACCGACCGCGACAGCCTTGCCTCGGACGACATCCTGATCAACCGCCGCGCCTTTGTGCTGCACCCGTTCGGCGTGAAGTTTACCAATACCACCGTGACCGGCGCAACGCCTACCAACGCGGAGCTTGCGACTGCCGCCAACTGGGCAAAGGTGTATGAGGACAAGGCCATCGGTCTTGCGCTGCTCAAGCACAGAATTGCGCCTAACGCCGGGGCTTAACGGGAGGTAAGGATTATGGGACTTTCCGCTTTTAACCGCGTCCGCGAACAGCGGGCGCGGGAGGCGGCTATCGCTGACAAGGAGGCGCAGAAAAAACAAGCGGCAAAGGAAAAAGCCGACAGAGCCGCCGCAGGCGCCGCCAGCAAGTTGATTGCCGCCATCGATACCGAAAACCCGGACGCTGTAAGCGTGGTGGGCGCGCGCGTATCGTATAACGCGCTGACCGCCGACCAAACCGCGCTTGTGGACAACACCGACAAACTGGCGCAGGCTGAAAAAGACCTGCTCAAGCGGCTTGTCAGCAGCGCCGGGGAAACTGAAAAGCCCCCTGCCAAAAAGAAACAGGCGCAGGGGCAGTAAAGCGGCATGGGCGTGAAAGGAGGGCGCAATATGGCTGTTTATGACGATGTTGTGATCCGCCTGGCCATGCTGGGGTACGAGGTCACAGACGCAGACCAGCCCGCCGTGCAGTATCAGATCAACCGCGCGGAGCGGTATATCAAGAACAACACCAACCTGCCGGAAGTGCCGGAGGGACTTTTCGGTGTGTGGGTGGATATGGCGGCGGGGCTGTTCCTTTACGACTGCAAGGCTGCGGGAAAGCTGGGCGAGGGCTTTGACTTTTCCGCGCCTGCAAAGTCTATCAGCGAGGGCGACACGTCCGTAACTTTTGCCGGCGCCAGCGATGGGGCGGTCACGCCGGAGGCACGTTTTGACGCGCTGCTGGCGCGCATGATCAACCCGCCGCAGGACGAACTGGCGGCATACAGGAGGATGAAATGGTGAACGCATATCGTAAGGCACTGCAAAGCCTCTGGACGGGCGTTTGTACGGTGTACGTCCGTGTACCCTCCCCCACCCCCGATCCTGCCACAGGGCGCACCGTGTGGGCTGTGGAGGCGGTTGCGGAGGCTGTGCCGTGCCGCCTGTCATTTGAAACCCTGTCGGAAACACAGGACGAAAGCAGCGCGGCAAAGGTCACGCAGTCCGTCAAGCTGTTTCTTGATCCCGCCGTGCCGCTGCCGGCCGGCAGCAAGCTGACCGTCACGCAGAACGGCGTGACGGGCGAATACGTCCAGAGCGGCGAGGCGGCGGTGTATTCCAACCACAAAGAGGTGCCGCTGGAACTGTTTGAAAGGTGGGCTTGATATGGCTACATGGGGCAGCGCCGACTACCGGCAACTGGAACGGCTGCGGGAAAACCTCGCAAAGCTGCAAGGCGCGGACATGGACAAGTTTTGTACGGACGTGTCCCGCGAACTTGCGGGGCGGCTGCTTGCCCTTGTCATACCGCGCACACCCGTGGGGCGCAAGCCAACCCTTGAACAGCTGGGCGGCAAAGAGGCAAAAGCAACCGTTAAAACGAAACTGCGGGACGCGCAGGGCAGATTGAGGACGCGATCCTTTTTGTCGCGTGAGGGCGCGATCCTGCAACAATACTGGTCTGGCTACATGGGCGGCACTTTGCGGCGCGGCTGGACGGCAAAGAACGAGGAGGCTGCGGCAAAGCCCGGAGGGGGCATGACCGCCAAAGCCTACGCCCAGACGCTGCCTGTCATAAAGGCGGGCGGCGTGTACCAGATCACCGTAATAAACCCGGTCAAATACGCCAGCTACGTAGAGTTTGGACACCGGCAGAAACCTGGGCGGTATGTGCCGCAGATCGGAAAACGGCTCAAACGCGGCTGGGTGCCGGGGAAATATATGCTTACCCTGTCGGAAAAGGACTTGCAGACCATCGCGCCGGGACTGCTTGAGAAACGGCTGGACGCATTTTTACGGGAGGTGTTCAATGGCACAAATTGACACACAGGCGATCATCGACGCCTTAACCTTAAAGCTGCGGACGGAATACCCGGACGCAGTGATCGACAACGAGGAGGCACCGCAGGGCATACGCCCCGGCGCAATCCTTGTAAACCTGACGAACGCGGGGCAGTCACAGCTGAACCCCCACCGTTTCCACCGAACGCCGCAGTTTGACGTGCTGTATTTTTCGGATAACAGCAACGCCGAGTGCGCCGCCGTGGCAGATAACCTTTGCACGGTGCTGGACACCATCACCACACCGGGCGGGGATATTCTGCACGGCAGCGGCATGACGTGGAGCATTGAGGACTTTGTGCTGCACTTCCTTGTCAGTTACAACCACAACGTGATCCGCCCGAACGAGCAGATCACAATGGAAACTTTGGATTTTCAGGAGGAGGGACGTTAAGCAATGGCAACCAAAACCCCGGATGAGGTCAAACAGGCCGCTGCCGCTGCGGCAGAGCCGGAATACAGCAAACAGCAGCTTTTGACCTCCCACCGTTACGCCCACAGGCGGGACTTGATCGGCGCCCTGCTGGTGGACGGAAAGACCTACACCATTAAAGGCGTAGACAAGCTGATCAAAGACTACGATGAAAAGGAGATGTAAATATGGCATACGGCGGCGGCACCTGGCTGACCCAGAACAAGGTTTTGCCCGGTGCGTATATCAATTTTACCAGCGTATCTAAAGCATCCGCTACCCTGTCGGATCGCGGCGTTGCCGCTATTCCCCTGCCGCTGGCATGGGGCCCGGAGGGTACGGTGTTTGAAGTTACAAACGGCGACCTGCAAAAGAACAGCATGGATATTTTCGGCTATTCCTATATGGACGATGCCATGCTCCCGCTGCGCGAGCTTTTCCTGTACGCCAAAACCGCGTACCTGTACCGCCTGGCTGGCACCACCACAAAAGCCGTTGCCCAGCTGGGCAGTGCGACTTTTGCCACGGCAAAGTACGGCGGCAGCAGGGGCAACGCCATGAGGCTGGTTATCAGCGCAAACGTGGACACCCCCAGCGCGTTTGACGTGAAAATCTACATGGGGGACGCGCTGGTGGACGAGCAGATCGGCGTTGCTACTGCGGCCGATCTGGTCAATTCCAACTTTGCCACGTTCAACCCGGATGCGACCCTTGAAGTCACGGCCGGCGTAAACTTCACGGGCGGCGGCGACGGCACGATCAGCGGCACGGCGTGGCAGGCTGCGCTGGATGCGTTCGAGGCGTACAGCTTTAACACGCTGGGCTGCCCTACGGACGACGAAACCACCAAAGGGCTGTTTGTCCAGTATACAAAGCGTATGCGCGATGAGGTGGGCGCGAAATTCCAGCTTGTGGGGCATAAAATCCCCAACGCCGACTATGAGGGTGTTATTTCCGTAGAAAATGATGTCAGCGGCTACCCGGACAGCGTTCTGGGCATGGGCGCCTTTGGGCTGGTCTACTGGATGACCGGCGCGGAGGCGGGCTGCGAGGTCAACCGTTCCTGCACCAATAAGCAGTATGACGGCGAGCTGACCGTAAACACGGATTACACCCAGAAACAGCTGGAGGACGCAATCAAGGGCGGTAAGCTGATTTTGCACAACGCCAACGGCGCGGTACGCATTCTGGACGACATCAACACGCTGCTGACCCTGACCGACACAAAGGGCGAGGTGTTCCAGGCAAACCAGACCATCCGCGTCTGCGACCAGATCGCAAACGACACGGCGGTGTTGTTCAACACCCGCTACCTGGGTGTTGTGCCGAACGACGCCAGCGGGCGCATGAGCCTGTGGGCTGACATCTGCAAGCTCATTCAGGAACTGGAACGCCTCCGCGCTGTGGAGGACTTCGACACGTCCACCCTGACCGTGGAACAGGGCGACACCAAAAAGGCGGTTGTCGCTACCCTGCAAAACCTGAACATCGTAAACGCTATGGCGCAGCTGTATATGAGCGTCATTATCATGTAAGGGAGGGATCGACCTATGGCAAACGCTGTAATGAACGCGCTGGACGCATTGCAGGGATCGATGGCAGAGTGCTTTCTGACCACCGAGGACGGCCGGCGTTATAACTTCATGCAGATTTACAAAATGGAGGTGAAAATGGACATCACCTCCAAAGAGTTGCCTATTCTGGGCAAGACCGGCAAGGGCAACCGCTCCACCGGCTGGAAAGGCACCTTTTCCGGCACGGCGCATTACAACCAGTCCGTGCTGCGCCAGATGATGCTCCAGTATAAGAACACCGGCAAGCTGCCCGCATTCGATATGCAGATCGCGAACGACGACCCCGCCAGCGCGGCGGGCAGGCAGACGGCGATCTTTTACCAGTGCCTGATCAAAGGCGGCATTCTGGCAAAGTTTGACGCAAGCGAGGACACGCTGGAGGAGGACATCGAGGGCACCTTTGAGGACTTCGACCTGCCGGAAGTGTTCGCGCTGCTGCCCGGTATGAACTAACACCAACCAACACCCATAAAGGAGGACAAGAACAATGGCAAGATCGCTTAGTGCATTTATGGCTGACGCTGTGGAAAAGGTGGAAAACGTCCTTTATCCTGCGTCCACCCGTATTAAAGACCCCGAAACCGGGGAGCCGATGATGTGGGAAATCTGCGCAATTTCCGCAAGCGAAAACGCGCAGATCAGAAAGTCCTGCATGAAAACCATCCTCGCCCCCGGCGGGCGCAAGGGGCAGTTTACGCAGGAGTTTGACGGCAATGCCTACCAGGCAAAGATCGCGGTGCGCTGCACCGTGTTCCCCGACCTGAACGACGCCGCTTTGCAGGACAGCTACAAGGCGATGGGCGCTGAAAAGCTGATCACCACCATGCTGACCCCCGGCGAGTTTGAGGACTACAGCGCAAAGGTGCTGGAGGTCAACGGTTTTCAGAATGTGCAGGATCTGGTTGACGAGGCAAAAAACTGATAGAGGGCGGCGACCCGGAGGCATATTACGCCTACTACTGCCTGCACAAATTCCACTGGGCGCCGTCCGTTTTCCTTGCCTTTTCCCCAGAGGAGCAGGCATTTATCATTGCCGCTGTTGACCTGCGCATTGAGGCAGAAAAGAAAGCCGCGAAAAAGGCAAAAGGCTGACGCGCGCCGTAAGCGAAACCGCGACCGGCGCGTGTCTGCGGCTCTGCCCGCCCGTCACGGCAAAATTAACAAAATGTTCACTTTTTAAGCCTTGACAAATAGGGGGGGGGGGTATAATTTTAAGTGTTTACCCTTTTTTCTTTTGCGAATGGAGGCGGCTCTGATGGGAATTTTCAGCAAGAAAAGCAAAGATACCGCAAGGGCTATGTTTTATGACGGCGAACTGCAAGGGTTTACCGCAAACACACCTTGTACTTTCCGCGCTGACATCACGGATTTACTCATATCACGCATTAACCCGGTTGTGCAGGCTGCGCTGCCGCTTGAACGCATCAAGACGGCAGAAATCATGCCGGAGGCAGATTATATGCGGCTGCACAAGGGCGTGGACACGGCGCAGGTCAAACTGCCCCGCTGGACGCTGCGGATCGTTTACACGGCGCAGGACGGCGCAGAAAAGGAACTTGTTTTCTGGTTTGTCACGCAGGACTACAAGGGCGTTAAGGGGCTTGTGGAGCTGATCCAGCCCGCTGCGCCCGCATCGTACACGCTGTAATGTTCTGGCGCAAGAAACGAAAACCGCCTGCACCGTCCGCTGGCGAGGTTATCATCCAGAACATACGCGCCAACGGATACGATTTTGAAGTGCAGGAACAGGAGCGGCTCTTTGCCGATGCTTTGGGGCAGCAACTGCTTGCGGCGGGATTGCTGCCCCAGAGCATAATGTTTGAACGTATGGCGTGGGGCGGCTTTAACGTGTACTACGGCGAGGGGCTTTACGTGGGTAAAATCTGCCTTCGTATCCTGCCTGACAAGTGGGCGGTGAAACGCGCCGGCGCCACACGGGCAAGCCGCGTGTTTGACACGAAAGACGCCGCAGAGGCATACGCTGCCGACCGGCAAGGCTATAAAATCGAACGCCGCGAGGGCGGGCAGCTGTACGCCATGCAGTACCTCCGGGGGCTGTACACCGTCAAAGACATGGAAAGCCCCACGTTTGAGGAATGCGTGGCGGCGATCCCGCGCTGGATCACTTACATACAAAAGCAAAGCGCGGCAATGCGCAGGGCTTTGAAACCCTAAAATTGAAAACGCTAACCGTCCTCCAGACACGGAGGGCGGTTTTATTATACCCAGAAAGGAGGCGCAAAGCTATGGCAACCATACAGTCCCAGCTGCGGCTGAATGACGGCATGAGCGCGGTACTGCGCAACGTGACCGCCGCCCTGGACACCTGCCTGCGCAGTTTTGAAGAAATGCGGGCGGCAAGCGGATCGGCAATGGACGTTTCCGCAATCGCGGAGGCGCGGGTGGAGCTGCTGTCTGCGAACAACACCATTGAACAGATGGAACGAAACAGCAGGGACGCGGAAAACGCCCAGCGCGGCTACAACCGCGCGGTGCAGGCCGGCAATAGCTCGCTTGACGGTATGTTGAGCAAGGTCAAGGGCGTTGTGGCTACCCTTGCGGCGGCGTCCGGCGTCCGCAACCTGATCGGCACGTCCGACCAGATGGCGGGCGCCACCGCCCGCCTGTCCCTCATTGTGGACGACCAGAACAGCGTGGAAAGCCTGCAACAAAAGATATTTGCCTCCGCGCAGGCAAGCCGGGGCGCGTACCTGGACGTTATGGACACGGTGGGCAAGCTGGGATTGACCGCCGGGGACGCATTCACCGGCAACGATGAAATGATCCGTTTTGCCCAGCTTATGAACCAGAACTTTATCATTGCAGGCGCGTCTGCTACGGAACAGTCCAGCGCAATGTACCAGCTTACGCAGGCTATGGCGGCGGGCAAACTGCAAGGGGACGAATACCGATCCATCATTGAAAACGCCCCGCTGCTGGCAAACAGCATTGAGGACTATATGCGAAACGTGCAGGGCGCAACCGGCAGTATGAAAGACTGGGCGGCCGAGGGGCTTTTGACTTCGGACGTTATCAAAGCCGCCCTCTTTTCGTCTGCGGACGAAATAGAGGCGCGGTTTGCCCAGATGCCGCGCACCTGGTCACAAAACTGGACAATGATGAAAAACAACGCGCTGATCGCGCTCCAGCCCCTGTACAACTACATAGGGCAGCTGGCGAACGATCCGCGCGTTTTGACTGCGATCAACGAAATCACAGGGGCGATCAGCGGTATTGCCCAGATTGCCATCCCCGTCATTGACCTTATCGTGTCCGGGCTTGTCTGGACGGGGGAAAATCTGGAATGGATCATGCCCCTGCTGCTGGGCGTTGCGGCGGCGTATGTGCTGATACACGGGGCTGTAGCGGTGTACAACACCGTGACCGCGATCAGCAACGGGCTGCAAGCCGTTGCCGCTGCGAGGTCTGCCTTTAAGGCTGGCGCAAGCATTGCAGAGGCAGCGGCTACGACCACCGCCACAGGGGCGCAGGTGGGGCTGAACGCTGCCCTTTACGCCTGCCCTATTGTCTGGATACTTCTCATCATTATTGCCGTTATCGCGGCGATCTACGGGGTTGTGGCGGCTATTAACCACCTGACCGGCAGCACGTTGAGCGCAACCGGCATTATAGCGGGCGCGTTCATGGTTGCCTTTGCCTTTATCGGAAATATCCTGATTGCCGCATACAACCTTGTGGTTGACGTGTTCGTGCTGATCTACAACCTTGTGGCAGAGGTTGCAAACTTCATCGGCAACGTGTTTGTAGACCCTATCGGCGCGGTCTGCCGCCTGTTCTTCGGGCTGGCAGACACGGTGCTGGGCATTCTGCAAGCCCTTGCATCCGCAATCGATGCTATTTTCGGCTCCAACCTTGCGGGCGCGGTGCAGGGCTGGCGCGACAGCCTGGGCGGCTGGGTAGATGACACGTTCGGACAGGGCGAGGAGGTCATGGCAAAACTGAACGCCGACGACCTCAAACTGGATCGCTTTGAATATGGCGCCGCCTGGGATTTAGGCTATAACGCCGGCGCCGGTTTGGAGGCAAGTATTGGCGATATGTTCAGTTTTGACCCGTCCAGCCTGACCACGGGCTTTGATCCCAAATCCGTGGATATGAGCGGCTACCAGCCCGCGCTGGACGGTATCAACGACAACACCGGCAGCACGGCGGCGTCCCTGAAAAACATGAGCGAGGATGTGGCGTATATGCGCGATATTGCAGAACGCGAGGCGATCAACCGCTTTACGACCGCAGAACTGCACATTGACATGACGGGAATGAATAACCGTTTTGAAAACGACATGGACGTTGACGGCGTGATCGACCGTTTTGTTACCGGCGTGACCGAGGCGCTGGACGTTGCCGGAGAGGGGGTGCATCCATAAATGGCATATACCATGTACTTGAACGGGGTGCAGATGCCCGTCACCCCCAGCAAGCTGACTGTTAAAATCAAGGGGCAAAACAAAACGCTGAACCTGGTAAATGACGGGGAGATCAATTTTCTGCGATCCCCCGGCCTTACGGAAATTACGGTTGAGGTGCTGCTGCCTATGCTGCAAGCCTACCACTTTGCAAGCTACCCCAGCGGCTACCAGCCGCCCGACTATTACCTGTCTGCCTTTGAACGCATGATCGCAGGGAAAACGCCGGGGCAGTTTATCCTGTCCCGGTACGCCCCTGCGGGCGGCAGGCTGTACGACACAAACCTGCGGGTAAGCCTGGAAAGCTACAACATTGTGGAGGACGCCAGCAATGGCCCGGACGTTACCGTGTCGCTGACCCTCAAGCAGTATAAGGCGTTCGGCACGAAAACGGTTAAGCTGGTGGAGCCTACGGTTGCCGTGGTGGAAAAGCCGCGCGAAACGGACAACGCGCCGAAAAAGGAAAACAAGGCGAAAACCTACACCGTGAAAAGCGGCGATTGCCTCTGGAACATTGCCAAAAAGTACTACGGCAACGGGGCGAAATACACGCAGATTTTTAACGCGAACAAAGACAAGATCAGCAACCCCAACCTGATCTATCCGGGGCAGGTGTTGACGATACCATGAAAATTGACCTTTTGATCCAGCACGGCAACACCCTGCAATATCCCGCCGTATCGGAGGGTATCGAGTGGCAGCTGGAACGGCAGGGATCACCCGGCAAGCTGACGTTTACGGTGGTGAAAGACGAAACGCTGAACTTTGCCGAGGGCGATCCCGTCAAGCTGACCGTGGACGGCACCGATGTGTTTTACGGCTTTGTGTTCACCAAAAAGCGCACCAAAGAACAGACCATTGACGTAACCGCCTATGATCAGCTCCGCTACCTGAAAAACAAGGACACTTACGTGTACGAAAACAAGACCGCCACGGAAGTGATCCAGATGATCGCGGCAGACTTCAAGCTGAACACCGGGACGCTGGAGGACACGGGTTATAAGATCGGCTCCCGCACCGAGGACGACACCACCCTGTTTGACATTATCCAGAATGCGCTGGACGAAACGCTGACCGCGAAAAAACAGCTTTACGTGCTGTACGACGACGTGGGCAAACTGACCCTGCGCAACATTGAAAGCATGAAACTGGATTTTCTGCTGGACAGCGAGGTGCTGGAAAACTACGACTACAAAAGCACCATTGACGACAGCACCTATAACCAGATCAAGGTGGTGCATGAGGACAGCGACGCCGGCAAGCGCAGCATTTACATTGCCAAAGACAGCAGCCACATCAACGAATGGGGCGTTTTGCAGCTCACGGAAAGCGTGGAGGAAAAGACCAACGCGCAGGCAAAGGCTGACGGGCTTTTAGCATTATATAACACCAAAACCCGAACGTTGACCGCATCCAACGTGCTGGGAGACGTCCGGGTGCGGGCAGGCAGCTCCATTGTGGTTATGCTGAACCTGGGGGACATTGTGGTGCAAAACTACATGGTTGTGGAAAGCGTCCGGCACACGTTCAACGAACAACAGCACCTTATGGAATTAAAATTGAGGGGAGGTACGTTTATTGTCTAAAGAAACTGAAATGATTAACGCGATCAAGCGCGCGGCAACTGACGCGGTGAACGCAGGCAAGCCCTTTGCCCTGACACGCGGGCAGGTCACAAAGACCTCCCCGCTGACCATTCAGGTTGACCAAAAGCTGATCCTCGGCCCCGCGCAGCTGCTTTTGACCAACGCCGTGCGGGACTATTCCGTGGACATGACCGTGGATCACCTGACGGAAAACACGAGCGGCGGCGCGGGCGATGCGGCGTTTGCCGCCCACAACCATGCCTACAAGGGGCGCAAGACGTTCCGCGTGCACCTGGGGCTGAAAGCGGGCGAATGGGTGCTTTTGCTGCGTATCCAGGGCGGGCAGCAGTACCTCGTGCTTGACAGAGTGGAGGCGCCGTAATGATACCACAGACAAACAGCGACATTGACCTGATCGCTTTTACAGAACAGGAATACCCCAGCTACACGTTTAAGCTGGATATGGAACAGGGGCGCATCAGCGGGTACACCGACCAGCAGGAGGCAATGAAACAGGCCATTTATTTGATCCTGTTCACTGAACGCTACACCTACCCCATTTATTCGTGGAATTACGGGGTTGAGCTTGCCGACCTGTTCGGCACACCCACCACCTACGCCCTGCCCGAAATCAAGCGGCGCATTACTGAGGCGCTGCTTATGGACGACCGCATAGAAAGCGTGGATAACTGGCAGTTTTCCGTAAACCGCCAGAAAGTCCACGCTACTTTTACGGCGTATACCGTCTTTGGCGAGGTTGACGCAGAAATGGAGGTGAATATCTGATGCCAACATACCCGTATGAAAACGAAACCTACGAGGAAATTATGAGCCGCATTCTGGCACGTGTACCGGACAACCTGGACAAGCGCGAGGGATCGATGATCTGGAACGCCACCGGGCCGGCAAGCGTAGAAATGGCTATTTTGTACACAGCACTGGACTTTATCCTGCAAGCCACCTTTGCGGACACCGCCCCGCGCGATTACCTGATCCTGCGGGCGGCAGAGCGCGGCTTGTCACCGAAACCCGCCACCTATGCGGTGCTGCGGGCTGATTTTAACCAGTCCGTGCCAATCGGCACCCGGTTTTCCCTGGATACCCTCAACTATGTGGTAACAGAGCGCATGACGGACGCGGACACGCCCACAACGGTTGCGTTCCGCGTCCAGTGCGAAACCGTAGGGACGGCGGGCAATACAAAGTTTGGCACCCTGATCCCCATCGAATATGTGGACGGGCTGACCTATGCGGAACTGGTGGAACTGCTGATCCCCGGCGCGGAGGAAGAAGAAACCGAGGCATTCCGGCAGCGGTACATCGACAGCCTGACCTCGCAGGCGTTCGGCGGCAATCAGGCAGACTACAAGGAAAAGGTGCTTGCCCTGCCGGGGGTGGGCGCGGTCAAAGTATTTGCCGTGTGGAACGGCGGCATTGAACCCTCCAGCATGATCCCCTCCGCTGCGGTCACAGAATGGTATAACGGCGTGATCGGCGGGCTTTCCACGGAGGTTGCCGCATGGCTTACAGCGGTGTATACCGCCGCCCTAAACGTCATGCTGACCGTGGGCGGCACGGTGCGGCTGGTCATTATGGACAGCGCCCACGCCGTCCCGGACGAGGTGCTGATTGCAGACGTACAGGAGGCAATCGACCCGCCTGGTATGCAGGGGGACGGACTGGGCATTGCGCCAATCGGCCATGTTGTCAGCGTGGCGGGCGTGGAAAGCCAGACCATAAATATTGCCCTCACACTGGAATATCAAAGCGGCTGGGACTGGGACGGCGTAAAGTCCTATGTAGAAAACACCGTCGACGCCTATTTTCAAGAGCTTGCCGAGGACTGGCAGAACAGCACGGAGCTGGTTGTCCGCATTGCCCAGATCGAAACCCGCGTACTGACCTGCCCCGGCATTGTGGACGTGCAGGACACGCTGCTGAACGGGCAGACGGAAAACATCACGTTGGACGAGGTGCATATCCCGGTAAGGGGTGAGATCAGTGGATAGACAGATCATTGATTACCTGCCCTACGTGCTGCGGGATGTGGTGGAATACCGGCAGCTTATGGAGGCTGAACAACCCGAACTTGCCGCCTTATGGGCGGCGCAGGACAAAGTGCTTGCAGATCAATACATCGTCACAGCGACCGAATACGGCATAAGCCGCTGGGAGGCGATACTGGGCATTTACCCAAAGGACACGGACGGACTGGAAATGCGCCGCGCCCGTATTCTTTCCATGTTGCAGCTGAAACTGCCCTACACCAAACGCTGGCTTGCAAACTGGCTCAACGACCTTTGCGGCGCCGGCAACTACGACCTTGCGATCACGGCGTACTCAATCGTTATCGATCTGGGCTACGACCTGATCCCGGAGGCTGAAAAGCTGGCGGGCGATATTTACACCATGCTGGCGGCTGTGCGCCCCGCAAACATGGTGCTGGAACTTAACGGTATGCGGAATATAAGCGGCGCGGCGAATGTTGCCGCGATTACCGAGTGCGCACTGGACATGGAAGTATGGCCGGCGCAGGCTGAACTGGACAGCAGCGGCGGCGTACAGATAACCGGCTATACGGAGTATGTGTACACAGCGGACGCATACCCGGTTGCTTAAAGGAGGATATGCAAAAAATGGCTGAACAACTTTACTGCACCGTTGTAACGGACGTGGGATCGGCAAAGATTACGCAGGCAATCCAAAGCGGCGATCCCTACATGATTGTAAACGCCGCCGTTGGCGATGGCGGCGGCGCGTACTATATGCCCACCCCTGCCCAGACGGAGCTGCGGCGCGAGGTTTGGCGCGGGCAGATTGCCGCCTGTGAAATCGACCAGAACTCCCCCAATATGCTGAACGTCAAGTTTATTATCCCGCCCGATGTGGGCGGCTGGACAGTGCGCGAGGCGTGTCTTTTGGACATTGACGGCGGGATGCTGGCAGTGTGCAATCTGCCGGACACCCAAAAGGCGGTTTACAGCGTGGGCACCACCGGCAAGCTCACCATCGTTATGCACATTGTGGTTACGGATGCGGGCGTTTTGCAGTTTGAAATTCACCCCGAACTGGAAAGCGTTTCCCGCGAGGAAATGAACACCGCCATTGCCATGCACGATGCAAGCCCTACCGCCCACTCCGACCTGCGGGCGCAGATCGATACCACGATCCAGTCTGCCATTGCGAACTTTTACACAAAGGACGAAACGGACGACCTGATAAGCGATGCTATCTATGCCCACGACACCGGCGCAGATGCCCACGGCGATGTGCGGGCCGGCGTTGCTGGACTGGACAGCCGCGTGTCCGCGCTGGAAGTCATCGTGGGCGGCGGCATTTCCACGAACCCCTTTAACGTTACGTTCCTGTCCCTGTCCGGCGTGACGGTCACAGGCGTATGGAACAAGACGCAGGGGAGGATTGAGTTTTAATGGCAAGTTTTCAGGCGATCCCAAAGGCAAAAGACTTGCTGGACTATACAATGGAACGCACGACCGCCAAAGAGGCGGCGGGCAGCACAAAGCCGCGTTTTCCCAAAAGCCAGTCGTTTGGTTACTGCAAGGCTTTACGGGACGCGGCTTTGTCCATTCTGGAGCGCATACAGGCCGCAAACGATTACTACTTTGAAACCCAGTTTGAGGAACGGCTGATCGCGCTGGACGAGGTGCTGCAAAAATGCGGCCTTATGCTGCACCTGATCGATCTGTCCCTGAAACGGGGATATATCACAGACGATCAGGCGCATTACTGGACGGAGATGGTTTTATCTGTCAAACGTCCTGTTTTTCTGTGGCGCAAGAATGACGGCAACCGCGCCGCAACGCTGCGGGCAGAAAAGCAGGCGGCTGAAACGGCGCAGATGGCTGAAATCCTGCGCAAGATTATGAGTAATACGGGCTAACGCCTGTTTTTACTGGGGTATAGTCCGTTAATTGCTACCGCTCCCCGAACACGAACAACACCAACAACGCCTACTACCTGAACACTAATGGCAATGTGAACAACAACAACTGCTCCAATACCAACGGCGCCCGCCCCGCTCTGGTGGAACAGGTCAGACCGAGTAAGCGAAAGCCGAAAGCCGTACCGCCACCGTCAAAGGGGACTATATCCCGCCCCAAAAGGGCAAACACATGATACCGATGCCCTGCGGCCGGCAAGACCGGCCGGAGAGCTGCCAAACGGACGCCACCTCCGTTACAGCCGCCCGCAACAGTATCTTTCCGTGACCTGCTTACAAAGGAGGTGGAGGTTACAATTTGCTAAAAACATTCGATGAAATATGCACGTTTCCCGTAGTTTATGATGCGTATTTAGCCGCGCGGCGCGGAAAGCGCAGCAAAGCGGCGACCGCAAAATATGAGGCTCACGCGCTGGAAAACGTTTCAAACCTTGTGTATATCCTGCGCACCCAGCTTTACCGCCCTGGGCCGTTCCACCTGTTTACGGTCTACGAGCCGAAAGAACGGCTTGTACAGGCGCCGGCGTTTACCGACAAGGTTGTGCAACACGCCCTTGTGGACAACGTGGTGTACGAACGGCTGACGCGGAGCTTTATTTTGGACAACTACGCATCGCAGATCGGCAAAGGACTGCACTTCGGGCTTGACCGTTTAAGCGGCTTTATGACCGACTACTGGAACAAACACCACACGGCAGAGGGCTGGGTGTTAAAGTGCGATGTGCGCAAATTCTTTGCCAGCATCGACCACGACATCCTGAAAACCAAACTGCTGGCACTTGACTTTGAGCCGGAAATCTACACCATGCTGTGCAACTACCTTGACAGCACGGACGGCCTGCCGCTGGGCTACCAGACCTCACAGCTGTTTGCCCTGCTGTTCCTTGACCGGTTTGACCATTACGTGAAAGAAGTCCTCCGTATCCGCTATTACGGGCGGTATATGGATGACTTTTTCCTTATACACCCGGACAAGGAATATTTGCAGTTTTGCCTGCGGGAAATCCACGCCTTTATGGCGTCGGTCAACCTGGAACTGAACGAAAAGACCCATATTTTCCCGCTGCGCAACGGGATCGACTTTCTCGGTTTTCATTCTTATTTGACTGACAGCGGCAAAGTGATCCGCAAGCTGCGGCACAACAGCGTAAAGAAAATGCGGGCAAAGCTGCGCTACTGGGCAAAGGCATACCCAAAGGGCAAGGTTGACCGCGATGCGATCCTTGCAAGCTGGCAGGCGTGGGACGCCCACGCCGCACACGGCAATACCTGGCGGCTGCGGCAGGAAATCCGGCAACAAGTAAAAGAAATCTTAAAGGAGGACATCTGACTATGGCAACATTACTGGGCAATGAAACTTTAGGCACCATCGTCAAGCTGAAAGAAAACGGCGTGCCGCAGGAGTTTTACGTTGCCAAACACGGCTACCCCACGAACGGGAACGGCCGCACCTTGCTGGTGCGCCGATATATCTACGACACGCGGCAGTGGCACACGTCCAACGTGAACGCCTACGCATCCTGCACGCTGGACAGCTGGTTTAACAACACCTACTACAACCTGCTGGATGCGGACATCAAGGCGCAGATCGCGGCGGTTGCAATCCCCTATACCCCCGGCAACGGCAATAATTCTGTGTCCACCCTGTCCCGCAAGGTGTTTGCCCTGTCCGTTACAGAGCTGGGCAGGACGGCAAGCTACGCGAACGTGGAGGGCAGCGCACTGCCCATTGCCAGCACCTTGCAGATCGCGTACAACAGCTCCGGCGGCGCAGTGGTACAGTGGACGCGCTCCCCGCTCACGGACAGCACCTACTACGCCTACGACCTGAACACTATTGGCTATGTGAACTACTACAGCTGCTCCAATACCTACGGCGCCCGCCCCGCTTTAACCCTCCCCTCTTCCCTCTCCGTTTCGGACGATGGCAGCGTAACCGTAAACACCGCCCCAGTTATCAATTACAGCGGCGGCAGTGCGCTGGGGGACAAGACCGAGGGCTTTACGCTGAGCTATTCCGTTTCGGACGCAGACGGCGATGCCGTGACCGTTACGGAAAAGCTGGACAACGTGGTACAGCGCACCTTTGCACCTGCACTGGGCGAAACACAACAATTCCAGGCGGTGCTGCCGGCCAACTTCCAGACAATCCTCAACGGCAACCACACGATCACCATTGAGGCCACCGATGGCAAAGCGGCTGCGGCGCCTGTCAACGTGACCTTTTCCAAAGCGGTGCATTCTGCATCCATTACGCTGTCCACGCCGCTGGCGGCTGACGATATGCCCACGGCGATCCGCCTGTCCATTACCGGGGACATCCCGGACGATGCCGTATGGACGGCAGAAGTGTGCAACAACGCTAACGACGCCAGCCCGACCTGGGAAAATATCAAGCCCGCGATCCAGTCCGGGTACAATTTTGTTTTTTCCAACAAGACCAAAACCGCCGAAAACTGGGGCGTTAATTTCCGCATTGAAGTGACGCGCGGCCCCAGCAATACAGGCGGTTATATTTATGCGATTGAGGGAGGTTTTCAATAATGAGCGTATCACACAGAGTTGACAGCGTGAAAGAACACGCCGAAAAGCGGCAGCGCGAGGCAGACCTTACCGCCGCGTCTGAAATTGCCTTTGTGGTGCTGGCAGAGGCAGAACAGATCGACGCCGTGACTGCCACGGAACACGTTGCCCTGTTCAGCAAATGGGCGTACCCGGTCAATTACACCGTGGGGCAGCTGCGCAGATACAAAGGCGAGCTGTATAAATGCGTTACGGCGCACACCTCGCAAGCGGACTGGACACCGGACACCGCCGCGTCCCTGTGGGCAATCACCGGCGATCCTACCGTGGAATGGCCCGACTGGTCACAGCCCCTCGGCGCACACGACGCTTACGGGCTGGGCGATAAAGTCACCCACAACGGCAAGCATTGGATAAGCGATACCGCCGCAAATATCTGGGAGCCGGGGGTGTACGGCTGGACGGAGGCGGAGTAATGGGGATCGACATCAACGCGCTGATCAGCGCAGCATCCGCTATCTGCGTAGCAATCCTCACGGGGCTGTTTGCCCGCGACAGCCGCCGCAGGAAAGCCGCAGACGACGACCAGAAAGCCCACGCACAAATGCGGGCAAAAGAAAGCCGCCTGTCCATGCAGCTTATGAGCGCGTCTGTCAAGCTGGGGATTGCAACCGCAATGGCCGTGGAACAGCAAAAGTTTAACGGCGAAATGAAAGACGCCCGCGAAAGCGCGGACAAGGCGCAAAAAGCGTACTGGGAGTTTATCAACAATACTGCGGCAGATGAAATTACAAAGGTGGGGCATTAAGCCCCGCCTTGTTTTTCAGGAAAAGGAGGTACATCGTGAATTTACACAAACTGCTTTTAACAAAAAATGAATGCTATATCAGAGGCACCAAAATGACCCCAAAGGGGATCATGGTGCATTCCACCGGCGCGAACAACCCCACCCTGCGCCGATACGTAGGGCCGGACGATGGGCTACTGGGCGCAAACCAGTACGGCAACCACTGGAATACTTACCGCCCAGGCGGTCGGCAGGTCTGCGTCCACGGCTTTATCGGCAAACTGAAAGACGGCAGCATCGCTACCTACCAGACCCTCCCGTGGGATATGGTGGGTTGGCACAGCGGCAAGGGCAAAAAGGGCAGCGCAAACAGCAAGGGGTATATCGGCTTTGAAATCTGCGAGGACGGGCTGACCGACGCCGCATATTTTAACGCCGTCTACAAAGAGGCGGTTGAGCTGTGTGCCATGCTGTGCAAGACCTACGGCATCAAGCCGGAAAAACCGACCCTGATCTGCCACAGCGAGGGCTGTACCCTCGGCATTGCCAGCAACCATGCGGACGTTATGCACTGGTTCCCGAAACACGGCAAAAACATGGACACGTTCCGTGCGGACGTAAAAAAGGCAATGGGCGGGACGACTTCCACAACAAAGCCGTCTACCACTACCGATGCGCTGTACCGCGTCCGCAAAACATGGGCTGACAGCAAGACGCAGAAAGGCGCGTTTTCTTCACTGGAGAATGCAAAACGGTGCGCGGATAAAAACCCCGGCTATTCCGTATTCAACAGCAAGGGCGAGGCGGTATATCCTGCTAAAGCTACCGATCTGCCGTATCTGGTGCAGGTAACTACGTCTGTGCTGAACATCCGAAAAGGCCCCGGCACGAACTACGGGCAGAACGGCAGCATTAAGGACAAGGGCGTGTACACCATTGTGGAAGAAAGCACCGGCGCCGGCAGTACCGCAGGCTGGGGCAAGCTGAAATCCGGCACCGGCTGGATCAGCCTGGACTACTGCAAAAAGCTGTAAGGAGGGGCGCGCGGCATGAAAAAGGGAAAGCGGCAAAAAAGGCATAAGTGGGACGCGCGTTTTGCTACCCGCGCCTTAACCGTGATTGCGATCACCACCGGCGTGTTTCTTGCCGCGCAGTATATCTCGTTCCTGATTACGCGGATGGAGCAAACCGTTCTCATCCAGTATTACTTTACCGTGGTGGGACTGGAATGCGGCGGGATGCTCTTAAAGCGCATTTTGGAGGTGGTTGTAGCGCGGATTAAGAAAAAAGAACAGCTGGACATCCCGAACAGCGGGAACACAGACAGCACGGCAAACCTGCCTGCTGAAACAACAAATTATGATGATATAGGAGGCGTTGGATAATGATCGATTTAACCGTAATTGTGGAGGCTGTACTGACTTTGTGCATTGCGGCTGTTTCTGCCTTTGTCATTCCGTGGCTGAAACGCAAGGTAAGCGCGGAAAAGCTGGCAGAGGTTTCCGAGTGGGTGCAGATCGCAGTCACGGCTGCGGAGCAGATTTATAACGGGCCCGGCCGCGGTGCGGAAAAGAAAGCATACGTTTTGAAATTCCTCAATGACCGTGGGTATACCGTGGATATGGATGCCATCGAAAATCTGATCGAGGCGGCTGTCTATGAACTGCCTGAAAAACTGACCGAATAACGGACACACAGCCACGGGGCAAAAAATAACTGCCTCGTGGCTGTTTTCTCTATTGACAATACATCTATAAAGGTGTATAATTATAACACGATAAGGAGGCGAACCGTATGATCTCACTGGCAGAATATGCAGCTATGCACGGCAAAAGCCCCGTAACAGTCAGGCAGATGGCCGCGCGGGGCGGTTTTCAAACCGCACAAAAAATTGCCCGCAACTGGATCATAGACGAAAACGAACCCTACCCGGACGGCAGGGTAAAGACGGGCAAGTACAGAAATTGGCGTAAAAACGGGCGGGGGCAGAAATAAGCCCCCGCTTTTGTTATCTCTATCGCTGGGAGGGTGCAGATATGGGTAAAGGTTATAAGCATTTAACATGGCATGACAGGCTAAAGATCGCTAAAATGAAAAACGAGGGCAGAAAGCAGGTAGAAATTGCCCACGCCCTGCACGTCAGTGAAAGCACGATCAGCCGCGAGCTGCGCCGATCCACCTACGAACACCTCAACAGCGACCTGACCACTGAAATACGCTACAACCCAGACGGTGCCCAGCAGCGGTATGAATATAACAAGACCGCCAAAGGCGCACCGCTGAAAATCGGCAGCGATCACGCCCTGGCGGCTTATATTGAAACGAAAATTGCGGATGAAAAATACAGCCCCTGCGCCGTGCTGGCTGAAATTGAAAACGATCCTGATCTGCAATTCAGCGTGACCATTTGCCGCGCCACCCTGTACAAGTACATTGATCAGGGCGTATTTCTGCGCATTACCAACTGCGATCTGCCGTTCCGTGGCAAGCGGCGCAAACACAGGAAAACAAGGAAAGTCCGTGCCGCACGTCCCTCCTGCGGCGAAAGCATCGAAAAGCGCCCCGACCACATCAATGATCGCAGCGAGTTTGGGCACTGGGAGCAGGATTTAGTGGACGGGTGCAGAGGCAGCAAAAGTAACGCACTTGTGCTGACCGAACGGCAGACCCGCCAGGAAATCACGGTTAAAATACCAGACAAGACAACGGACAGCGTGGTTGCCGCCCTGGACAGGCTGGAACGCAGGTTTGGGGAGTATTTCAAAGACGTTTTCAAGTCTATCACGATGGACAACGGCAGCGAGTTTGCAGACTGCGAGGGCATGGAGCGATCCCTTTTCGGCGGCAAGCGGACAAAATGCTACTACTGCCACCCGTCCAATCCGCAGGAACGTGGCAGCAACGAAAAGCAAAACCAGATGCTGCGCCGTCACTTTCCGAAAGGCACGAACTTTGACAACGTAACCGAGGAAATGCTGGAACGCGCCACCAGATGGCTGAACAACTACCCACGCAAACTGCTGGGCTGGCGTAACAGTCAGAGCCTTTTTGACGCCGCGCTGGCGGCTATTATGGGCGGCGGGGGTTGTTCATAAAAAATTCACATAAAAATCTTGCACTTACCTATTGACATTTGCCAGCCCGCTTTTACTTTAAGTTTTGCTGCACTTGGCTTCTGACGATTTCACTCACTGCACATTGAAATGCAGAGTTTAACTTGATATAATTAGAATGATAAATTGGAAGTTATAAAGGAGAAATAAACCGATGAACAATGTGAAGAACGAAGAATATGTTATCTGCCCACGTTGCAAACAACAGGTCTACAAAGAAGCCATATTATGTCCTTTTTGTAAGTTTGGCATTATGGTATGGCTTGCAGGGAAAATTGATGAAAATGGCGATTCAATAAAAGATAAGTCCAGGTAAAAATAAATTTAACGGGCAGTTGCCAGTATTGGAAGACTGCCCGTTTGGCTATTTAGGTAAAATTTGCTATTATTGAAGCTGAAGCACAATACAAACGTGCAGATATAATTAAGTTCCTGTACCGTTATCCTGGGAAAGGTCAAATAAGATAAAAAACACGAAAGAGCAGCTCTCTGCGAAACGTTTTGCTTTCGTTTTTAAGCATAACAAAAGGCACGGTCAAAAGACCATGCCTTTTGTTTTTTATTAAATTATTCCGCCATTGATTACTAGTCCTGCGTAGCATAGACAACTTCCTCTGCCGGCCCCTCATCGGCGGCTTCCTTGTCGTCTAGAAGCTCTTTAATAGAAAGACTCAGGCGCTTAGCCTCCGGATCAATGGAAAGTACCTTAACATCAACTTTCTGACCAGGCGTAACTACATCCTCAGTCTTTTCCACACGGTTCTTGGCCAACTGAGAGATGTGGATAAGACCCTCAACGCCGGGCTCTAACTGAGCAAAAGCGCCAAACGGAGCAGTACGCATAACGGTCACGTTCACCACCGAACCGACAGGATATTTCTCCGCCGCCAACGTCCAGGGGTTGGGAATCAGCTGCTTCAGACCGAGGGAAATCTTTTTCTTCTCGGCGTCAACACCCAGAACATAAACCTCGATCTCATCCCCCTCTTTCAGCACGTCAGAGGGGTGGTTGATACGGAACCAAGCCATCTGTGAAACATGCAACAGTCCGTCCACGCCGCCCAAATCAATAAATGCACCGAAGTTGGTCAGCCGGGAAACAGTGCCGCGTCTGGTCTGCCCCTCAGCGATCTCAGCCCAAAGAGCTTCCTGTTTCTTCTGCTGTTCCTCCAGTTTCACGGCTTTGGTGGATAGCAAAAGACGGTTTTTCTCTTTATCGCACTCAATTACTTTAGCGGACAACTCCTGGCCGATATAGCCTTTCACATCGTCCACAAATCTGGTATCAATTTGAGAATACGGTACAAAACCGCGAATGCCGACATCCATCAACACGCCGCCCTTAACGGCCTCCACGATCTTGCCAGTAACAATCTCACCGTTTTCCTTAGCCTCAGCCAGCTTATCCCAAAGCTGCACCATATCAACCATGCGCTTAGAGAGCACGGGATACCCCTCTTTGTTCTCCTTGCGAATCACGATAACGTCAAATTTATCGCCAACATGGAATTTCTCTGTAATATGCTCAGCTTCATCAGGTAAAAGCTGGTTGCTGGGCAATATGCCCTCGGATTTGCTGCCAATGTCCACCAGCAGCTCGGTATCACGCACCTGCACCACGGTACCCTGCACGCATAGTCCACGATGAATATCCTTAATGCCGTGGTTAAAGAATTCCTCAAAAGAAACGTCATCGCCCATCTGCTCCAGTGTGCGCTCCGGCTCGGCGGGCTTCTCCGCCTTGACCGGCTTGACTTCGGCAGAGAGTGCAAAAGACATTTCCTCGGCAAAATTACGCTTAACCTCCGGCGCCTTGGTTTCTTCCTGCACTTCTTCCGGTTTAACTTCCTGTTCCATTACTTCGTTCACTTCGTTGTTCTCCGTCATTTTAACTACTACCTCCTCAATTATCCATTCTGGCGTGCTAGCTCCCGCGCACACGCCCACGGAGCTTACTCCGTCAAATAAATCAGCAGAGAGTTCTGCCGCCCCCTCAATAAGGAGCGAGGGCGTGCCACTCGCCTGACATATTTGCTGCAATTTTTTGGTGTTGGCGCTGTTTCGGCCGCCGATGATCAACATCAAATCAACTTTCTGCGCCAATCTGGCTGCCGCCTGCTGGCGTTCTTTCGTAGCCCGGCAAATTGTGTCCTCATATACTACTTCGCTACCCTGAGCCATTAATGCTCCAAGCACTGCCGCAAAGTTTTCACCGGTTTGCGTTGTCTGAGCCACCACGCCAATCTTAGCCGCTGGTGGAAGCTGCTCCACCTCTGCCGCGCTGCCCACTACCCAAGCAGTGCCGCCAGTCCAGCTTTTAATGCCTGCTACCTCCGGGTGAGCCGCCTCGCCCACGATCACCACCTGAAAGCCCTGCTCATACAAGTGCTTTGCTGCCTGCTGCACCCGCTTTACAAACGGACAAGTGGCATCGATCACTTCCAGTTTGCGCCGTTTTGCCTCAGCATAAACCTCCGGACCTGCGCCATGCGAGCGTATCACTACAAGGGATTCTGGCTCCGCATCAGCCAGCGTATCAAGAACGCCAACTTTGCTTGAGAGCCGTTCTATCTCACGAGGATTATGGATCAGCGGCCCCAGCGAATACACCGCATGTGATTCCGCCGCTTCCTCCGCCAGATGCACCGCCCGCTTTACACCAAAACAAAACCCGGCGTGCGCGGCCACAATTATACGCATAAGACCTCCGCAGTTGATAACGTATAATCAAACTTATGCCAATTAAAGCATATTCTACAATCACTTTAAAAATCCTGCCCGTTGGGCAACATTTTTTTTATTTGCTCACCGGCATAGGCCGCGGCCTGCGCCGGATCAAATTTACCCTGTTCGTTTTGGAAAGCGTCCAGTGAGAAAGCTGCGCCAATTCGCACTTCCGCCTTGGGTCTACCCAGCTTGAAAAAACGCTCTGCATGACTGATAGTCAGCGGCAGCACCTGAGCTTTCCCCCGCGCAGCAATCATAAACGCACCTTCCTTGAAAGGCAGCAGGGGGGCTTCAGTGCGGTTACGCGTTCCCTCCGGGAAAATACCCAGCACTTCCTGCTTTTTAAGATAGCCAAGCGCCGTTTTTATAGCCTTGACATCAACCTCGCCGCGCTCCACCTTGAAGCACTCGCAATGGCGAATCAGCCAGTCCAGCGGCTTGTTCTGCCCATATTCGCTCTTGGCCATGAAATGAACGTGGCGCGGGTATACCGCCAGCGCCATCAGCAGAATATCCGTCCAGCAGCGGTGGTTGCCAATAACCACCAGCGGCCCCGTCTGCGGCACCTGCTCCCGCCCGGATATTTTAACGCCAAACAAACGCGCCAGCAGACTGAACAGGCCGACCAGAAAATCATAAAGCCGCATTATTCCGCCTCCGCCAACGCCAGAGCACGGGAAAGCACCTCGGGAATACCCAGCCCAGTGGAATCGAGATACACCGCGTCCTCCGCCTGTTTCAGCGGTGAAGTTTCACGGTGGGAGTCACGGTAATCACGGGTGGAAATATCCTCCCGCACGCCCTCACGCGTCGTCTGGATACCCTTGGCACAAAGCTCGTCATAACGGCGCTGTACCCGCTCATCCAGGCTGGCCGTAAGATATATTTTGCAGTCAGCATCCGGCAGTACCACCGTGCCAATGTCGCGTCCGTCCATAACCACGCAGCCATGCGCCGCAAGTTTTCTCTGGGCAGCCACCAAATGCTCGCGTACACCCGGCACCGCCGAAACTGGTGAGGCCGCCGCACCAACCTCCGGCTTTCTGATTGCCTCTGTCACGTCGCGTCCGTTCAAAATAATGCGGTTTTGACCGCCCTCCACACGCATGGTGATTTCTGCCTTACCGGCGATGTCGGTGAGCGCCGCCGCATCGTCAACCGCCACGCCCTGCTCCTGCGCAAGCAAAGCCACCGTGCGGTACATCGCTCCGGTGTCGATATAAATATAGCCCAGTTTTTCTGCCAGAGCCTTGGCTATCGTGCTTTTCCCGGCGCCCGCCGGGCCGTCAATGGCAATAACTTTTTTCATAAATTACGTTTCCTCCGCCCCAAGATTTATCAAACTGCACGGTGCGCCATGCCCACCGCCACCTCGTTCAGGTGCAGCAGACCGATTTCCATTACCATCGCCACGGTGATGTGATCATGATGCCGGGCAATGCCGATTTTGCCGCCAATGTTCAGCCCCATAGCCTTGGTCAAGATCTGGTTCAGCGCCTCATGAGCCGCTCCGGCCACCGCGCCCTCTTCGTTATGCACGTCAGCAATTACACCCTCGCGCCGGGCGGCAACCACCGCACGCTCCAACACCTTGGCAACGGAGCTTGCCGCCTCGCCGCCGAAGTTCACCGCCGCGACAGACAGCCCTTGCTGCTGGTAATCCTGCTTAAGCCGCATTTCCTCCTCGCGCCCCTCGGAAAGCGCCATAAAAAGCGCCGCCTTGGCCACACGTTTACTGTTCAAATCTACGTTTTCCCATTGTTCAGACAATATCGCCGCCTCCTTGCATACTATTTTAATTATACTTTGCTTTTCGATATTTGACAACATTTTTCTTGCAACAAAAAACGGCTTCGGAATAATTCCTGAAGCCATTCTATTCAAATACTACGCGTCCCAAATCAATCCTGCCGCCGCAAATCTCCACATCGGAAAGCAGAAAGGCCGTATTTATCCCAGTGGAGGCCCGCTTCAGCCGTACACGCACCGGTCTGCGATAGGCCGCGGCATCCAGTTCCAGTGTATCGCCCGGGGATACGGTCAGCGTTAATTCCGGTTCACAGAAACCGCCCGCGTCATAGCCGTTTTGCCAAATCTTCGCTTCCTCCAGACGGCTGTAATCACAAAGCTCATACGTCACTGTGCCGTAAAGCCCATCATAAAGCGCCTCTGCTGCGACTATCTCTCCGTCCGCCTGATAATCGCTGCCATACCAGCTGGCGTCCGGCTGTATGCGCCCCTGATAAAGACATATTTGACACAGCACCAGCGCCGCAAGCCCCACTGTCAGCGCCGCGGCCAGCCATACCTCAAACCATCTGCGCCGCCGGAAAAAAATATCCTCCTGCCCGGTCATATACTCACCGCCCTTTACGGTTAGCCTGCCCCAAACAGGAGTTTTTATGAAATTTTTGTCTTCTATAACACTATAAGACAACCTCAACACTATAAGACAACCTCTGCCGCCGCCAGCCCAGCTGCATGGCCGCTGCTGAACGCCGCCTGTAAGTTATAACCGCCGGTAAAGCCATCAACGTCCAGCAATTCGCCCACGATGAACAGACCAGGGCAAATTTTGGAAGCAAACGTCTTAGGCTGTATCTCTTTCACCAGCACGCCGCCCTGCGTTACAATGCCCTCGTCCAGAGGCCGCGTACCGGAAAGCCGCACCGGCAGCGCTTTCAGAAGCGTAACCAGCGCAGCCCGTTCCCTGTGCAGTAATGTGTTAACCGGCCGGGTTCCGTCCAGACCGGAAAGCGCGATAAACGGCTCGATCAGCGATTTTGGCAGCAGTTCGCTGAGAGCGTTATGCAGCTGACGCCTGGGTGCGGCGGCAATATCTCGCTCCAGGCGCACAGTAAGCTGCTCTGCTGCAAGAGCAGGCTTCAAATCGATCAGAGCCAGCAGCTGCGCGCCCGGTTCGTCACGCCAAAAGCCTGCCGCCGCCCGCGACGCGGAAAGCACCAAAGGGCCTGATATGCCAAAATGTGTGAACAGCATCTCGCCAAAGCCGCGATACAGCAGCTGCTTTTTCGTAACCTCACCCCGTTTGTATAGGGAAAGCTCAACGTTTTTCAGCGACAGACCCGCACACGCCGCAACCCAGGCATCGGACGAGACCAGAGGAACCAGTGCGGGCAGCGGAGGGATAACCGTGTGCCCAGCAGCTGCAGCCAGCTTATAGCCATCGCCAGTGCTGCCGGTAGCCTGATAAGTCGCGCCGCCCAGCGCCAGAATGACCGCCCTCGCCTGCTCAACCGTACCATCTGCGGCTTTAGCGCCGCCTATACCGCCCTGAGCGTCAAACAACAGCTCCTGCGCCGTCTTATGATAGCAGATGCACACCTTAAGCCGCCGCATTTCCGCCGCAAGAGCGTCGGTGACGTCCTGCGCCCGGTCAGACTGCGGAAAGACCCTCTGTCCACGCTCCACCTTGAGCGGTACGCCCAGTTCCTCAAAAAAATCCATCACTGCCCGGTTGTCAAACGCGGCGAACGCGCTGTACAGAAAGCGCCCGTTACCTGGTATATTGCGAATAAGCTCATCTACCGGAGCAGCATTTGTCACGTTGCAGCGCCCCTTGCCCGTTATGGCAAGCTTTTTGCCCAGGCGGCCATTCTTCTCCCAAAGCGTAACCATGGCGCCCGCGCGGGCAGCAGCAATGGCCGCCATGGAACCTGCTGCACCTCCACCGATAACCAAAACCTCAGTCATTATTAAAACTCAATGCCGCGCCGCACAGGCACTCCCTTAGTGTAATAGTGCTTGATCTCACGCATTTCCGTCACCAGATCTGCTGCGTCCATAATGGATTGAGGCGCATTTCGACCCGTCAAAACTACCTCAATATTGGGCAGACGGTTCTTAATTAAATCCAGCACTTCTTCCTCCGTCACCAGCTCAAACCAGAGAGCATTATTGATCTCATCCAAAATAACTATATCCACGTCCGGATCGGAAAGCGCTTCTTTCGCTTTATCCATGCCGGCCTTGGCCTGCGCGTAATCCTCCGGCGTTCCATCGCCCTTTTTCACCCAGCCGGGATTGCCAAAAGCGTAATGCTCCACGCAATCACCCAGGCGGCGGATACCCTCATCCTCGGCATAATGGCCGCTAACTTTCATAAACTGAATGATCACCACATGCATATTGCAGCCCGCAGCCCGCAAGGCCAACCCGAATGCTGCTGTGGTTTTTCCCTTGCCGTTGCCGGTGTAAACCTGCACCTCGCCCTGCTTCAAACGCGTTCTTTCTGCCATTTTCAATCACTCCTTCTCACATCAATTATTTATACTGTAAAAGCCTGGTCAGTTCTTCCCCTGTTAACTCACGGTATTCGCCGGGCTTAAGGCCGGAAAGCGAGAGACCCGCAAAACTTGTCCGCTTCAGCCAGATGACGTCCAACCCCACGGCCGCCAGCATGCGCCGCACCTGGCGGTTTCTCCCCTCGTGAATAGTCAGCTCAAGCACCGTTCGGGTGGTGGATTTGCCAGCCTCGCGCCGCTTTTGACGCACTTTGGCAGGCGCAGTCAGACCGTCGCTTAAACGCACACCACCAGCAAGCCTTTTCAACTTGGCCGCCGTCACCTCGCCAATAACCGCGCTTTCATACGTCTTATCAATTTCGCGCCCAGGGTGCAGCAGCGCGTTAGTCAGATCGCCGTCGTCAGTTAACAACAGCACACCGGAGGTGGCATAATCCAGCCGCCCCACGGGATAAAGCCGCCCGCCCGCAGGAATTCTATTTCGCACCAAATCCAGCACTGTACGCCGTCCCCGGGGGTCGGTTACGCTGGTGATATAGCCTGCCGGTTTATACAGTAGCAGATAGGTGTGGGCTGAGAGCGCCGGGGGCAGCGGTTTACCGTCCAGGCAAATTTCGTCATGATCCGGATCAGCCTTATCGCCAAGCAGTGCCACACGGCCATTCACCGTGACGCGCCCCTCTTCAACCAGTTTTTCCGACGCACGGCGAGAGGCCACACCGCGCGCCGCCAGTATTTTCTGCAATCTCTCTGTCATATTAAAAGCCCGCCTTCACTTGCTTAACTTCATTATAGCAAAGCAAAATGGCGGATGCAACAACCATTTTTACGTGTTTCAGCCCCAAACCAGACGGCAGAGCCAAAAGGCTGCAATAAACGCTGCCACGTCCGCCAAGAGACCAACCGCCAGCGCATGACGCGAACGAGTTACCCCCACCGCGCCGAAATAAACTGCCAGCACATAAAGCGTGGTATCAGTACTGCCCTGCATGGTAGATGCCAGCCGTCCGACAAAGGAATCTGCACCGAATTTATCGATCAACTGCGAGGTCATGGCAAGCGCCCCGCTGCCAGAAAGAGAGCGCAGCAGCGAAAGCGGCAGAATATCCGCCGGTATACCCAGCGCCTGCGCCAGCGGCGTTAGCCACGCAAGCAGCATATCCAATGCTCCACTGCTCTTAAACACCTCGATCGCCACCAGCATGGCCAGCAAGTTGGGGAGAATTTTTATCAGCAGCGCCAGACCTTCCGCCGCGCCGCTGCAGAAGACAGCGTAAACGTCCACACGCTTATACAGAGCGTAAAGCGGTAGCAGCACAAGCAGCAGGGGTATTAACCATGCCACTGCCAGCCCAAGATACTCAGCCATTAGCTCGCCGGCCCCAATGAATGATCACCCAATGCGCCGCCAGACCGACGCCAAGCCCAAACATAGATGCCGCAAACGCCAGTGGCACGATTTCTGCCGGGTTAACAGAACCGGCCGCCGCCCGGAGAGCAATGATTGTGGTAGGAAGCAGTGTGGGTGCAGTGGTGTTAAGCAGCAACAGCGTGATCATACTATCAGTTGCCCGGCCAGGCTCCGGGTTATCGCGTTCCAGCTCCTGCATGGCCCGGATACCGAACGGAGTGGCCGCGTTGCCCAGACCCAGCAGATTGGCACAGAAGTTCAGCACGATATCGCCCAGTGCAGGGCTTGACGCGTCAACCTCCGGAAACAGCCGGTACATAAATGGCGCAAACAGCTGCGCCAATTTATGCATCAGGCCGCTTTCCCTCAACAGAGCCAAAAGCCCCAGCCACAGCATAATGCCGCCCGCCAATCCCCAGATAAGTTCCAAGGATTTGGCTGCGCCGGATAGCGCTCCAGCCGTCACCAGCCCAATATCGCCATGATACGCCGCCGCCATAAAGCCCCAAACCAGGAGCAGCACCCACACCGCGCCCAACATATGCCCACCGCCTTACGCTTTATACTGTTATCAAAGCATATGCCAAGCGTTATCGGAAAATGACAAGCCGCCGGAACTGTTCCGGCGGCTATACCTAAGCGTTGGTATCTTCCAGCTGCTGATAAATATCGTCCTCGGTTTTATTCAAGTGAAAGCCAGCATAAATCTCGCGCAACAGAGCAGCGTTCGCCTGATAAGCGTCCGACCCAGCCACCGCCACCGTGTAATAACGCACCGCAGGGATTGGGCTGTATACCACCACCTCGCAAACCGCAGGCTTGCCCTCGGCCAAATCGCCCGACACTGTCACCAGCACTGCGCCTTTAGGCTTGGCGAGAACCTCGCTCTGCAAAACTTCAGGCTCGGCGAGCACGCCGCCTGCCAACTCCTCAGCCAGACCGGCCAGCCCCTCGGCGGAATAATAACTGAACCCGCCCAGTTCGCGCAACAGCGTCAAAGAGATACTGTCATCCACCGCCGCAAAAACTGTCGCCTCGTCCACCTCGGAAAGTTTTTCCCATTCTGCAGGCAACGTTATTGCCGCACCGTTCGAAGGGTGTTCGTATGCCTGCACATCCATCGCCGCCAGTGACAGCTGCTGCTCTTCAGCGCCGCAGGCCGCCAACGCCAGCAGCAGATAAAACGCCACAAATACCGCCCAATTCTTTTTCATCTGCGCACCTCGCATCCTTATAAAACAGCAGCCGCTTGAAGCGCCGTCCGATAAGCCAGCAACGCCGCCTGCTGCCTTACCATATCACGATTGCCAGGGAAAACTGCACGTATCACCCGCACTCCATCATTAACCGCACAGCCGATATACACCAGCCCCACCGGCTGCACCGCCATTCCGCCGGTGGGGCCAGCCAGACCCGTAACGGATATGGCGATATCCGCACCTGCCTGCCGCCGGGCTCCCGTCGCCATCTGCGCCGCTACGGGAGATGATACTGCCGTATACAGCGCCAAATCACGGGATGATACCTCAAGCATTTCCGCCTTGGCCGCGTCACAATAAGTAACATATGAGCGCTTTAGCGCCGCCGAAGCCCCGGCATGGCGTGTAAAAGCCGCCGAGAGCATCCCCCCGGTGCAGGATTCAGCAAACGTCACCGTGGCCTGCTTTACCAACAGAATATCCAACAACGCCGCCGCCTTTTTGTCAATATATTCCATAAGGCTCGCCATATATGCACCTCTTATCCCTAAATCACATATCAGAGAGAATCTCCCGGCACCCTTTCAGGTAATCCCAGCCGGAAATATATGTCAGCACCAAAGCCGTATATAACAGCACCTGCCCCAGCACATAAATGAACGTGTTGGGAAGAAATGGCAGCGTATACACCAGAAGAAGCGCCAGCGCCACCATCTGGCAGGCCGTTTTCCACTTGCCAAGCTTTGAGGCCGCGATAACCACGCCCGATGATACCGCCACGGTGCGAAGACCAGTGATGGCAAATTCCCGCGCCAGAATCAGGATAACTACCCATGCAGGAACGCGCCCCATGGCCACCAGCGTCACCATTGCCGCCGTGACCAGTATCTTATCTACCAGCGGGTCCATAAACTTGCCAAACGTGCTGATCATATTACGGCTGCGAGCGATATGGCCGTCGATAAAATCCGTACAGGCCGCGACAATGAATACTAACCCGGCCAGCAAATCAGCCAACCAGCCGTGAAACAGCGTCACGATCAGAACAAACACCGGCACCAACAGAAAGCGCGCCATAGTGACTCTGTTTGCCAAATTCATTTTCTGCCAATATTGCATGATAACCTCCTATTTAAGCGGGCGGGCAATCAAATCATACGCCGCCTGCTCCGTAATTTCCACATTAATGATACTGCCGATATGCCGCTCCGACAGTGTGCCATGCACATTATCCACATAAATCAGACCGTCCACCTCTGGCGCATGATACTGCGAGCGCGCCTCAAAGAAGCCGGGAAAATCGACCGACGGCTGCTCCAGCAGAACGGTAAGTTTTTGCCCCACCAGCCGCTCCCGCCACACCGCCCCCGCATCGGCGAGCTGAGCCATAAGCTGGTTATAACGGCGGGCTTTTACATACTCCTCTATCTGGTCAGGCATTGTGGCAGCTGGCGTATCATCCTCCTGGGAATAGCGGAAAACACCAGCCCAGTCGATATCAGCCCCGGCAACAAAATCCAGCAACTCAGCAAAATCTGCGTCTGTCTCGCCAGGGAAACCCACCATCAGCGTGGTGCGAATAGCCGCGTCAGGCAGATAGGTACGTATTTTCTTAAACAGCGCCTCAATTTCCGTTCGGTTCAGCTTGCGGTTCATGCGCTTGATGACAGCAGAACTGACGTGCTGAATCGGAATGTCCAGATAATGGCAGCAACTCTTGCAGTCGCGCACAGCGGCCAGTAAATCGTCGCTTAACCCCTCCGGATAGGCGTATAAAAAGCGTAGCATGGCAAAGTTCAGCTTGTCCAGTTCACGCAGCAAATCCGGAAGCAGCGAACGCCCCGCCAAGTCCTGACCATAGGCCGTAGTATCCTGCGCAATCAGCACCAGTTCTTTAACACCGGCCCTACGCATTTCAGCAGCTTCCGCCACCAATTCGTCGCATGGACGGCTTATTAGCCTGCCGCGAATTTTCGGAATAGCGCAGAAAGTGCAATGATTGTCGCAGCCCTCAGCAATTTTCAGATAGGCTGTATAGGGAGGCGTCAACTGCACCCGTTCGCAGATCGGTACAGCCAGTTTTTTATGCGTCTGCCCCCAAAGCTTATGCTGGATAAGACTTGGCAGCTCGGCGTAATCGTTAACCCCCAGCAGCAAATCAATTTCCGGCATTTCAGCGGCGAGATCTGCTCCGTAACGCTGCGTCAGACAACCGGTTGCCACCAGCAGACGGCAGCGGCCTCCCTCTTTCAGGGCGGCCAGCTCCAGAATACGTTCAATCGATTCCTGCTTGGCATCATTGATGAAACCGCAGGTGTTAACCACAATAACGTCTGCCTCAAACGGATCTTCGACGATCAGAAAGCCGGCAGAGACAAGACCGCCAAGCGCGTATTCACTGTCCGCCAGATTTTTGGCGCAGCCCATTGTATCAAAATATATCTTAATCGCGTCCAATATAATACCTCTTATGTAAAATCAGTTATCCGACCCAACAGGCTGATCGGCATAGCCATCGTAGCTGTCAGTATAAAAATTAAAGTTCCAAATATCGCTCCCAGCGCTGAAATCCTCCAACGTCTGGCCATTATATTCCACCGTTGTATGGGTGGCCTTATTAAAGCGCAGATACAGGTGGTTCTGCGCCGTAAACGCCTGCGATAAACCCGGAGCCAAAGTTACCTGCGAATGCTTTGTGCCGTCAACAGTTGCGCCAACCCAAATTTCCTCATCCTGCGCCGTCACAATGATCGTCACCGGCGCGGCATTGGCCTGCACCTCGCTCTCAGCCACCGGCAGCTGCTCGCTCCCCTGCAAAAAGCCCGGCAGTTCCGGGTTATCCTGCAGCAAATACAGAGCCAGCAGCAAAGTAATCACCACGCTGCCCAGCAGCACCCACAAAAAGCGTTTGCCAAAGCGGCGGCTGCGGCTTCTAATCGGGCGTCCCATCGCCACGTTGGCATAAGCCGAAGCTCGCAGTTGGTTAGCGCTTTCCGCCTTAGCGTTCTGGTCGGCAAGACGGCTTTCCGCCTTATCTTTGACTTCATGCCAGGCTGCGTTGGGCGAACCGCCCTCTGCCACTGCCTGCACCACCTTTTTGCCGGAAACATAAGCCTCAAATCCCACGTCAGCGCTGTTTTTGGCATAAAACGCCTTTATATCCTCCAGCAACCCGGCAGGGTCAATCCCCAGGAATTTAGCGTAGGTTTCGGCAAAGCCGATCGCGTAAATGCGCCCCGGCATTCCTGACAAATCACCGTTCTCCAAAAGCTGCAAGTAATATTCCCGCACCTTGGTAGCTTCCTCCACCGCGTCCAGGCTAAGGCCCAGCGCTTCGCGGGTCACCTTTAACAAACGGCCGTTTTCCTCCAGCATAACAATCCGCCTTTCCCGTCTATCTCAATCAAACTACGAGTTTTCAATATCCAGCTCCTCACCCGTCTGCTGCGGCTCCTGCGGCGTCAGATAAAGCTCGGCAAATGTCGGCATATTCATCAACACGGTACGGCGGTTGCCCTCCGGCGCGCTGACGATACCAAGCTCCTGCATTGTTTCGACCATCCGCGCCGCCCGGTTATAGCCAATGCGAAAGCGCCTCTGCAGCGATGAGGCTGAAGCCTGTCCGCTGCTGATCACCTGTTGGCAGGCGTCGATGAACAACTCGTCTCGTTCATCCTTTTCCTCAGCCGCCGCATCCTCCTGCTCCCCCGGCAACGGCAGTTCCAGATATTCCGGCTCAGCCTGCTGCTTGCAGTATTCCACCAAATCGTGAATTTCGTCCTCGCTCAAAAACGCACCCTGCACCCGCAACGGCTTCTGTCTGCCGATCGGGAAATAGAGCATATCGCCTTTGCCCAACAGCTTTTCCGCGCCGCCCATATCCAAAATGGTGCGCGAATCGATCTGCGAGGATACGGCGAAAGCGATACGCGAGGGAATATTGGCCTTGATCAGGCCGGTTATTACATCCACAGAGGGGCGCTGAGTAGCGATGACCAGATGAATACCCGCCGCGCGCGCCATTTGCGCCAGACGGCAGATCGAATCCTCCACGTCATGCGAAGCCACCATCATCAAATCGGCCAGCTCATCGATCAGCACCACAATCTGCGGCATTTTAGCCGCATCCGGCAGCTCGTTATAAGCTGCAAAATTCTTTACGCCCGCGTTGACGAACACCAGATAACGGCGCTCCATCTCGTTGACGACTTCTTTTAAAACCTGCGACGCCTTTTTCGCGTCGGTAACCACCGGGCGGCCTAAATGCGGCAGACCGACATAGCCAGTCATTTCCACCTTTTTCGGGTCAACCATGATGAATTTGACCTCGTCTGGCTTAGCTTTATAAAGTATGCTGCAAATCAGCGTGTTCATGCAGACGCTTTTGCCGCTGCCCGTGGCGCCTGCGATCAGCAGGTGGGGCATCTCGGCCAGATCACCGACAATAGCGCCGCCGTTGATGTCCACCCCAAACGCAATAGATAGCTTTGATTTACTCTTGGCAAACGCATCGCTGGCCAAAACATCTTTGAAATAAACCGGACTAGTCTCCTCGCGCGCCACCTCGATACCAACCACGGATTTGCCTGGCACTGGCGCTTCGATACGCAGCCCCCGCGCGGCCAGCGCCAGCGCAATATCGTCCGCAAGCCCCACGATACGGGAAATTTTTACCCCCGGCGCAGGCTGCAACTCATAACGGATAATCGTGGGACCGCAGATGACCTCTACTACCTTAGTTTTAACACCAAAGCTAGCGAGCACATTTTCCAGCGCCTGGCTGTCGTCCATAATACGCTGATTAATGCTGCTGTCTTTAACCGTCACACCGCCTTTCATCAGCGAAATTGGCGGCAGCTTATAATTGACTACACGTTTCAGCTCAGTATGCACACCCTCGACAGGTTCATTCGCACCGGTTATTTCTGCCGTTCCATTCGATACATTCAGTTCTTTCGATTCGTTCGGTTCGCTCTCCACCGCTTCCGGCTTAACCTGCGCCTCTGGCCGGGGCAACGGCGGCTCCATCTGGGAACGCGCCAATTCCGCCGCCTGTACGGCTTGCTCCAGCGTGTGGGCAGGTGTTTCGGCCGGTATGCCCCAGGCCCGCGCAGTCTGCTTCTGCTCCTGCATATGCTCACCGTCCGCCGCTTTGGCACGCAACACGCCCGCAGGCTCTGGCCCATCGTTCAAACCACCGCTCAGCATTTCGCCGACAGTAACATGGTCGTATTCACTTTTCGGGGTTTCTTCAAAGCGCCGCCCGCTGTATTCAGTGATAATCGGAGGCAGCTTGACCTCTTGCGGCATCTCACGTTTGGCCGCCAGGCGCTTCGACGCGGCTGAAGATTTTGGTTCATCATCAGTATCATTACCCATACCAGCAAACCAACCGGCAAACCAACCGGGAATCGCCTTGATAAACGCGAAAATCGGCATATCGCTGCTCAGCATTATGCCCAGCAGCAAAAACGCCGTAAGGATTATGTAACGCGCAGCGGCGCTGGGCAGCCAGAACACCGGAAGACACGCTACAAAGCCGCTGACGCCACCGCCAAAACCGGCCAGAGCCGCCTGCATGGCCGCTTTGAAGCCCCCGGCAAACTGCCCCAGATGCAACAGTCCCGCCGCCGCCAACAGAAAAAAGCACCAGCCTGCAATCTGCCACGAATCAAACTTCCTCTTGCGCTCGCTGTATAATGCGTAACCAAGATAAACAAAAGTGAGCGCCAGCGCCAAATTTGCCGCCCCTGCGGCGATATCCGCCAGTACCTGCCCCGGCGTGGGCTTGTCCAACAGCACCCCCACCGCCAGCACTAAAAACCAGCCGCCCAGCAGGAGCCCTATCAGCATCAGCCCCACGCCAAGAGAGCGAAACTGCTCAGCCCTTTCCTTAGCGGTGAGCTTTTTACGGACAGGGGCCTTTTTACTGCCGCCAGTCTTTTTGCGCGTCTGTTTATTATCAGTTGTCATCAGGCGATCCTTTCCGAAATCAGCCGGTAAACCGGTCTTCTACACGTAGTTTGTTAACTGTTAATATTTCGGCAGGCTAAGCCCAATTCCTTTATTTTGGCATAAAAATTCTCCGCCCCGGAGCTAACTCTGCTCGCAAAAAATCCTTAGGATCGGTGCTGCAAACCGATTCAATGCTAACAAAGCCGTTGCCCTGCCAGCGAAGCTTGCAAGGGCAGTTGGCCACCGTGCCGTCCAGCAGACTGCATTTTTGGTCCAGTCCAGCCAGCACGATTGATTCCGGGATCACGCTCCACAACATTTGCCACACCCCGCTTTCTGCTTTTTATGCTCTTGCCCATGGCCATGGCCATGGCCGCGGCAACACCCAGCTTCGCCCGCGTCAATCAGCTGGTGCAGGGCGGCAAGCGCCTCCTGAAGTCCGCCTACCTCATCGATCAAACCGCATTTAACAGCGTCCTCACCAGCCAGTACAGTACCGATATCTCGGGCAAGCTCTCCGGTGTTCATCATAAAATTGCGCACCTGCTGGTCAGAAATGTTGGAATGAGATGTGATAAAACCAATGACCCTGTCCTGCATACGTTCCAGATAATCGAAGCTCTGCTGCACACCAAGCACCATGCCCGTCATACGAATAGGGTGAATGGTCATAGTGGCCGTCGGAGCGATCAGCGAATGATGTGCGGCCACAGCAATGGGCACGCCGATACTATGCCCGCCGCCCAACACCAGTGATACCACGGGCTTCTTCATGCTGGCCATCATCTCGGCAATTGCCAACCCAGCCTCCACATCACCGCCCACAGTGTTCAAGATCACCAGCAGACCCTTGATGTCCGGGCTTTCCTCCACCGCTACCAATTGGGGTATGATGTGCTCGTATTTGGTGGTTTTATTCTGCGGCGGCATCACCAAATGCCCCTCCACTTGGCCAATGATCGTCAGCACGTGCACTTCGCTCACCAGTTCCGGCACCTTGGCCTCGCCCAACTCGCTGATAACTTTTGAACGGTCGGCATCACCGCCGTCATTCTGAGCATCCGGGTTATCCGGGGCGTTCGGTTCGGTTGGGTTCTCTGGCGTCACATCATTATGCAGCGCGGGATAAATCCGCCAATTCTCTTTTGAATCGTAAAACACAAGCATCTCTCCTCCGTTTGGGAATTTTTCACTATATACGCCATAGTCTGCCCCAAGCGGACGTAATTTAATCGCAAAAAAGCGCCTCCGCCGCCGTTAAAACGGTGCAAAGACGCTATAAAATGCTTGTTCAAATCAAATTTCGTTGATGATCGGCACGATGATCGGTTTGCGTCCGGTGCGCTCAAAACACAGCTTGGCAATGGCCGCCTTGATAGCCGCTTTCATCGCGGACTGACTATATTCCTTGCCTGCAAAACTCTCCACAATAGCAACAATACGCTTTTCCGCTTCGCGGAAAATAGTGTCGTTTCCTTTTTCGTACACAAACCCGCGCGAAAAGATATAAGGCATACTGTTCAAACGGCATTCATCACGGTCGATTACAATGCTGGCGATCACAATACCGTCGCTGGAAAGCTGCTTTCTATCCTTAAGCACAGTGGTACCGACATCACCGATGCCGCGTCCGTCAATCAGTATCATGCCGGCATGCACCTTGCCCGTCACCTTGGCTGTGCGAGAGGAAAGCTCCAATACCTGGCCATTTTCCATCACGAATACGTTTTTAGCAGGCACGCCCATCTTTTCGGCCAGCTTGCCGTGCTCGCACAGCATACGATATTCGCCGTGCACTGGCATGAAGAACTTTGGCCGTACCAGATTGAACAGCAGTTTCATATCCTCCTGGCTGGCATGGCCGGAAACGTGAATACCAAGGCTTCTGCCATAGGCAACATCAACACCGAGATGATACAGATTGTCCACTGTTTTGGAAATCATCAGCTCATTACCGGGAATCGGATTGGCGGATATTACCACCAGGTCGCCGGGGCGCAGATGTACCTGACGGTGCTCGCCCTGCGACATACGCGTCAAACCGGCCAGGCTTTCACCTTGGCTGCCGGTGGTCAAAATCGCCAGCTTCCGGTCGGGATATTTACGAATATCGTTGATGTCGATAAACGTGCTGCTTTTAACTTTCAGATAGCCCAGTTCATTGGCGATACCCACCACGTTATTCATGCCGCGGCCAACCACAGCCACCTTACGTCCTGTTCGCTCCGCCGCCCAAATGGCCTGCTGAATACGATGAACATTGGATGCAAACGTGGTCACGATAATACGTCCGGTAGCATTCAGAAAGATGGTGTCCAATGACTGGCCGACAGTTTTCTCCGAGGCGGTAAAGCCAGGACGCTCCACATTGGTGCTGTCCGACATCAGCAACAGAACACCCTCCTGACCCAGCTGGGAAATGCGCGTCAGATCCATAAACTTGCCGTCGATCGGCGACATATCAATTTTATAGTCGCCAGTATGCAGCACCACGCCCACCGGAGTGTGGATCGCCAGCGCCATCGAATCGGGGATACTGTGGGATACATGAATAAACTCTACCTTAAATGGGCCGGCGCTGATAACATCATGCGGCGCCACCTCATGCAGATTATTGGTGGAAAGATTATGCTCCTTGAGCTTTCCCTTAATTAGCCCCAGTGTCAGGCGGCTGCCATAAACCGGCACTTTCAGATCCCTAAGCACATAGGGCAAAGCGCCGATATGATCCTCATGACCGTGCGTAACGAAAATACCGCGCACCATGCTGCGGTTTTCCAACAGATAGTTATAATCTGGTATAACGAGGTCGATACCAAGCTGCTCATCATCAGGAAAAGTCATGCCGCTGTCAACTACGATGATGTTATTGCCGAATTTAAAAGCGGTCATATTCTTGCCCACTTCACCGAGACCGCCCAACGGTATCACTGCCAGCTTGCCACGCGCCGCCGCGCCGCCCTCTTTCACGGCCGGCTTGCGGCCAGGCTTCTCATAAGCCTTATCGTTCAACTTATCAGTCAATCTGTTGTTCGGCCTTGCGTTCGGCTTTTCGCCGTTCTTGTCCACTTTAGGCGGTCTGCCGCGTCTGGCTGGGGCGGCAGGTGGAGTGTTTCCGTCCGCCTTTTCCGCCGGTTTCACCGGTCCTACCTGCGCTTTAGCTGCAAGCCCGGCTGCCGGTTTTTTGCCTGCCGCTTTCTTGGCGCTTTTCGCCAGATTCTTAATTACGTCCGCAGCAGTGCTTTTCAGGTTTATACCTGCCGGTTCGACGACAGTGCCGCCCGCGGCGTTAAAATTGTCTCTTGCCATAATCACACTCCTTTACTTAAAAAAATTTTACTTCTTAATATGGTAAATTAAGGAAGCCTGTCCATCCAAGGCGCGGCGCGCCTTTCAGTCCAACAGGCCGTATTTTTGCAGCAGTTCGGAAAGAACCGCCAGCTCCTGTTCAGTAGGCGGCGCCAGCGGCAGACGGCAATCGCCCATATCCCATCCCAGCAGGTTAAGACAAGCTTTGACCGGCACAGGGTTGGTGGTAATGAACAGTTTTTTGAACATTTCAAAATACTGCAAATGCAGCTTGCGCGCAGTCACAAGATCGCCCGCCTGGCAGGCCGTTATCATCGCAGCAATTTCCTTGCCTATAAGATGTGAGGCCACGCTAATGACGCCAGCTCCGCCCACCGTTACAATTGGCAGCGTCAGTGAATCGTCACCGGAATAGACGGCAAAATCCTCCGGCAGCAGCGTTTTCAACTGGCTGACCGAATCCAAGCTCCCGGTCGCGTCCTTAATAGCCACTATATTCGGGCAGTCCTCGGCCAAGCGTAAAACAGTTTCCGGCTGGATAGTCACCCCAGTGCGCCCGGGAATGTTATAGAGGATAATCGGAATATCGGCACTGGCCGCAATTTTGGCAAAGTGACGGTATAACCCCTCCTGCGATGGTTTATTGTAATATGGCGCCACGGCCAGCAAAGCGTCCGCGCCCGCGCGTTCAGCCTTTTTAGCCACATCACAGGAAAAGGCGGTCTCGTTATCAGTCGTACCAAGGATAAGCCGGCCATCCGTGCCAACGGCCTCCTTAGCCGCCGCCCATAGTTTTGCCCTTTCGTCGGGCGTCAAGCAGGGGCTTTCGCCAGTAGTGCCACAGATCAGCACACCATCCGAGCCATTGTGCAGCAGGTGTCGCGTCAGCTTCTGCACTTTGGCGTAATCAACCTCGCCATCATGGGTATAAGGTGTTACCATTGCCGTCAAAACCTTGCCAAAATACATTGCCAATCACTCCTTTTCCGATCTTACTGCACCGGCTTGATCAAATCTTCCGTCGCCAAAAGCTGTGCAATCTGCACTGCATTAGTGGCCGCACCCTTACGAATCTGGTCTGCTACGACGAACAGGGAAATACCGTTTTCCACTGCAATATCCTTGCGTATGCGCCCCACATAAACCTCGTCAGTGTCAGAACTCATAAGCGGCATGGGATACAGCTTTGCCGCCGGGTCGTCCTGAATAATTACGCCGGGAGCTTTCGCCAGCACTTCTCTGGCCTCAGCCGCCGTCACCGGGCGCTCAGTCTCGATATGCACAGCCTCGGCATGACTGCGGAAAACCGGCACCCGCACCGCCGTGGCCGAAAGCAGAATATTCTCGTCGTGCAGCATTTTCTGTGTTTCCCAGGTCATCTTCATTTCTTCCTTGGTGTAATCGTTATCGAGAAAGATGTCAATATGCGGGATAACATTGCAGGCGATCTGATACGGGAAAGTTTCCGGAAAAGTTTCTTTACCTGCCGCCAGTTGCTTGATCTGCTGTTCCAGTTCGGTCAAACCCTCCTTGCCCGCGCCAGAAACCGCCTGATACGTCGCCACCACAACACGCTTAATACCGAAAGCGTCATAAAGCGGTTTCAAAGCCACCACCATCTGAATGGTGGAACAGTTGGGGTTAGCGATAATGCCCTTGTGCCAGCGCACATCCTCCGGATTCACCTCCGGAACCACCAGCGGAACTGCGGAATCATAACGGAAGGTACTGCTGTTGTCAATGCACACCGCGCCGCGTTTTACGGCCTCAGGAGCGAGAGTTTTACTGATCGAGCCGCCGGCAAACAAAACGAGGTCAACGTCTTCGAACACTTCCGGCGTGGCTTCATGCACGGTATATTCGCGCCCCTGCCATATCATTTTTTTGCCCTCGGAACGCGCCGACGCCAAAAGCAGCAGATTGCCCACAGGAAAATCACGTTCAGCCAGCACTTTCAAAAGCTCATGCCCCACGGCGCCTGTAGCGCCCACGATAGCAACATTATACTTCTTCACAAAAGCCTACCTCCAGCATTATAATTACTTTATATTTTAACATTTATTTATTGCCAATGCAACAAAAAATTTGTCGTAAAAAAAGCAATGGCGGCTTAATATTCGCGCAGCACCGGCTGAAGCTGTTTCCCACAGGCAGCCGCCGCCAGCGCGGGCAACAGCACCTCTGCGTCAAATATCAGCGAGGCCGGCTTTTTAAGTGGATCATCCTGCCCCAGCGGCACAAAATACACATTCTTCACGTTCAATAGTGCTCCCAGATTTTTGGCGTTTGCCCCCAGCGCGTCGTTGGTGGCAAGAGCGATCAGCAGTGGCTTTTGATTGCGTAAATGCGCTTTGGCTGCCATCAGCACCGGCCCGTCGGTGATACCCAGCGCCAGCTTTGCCATACTGTTCCCGGTACACGGAGCCAGCAACATCACATCCAGGCAGGCGGTGGGTCCGATCGGTTCTGCCGCAGGTATCGAAAGCAAGGGTGCCGCCGCACCCATATCGGCAAGTTCTTCCCGCCATTCCACTGCCCGGCCGAATTTGCTGTCTAAATTCTGCACATTTTCCGATAATATCGGTATCAGCTCTACGCCGGGGAGTGTTTTCAGTTCTCGAAGCTTCGCCAACACCCGCCGCATAGTACAGAAAGAACCGGTCAATCCAACGCCGATGGTTTTATCGCGCAGTATCTCGCGCCAGTTCGTATATTCCGCTGTCATTCCGCCACCTCCTCACCATTATCCAAACCGCACACCGTTACCAGCAGCCGTGGGTACACCCGCCCCAATATCTGCCCGGAGCTTTTCGGCGCCACCTTTCCCGGCAACGACAGCGCATGCAACGCCTTAATGCCCAAATCTGCCGCCGCCGCAAAATCTGTGCCGCCGCTGCCACTAGCCAAATCAACCACCAGCGCACCAGGTGAAAGCGCTTTCAACAGATCCTTTCCCAAAACCGGCGCAGGCACGGTATTAACCACCACATCAGCCGCTTGGAGGCCAGCGCTCAAATCATGCCAGGAGCACAGCGCAAAGCCGTGGCTTTTGGCCTGCTGCCGCCGGCGCTCGCCCCGGTTGGCCACCGTGACCTCTGCGCCCAGGCATTTCAGCCGGATCGCCAGCGCCTCGCCGACGCGCCCAAAACCAAGCACCAGCACGCGAAGTCCGTTCACCGTCACATCAGTCTCCCGCATGATCAGCTCCAGCGTTCCCTCCGCCGTTGGCACGGCGTTTGGGATAGCCACCAAATCGTGCTCCGCAACCTCATAAAGCGGCAGATGAAGCTCCGCGCACATTTCTTTCAGATATGCCGAGGCCACGCCCACCAGTACCGGTGTGCCGGCCTTTAAAAGCGCCAGATCATTCCGGTCCACTTTCACCTCGCCTGCAAGGGGCGCATAAAGCAAACCGTTCTCTTTTACACCCGCCATCGGCAGCAGAACTGCCTCCGCGCCGGACAAAGCTTCGTCCAACGAAGCGCAGCAATGTACGTTTGATGCTGCCAGCATATCGCCGGGCAGGCCAAAGCAACGCACCGCAAAAACGGCTGCCAGCGCAGTCGCCACCTCAATTTCCCGTTTATCGCCGCCAAGCAGCGCCACGGTTCTTTTCCGCATAATATCACCGCCCGCCAATTCCAAGATTGCTATATCCTATGCGGCGGAAACTTGACCCGACAAAATAAAAGCGGCGCGTCTCGCAAAAAAACGCACCGCCTAAAATATGTTCTTCTATTTGCAGCAACTTATAGCAACGTCTCCAACCCCTGCATCAATGTGCCAGCAGGTATAGTGAGAATTTTGCTGACTGCCAACGCCACCCCCGGCACATATGCCTCGCGAGAGAGCGCGTCGTGCCGGAGTGTCAGCACCTGCCCCGCCTCGCCGAACACAACTTCCTGCGTTGCCACATAGCCCGGCAGACGCACGCTGTGCACCCTCATGCCGTCATATTCCGCGCCCCGGCTGCCGCTCAGGCGCTCAAACTCCTGCGGATTCCCCTGCGCCATCGGCTGCCGCACCCCGGCAATCATTTCCAGTGTGGTCACCGCCGTGCCGCTGGGCGCGTCCAGCTTTTGATCGTGATGACGCTCAATTACCTCCACATGAGGCATATATCTGGCTGCCTCCCGCGCGAAACGCAGCATCAATACCGCCCCCAGTGCAAAGTTGGCTGCCGTAAAAGCGGAAGTATGAAACTCGCCGCACCATTTGGCAATCTGCTGTATATCTGCTGGCGTAATTCCCGTTGTGCCCACCACAATCGGCGTATGATACGAAAGAGCAGTGCGAATATTGCCCATTACCGCCGCCGGGTTGGTAAAATCCACAACCACATCGGGCTTGGCTGCCGTGATTGCCGCCGCAAAATCAGTCTGTATACCAAAGCCCAACTCACCAATACCGCAGAGAAAACCATAATCGACGTCGCTCGCCTTGATATCTACCGCTGCGCAGATAACCATATCCGACCGCGCAGAGAGCCCCTGCGAAAGCGAGCGTCCCATCTTGCCGGCAGCGCCGTTCATCAAAATTTTTATCTTACCAGACATCGCTCGATCCTCCCAAATAGAAAAAGGTATTGCCCATGATCCGG